>CAZWWC010000207.1:0-6514 GCA_964637625.1 uncultured Planctomycetaceae bacterium
TTCATGTCGAAATAGCGTGCGGTTCGGGCCTTGCGGCACGCGATGTCGATCGAGCCGAGCCACGCGCCGTCCATCCGGACAAACGCCTTGAGGTTGGCGCCGGCGTCCACCACGGCGATGTCCATTTTCGTACCGATTTCGTCGGCCTTCTCCAGGGCGGCCTCAACGGCCGCGCGGGCTTGTTGGAGCGTGATATCGTTCATCGTCTATCCTCGTGCTGTATGAGATGTAGGCCGGGTCATGACCCGACATCTGAGAGATCAGACACATATTCTATCTGTGTCCATCTGTGTGCATCTGTGTGCATCTGTGGTTCCAAATCCTCGACGTCGAGCAGGCTCGACGGCTAACCTGTTCTGTGGTTTCTCTCTCGGCCGCCTAAAAATCTCCCAAACGGATATCCAGGATTTCGTATCGCAGCGTGCCGGCCGGCACGGGAATATCCACCCGGTCGCCCTTCTTCTTGCCCAGCAGGCCTTGGGCCAACGGGCTGTCGACGAGAATCCTGCCCGCATCACAGTCTTCCTCGCCGGCGCCGACCAAGGTGAACTCCTCCTGATCGTCGCAATCGAGGTCCTTGAGGACGACGGTCGCGCCGAAGGCCACCTCGCCCTTGGGCATTTTGGCGGGGTCGAGAATGCTGGCCCGGGCGAGCTTGTCGCGAAGCACGTTGATTTTCGCTTGCAGCATTCCCTGACTTTCCTTGGCGCCGTGGTATTCGGCGTTTTCGGTCAGATCGCCTTCGAGCCGGGCCGCGCCGATGCGATTCTCGATCTTGGGCATCTCGACGTTTTCAAGGTGGTCGAGGTCTTCGCGCAGCTTCTGATAGCCGGTCCGCGTCATCGGAACACGGTCGCTCATGTCACACCTACTGCTCAAAGGCAAAAAAAAACGCGACCTTGCTCTGAAGGCCGCCGGGATCTGCCCCCTGATACAACGCCATGGACCCTATTCTGCACGATTGGGGCGGGTTTGTAAAGTACATTGCCCCTGCGGAAATGCCCTTTCCGCCCATCCTCGGCCGGTGTGGCCGCGTCTCCTCCAAAGACTAATCGACGGGTATACTGGAGAGAGCCACGGAGAACCGAAGGTGGCCGGCTCACCAGGAGGTTCGCCCTCCCCAAATGACGCTGACCATCATCCTTAACCGCTTGGGCCCTCGTCATGGGACACGCGAATTCCGAGAACCGCCGATATCAACTGCTGCAGAGCCGGCTCGACCAGAGTCTGACGGGCGCTCCCGATTCGCCCGTGCTCTTGCAGATTCTACGTCTACTCTACTCGCCCGACGAGGCGGAATTGGCCCGCCGGCTTCCTCTGCGTCCCACTCCGCTTGACGAGTTGTCGGTTCAATTGGGAATACCCAAGCAGCAGCTTGACGATCAACTGACCGACTGGGCGCGGCGCGGCTTGGTCATCGACATCGAGTGCAACGGGGTTCGCTATTTCGCCCTGCCACCGTTGGTGATCGGTCTGTTCGAATTCACGTTCATGCGGACTCGCGACGAGTTGCCCCAGGCCGAGTTGGCCCGGCTCTTCGACGAGTATGGTCATCAAGACGATCGCTTTCCCAGAGCGGTCTTCCAGAGCCCGACCACGCTGGGCCGCGCGTTGATTCACGAGGAGTCACTGCCGGAGGACAACACCACCGAGGTGCTCGACTGGGAGAAAGCCAGCCGCGTGATCGAAACCGCTTCGGCGATCGGGGTATCACTCTGTGCCTGTCGCCATTACGCCTCACACTTGGACCGGGCGTGCGATGCGCCCAGGCGATGTTGCCTTTCCCTCAATCTCGCGGCC
The DNA here is from genome assembly GCA_964637625.1 of uncultured Planctomycetaceae bacterium. GTDB lineage: Bacteria > Planctomycetota > Planctomycetia > Pirellulales > Thermoguttaceae > UBA11386. The sequence continues at coordinate 1,801 of CAZWWC010000207.1, forward strand.
GACATGCTGGTTCGAGCCGGCAGTGCCGAGCCGATCACAACCGCCGAAGCGATGCGGATCCTCCAGCAGTGCAAAGAAGCCGGGCTGGCGCAAATCGGCGACAACGTTCAGCGCAAAGTCACGTATATCTGCAATTGCTGCGGCTGTTGTTGCGCGATGATCGACGCCATGAAGCGGTTCGATCTGACGCACGCGGTCGCCACGTCGCATTGGATCATGACGGTCGACCCCGATCGCTGTATTGGCTGTGGAGAATGTGCGAAAGCCTGTCCGATCGACGCGATCGACATCATCACCGAAGACGACGGCCAGCAACCGCACAGCCGCGCGGTCGTCGATCGGAAGCTCTGCCTGGGCTGTGGCGTCTGCCACCAGGCTTGCCGTCAAGGGGCCGTCCGCATGGAGCCGCGCGAGCAGCGCGTTTGCACGCCCGAGACCGTCTTTGATCGCATGGTGCTCATGGCGATCGAGCGGGGCAAGCTCGGCCAGTTGATCGGCGACGCGCCAGATCGGCTGAGCCATCGTGCGCTGGGCCGTATCGTTACGGTGCTGGAAAAAACTTCCATCGTCAAGGCCCTGATGAGCATCAAGCCCCTGCGATCGGCGTTTCTCGATCGGATGGTCAAGGCGGCCAAGCACGACGCCGGTCCACTGCGGTCGTTGTTGGAATGAAAACGTGTAACGGGTGCCACGGGCATCTTGCCCGTGCTGCTGCTCACTGAGCACTGGCGAAACGCCAGTGGCACTCTCAGTAGTTCCAAGTTCGGCTGGCTGATACCACGGCAGGTCATCCTGAGCGCAGCGAAGGATCTCGATGATCAAGGAGATTCTTCGCTGCGCTCAGAATGACAATGCTGGGTCTCAATAGAACTTGGAACTACTGACTCTGCCATAAGGAGGTGGTCTGCCAACCTCAGCAATCAGACCGCTCCCTAACGGTCGCGGCTCGGTTTAGGTGGCAGTCTAGGTCGACGGATCGACCCGGCGGACCTCCGACAGTTTAGCCAGCGATTCGAGTTGCTCTACGTCGATCGTGCCGATCACGAGCTTGACCGATTTAGCTCGGGCGAGTTCCTTGAAGCCCAGCTTCTTGAGCTTCGCCAAGACCGCCTCGGACAGTGCGGCCAGTTGCACGCGGATCTCGACACGACCCTTGCGAACCTGGATCTTGCCGACGGTTAGATTGCCGTTGGTACCGTCCTTGGCCACTTTGTCGGCCAGGCCGTGGAGCTCGGCGGCCAGCTTGATCTTCAACAACTGCTCGACGATGGATTTCTTCTGGCTCTCCGGCGCGCCCTTCTTTTCCAACTCGTTGAGCTGCTTTCCAAGTGAGTCCATCCGCAGGGGCTCGCCCAACATCTCGGCTTCGTCGGCGGGACCTAATGTGAGCTTGATACCAAGGGACGGTGCTGCCGAGGCCTTCGGGGCTATCATGCGATACATCGTTCTTCCACGGCGACCCAAAGCCGCCCCGCCGCTTCCGCCGCGACCGAACACGCCTTCGTAGCTGACGCCCTCGGGCATTTCGACGGGCACGGGCACGGTGCGGACCTTGCCGCCTTCGGTGATCCGCAGATGCTCGACCGCCACGAAGCTGGTGAACTGGGTGAGCAACTGGTATCGCAGCCCCAGGCCGAGGATTTCTTCCTTGACGGCCGGATCGGGCTTGCCCCGCTGGATGCCCGTCAGATCCTGCTGCATCAAGTGATCCACCTTGGCCCGAGCCCAGAGCGGGGCCAGCACCTCGTTGGCCGACTCCTCATCAGGCAGCGTGACGTCGATCGTTCGCTCGAAGTCGCCCTCGCCCGTCTTGCCACGCAGGGTGATCGTTCCTTTTCCGCCCTGCCGGTAGCGTCCCTTGACAACCACCGGCTTGGAGCTGAACAGGTCGGGCACCCGACCGGGATAGAGTTCTTCGACCGCCAGAGAGCCGAAATCGAGCTCGACGTCGGTCAGCACGGGCGTTCGGACCCGCTCGTAGAACCGCTCGGCGGCCCCTTTGGCCTGGCGCTGGTTGAGGATGTAGTGGACCTCGCCGCGGCCTGCCCGGGCGATGCCGTCCAACAGGAAACGATTAACACTGGTCCCGATGCCGAAGGAGAACACCCGGGCCACCCCGGCGTTCTTCTTCACGGCGTCGATAATCGCCATGTCGTTGCCGACGTAGCCGTCGGTCATGAAGCAGACGACCCGGACACGCTCCGGGTCATCCTGGCCGGCCAGGCAGGCGTGGATGGCCTTCATCATTTCGGTGCCGCCGCTGCCCTGGAGGCTCGCCAGATAGGCCAACGCCTTTCGGCGGTTGGCGTCGGTGTTGGGGACCGGTTTTTCAAAGCAGAACCCAACGCCGCCGCAGAAGGTCATCAGGTTGAACGTGTCGTTCTCGTGCAGTCCTTCGATGCAAAGCCGCATCGCTTCCTTGGCGGTCTCGATCGGAAACCCGCTCATCGACCCGCTCTTGTCGATCACGAAGACGAGCTCCTTCGGCACGATCATTTGCTTGCGCACCCGCTTAGGCGGTTGGAGAACCAGCGTAAAGAACTTGCCGCGCGGGTCGGTGTGGGTCAACACGGCGTCCTCGATCCGCTCGCTGGCCGTCTGGTAGACGAGCACAAAGTCCTTGTTGGGAATGGTTTTCTTCTCTTTGAGCTTGACGACGGCCCGGGTCTTGTCCGACCCGGGGTACTCGACGGTTACGTCGTGTTGCTGGGAATCGATCCGCCGCAGCGGCAGCCCGGCGTCGAGATTGACCGTGACCGAGATATCGTGCCCGGCTCGGGTGCCCTCGGGCGTGACCGGCGGGGAGATTCGATTGGCGTCGGGGACCTGGTCGGTCGGGGGCGCCCAGCCGGTGGTCGGCTTGCCGGTCGACTTGCCCGGCATGTAGCGAGGGCCGACAACCATCGGGAAATCGAACTTGTACTCGCCGTCTTTCCAGTCGAGCGTTTCGCTGTAGGAGATGGTGATGTCGACCTGCTCGCCCGGCTCGATGTTGGCTACCGACTGGGTAAAGATGTTGGGCCGCTCCTGGTCCAACAGGCTGGCCACCTTGCCTTCGGCCCTGGCCCGCTCGTAGATGGCCCGGGCCTCGCCGCGTTCCTTGATCTCGCCCTTGACGACCCGATCGCCGACCTTCATGGTCATCCGGTCCACCGCGGCGTCCTGCGAGAGAGGAAACACGTAGACGGCCTCGATCTTGTCCTCAAACGGGTTGTGAAATTGCTGCCGGACGGTCACCCGGGCGATAAAGCCCGAGATGTCGACCGTCACGTCGGTATGCTTCAACGGACAGGCGCCCAAGGGCTTGCCCCCGGGGCCGATGGCATCCAGGCGTCCCTCGCTGATCGTGTCCTGCGCCTGGGCCGGCGCCGCGATCATGCAGAAAACCATGCCCACCAGGACCAAGCAGAGGAAACATGCGGATTTCATGGGACAATCTCCTTCAGATAAGGTTCAAATTAGGGACGGAAAATCGCCTTGCGCATCGTGAGACGGCAGCCGCGGGCGTTTAGTTCCCTCGGTTTTTGGCCTGTGGGGAGAAGCCTACGGATCAAGAGTGGCCCGTTTGTTGACTGCGGTTTTTCTGACATGATGGCTCGTCAGTTAGGCGAATTGCGGCAGTCCCGGCACCGGGACAAATAGCCGGAGGTTGGATACCCAAACCGAGGGGGGGTCTGGGGTCAACTCTTGACATTTGACGCTTTGCCCGAGTTGACGCTTGATGTACTTGGCCGGTTTCAAAATGCCGGATTACGATCCTGCGTACCTATGGCTTCTCTGGGTGCAGCGTGCGCCAGCAAACCAAGCAAGGGCACGGGCGCCATGGTCACGACGCGCGTCCCGGCGCGCCGGGACATGAGCATGGCACCGGAGCCGCGCCCGTTGGGAGGCGGCTTCTCTACTCCACTTCCGAGAGCAACTCCGGCGGGAGCTTGCTCTTGAGTTGGGGATGCGTCTCGACGAGGCGCATGATGTCCGCCAGGTCTTTCTGCCGTTTGCTCTTGCGACGGTGCTGGTCGGAGTATGCCCAGGTTTTGCCCTTAAGCACGTCCTCGAGTGACGCCACGGACATTTCATATCCCAAGACCTCACGGCGGACCGCGCCCGAGAGGAAGTCCTGGTATCTCGGATCGACCTGAAGCTGGATGCGCAGGTCAGACCCGGTGGCGGATAAATTGACGCTGTGCTGGAATCTCTGGATCTGGAACCCCTTGGCGACCGCGATCTGGCAGACCTTATCGAGATGGTCGGCAACGACGACAAGATCCAGGTCCAGGCTGACCACAGGCTCCGCGTAGCCGTTGACCGCCAAGCCGTCGACCACACAGTAGTCGGACGCGGTTTCCTCCAAAATGTCCAAGAGAAGCTGAAGGACATCCGTGCGGCCATGGGCAACCGCGTTGATGAATTCCTTGCCGGTCATGTCCTTTTCTCTCGATCATTCTTCGGAAAACCGGAATCCTGGATACACGCGTGCCATCGAGCGTAGCGGTTTGCTGTCCGATTGTCACCGACCCGTGGAAGGTCAAGGCAAAAACCCGAGCCGCGCCCGTTAGGAAGCGGTCTGAGCGGCACAATCGTTGAGGTTCAGAAACCGCTTCCTTACGGGCGCGGCTCGGTTTGCATGACTCGGCTTCACGCGTTCTCTTCGGCCAACCCAGCGCGGCGAATCTCGGTCGACGAGACGTCTTCGCGGAAGGTGTCCTCGGGCACG
>CAZWWC010000207.1:6614-7897 GCA_964637625.1 uncultured Planctomycetaceae bacterium
AGCGCGGCGAATCTCGGTCGACGAGACGTCTTCGCGGAAGGTGTCCTCGGGCACGGCCTGGCAGAGCGAGCGCAACGGGTCGGGCAGGTCGAGTTGATGCAGGCCGACGAAGCCCGGGCCCATGTTCCGGCCGAAGACAAGAAACCGGCAGCCCCGGGCCGCGATCTTCATCAGCGCCGAGCGGCAAGCAGCCGAATCATCGCCGTAGTAGCGCGGATCGGCTATGCGACGCACGGTGTCCGTGCCCACGACGAAGGTCGTGCCGGGAAGCAGTTCGGCTTTCGCGACAAACGTCGGCGCGCGCGTGAGCCAGACCACGGTCCCGGAACCGAACTGGTCCACGCGACGCTTCATCTCCTCATAATCGATCGGCGGCTTGTCCGGGTTGAGAATCGCGATCTCGAACTCGACGCGCTTGCCCAAGTGCTCTTCGGCAGTGCGGGCCATGCCGCGGTGGCCCTCGTGCAACGGATGGAAGGCGCCCGGGAAAATGACATGGTCCTCGATCCGGTCGTCCGCGGCGGGAGGACCGATCCGAACCATGTCGCGCTTGCACAGCAATAACTCCTGCCAGGCGGGCGGAGCGATGGTCTGGGAGCGCTCGATCTCCTCTTCGTCCAGCAAGGTCAAGTCCAGCGCCGGCTCCAAGCCGCACGCCTCGGCGATCGCGTTGAGCACCATCCGGGCGACCAACTCCTCTTCCTCCGACCGGGTCCGTCGTTCCTTTTCCAGCAGGAGTGAACGGACCGCGGTGAACGAGGTGGTTTGAATAGCCACGTGGGCCCGGTGGGGTCCTCGCTTGGGCCGGTCGGTCGCGAGACTGGCCGTACAGGCAACGCCGGCCAAGGGCGCGTCGGACTCCTCCAGGTCGAGAGCACGCAGCAGCCCGACCATCGCCATCCGGCGGGTCGTTTCGGCCGAGCAGTACTGGTCGGGATAGCCCCCAAGCCACTCGATCAGGGAGCCGTGCGAATAGGGAACCACGGCCTCGAGCAAGGTCCGCGATGCCCCGGGCACTTCGGTCAGCGCGGGAATGGCCCGAGCACCCCCTCCACTGAGCGAGAGCACAACGCGCCCGGCAGATTGGTGAATCTGGGCAACGAGCTCTTGGATCGGGGATACCATAGGCGGCCGCACCCTCGTCGGACTGGGCAGGACAAACAATCAGTCTAGCGGGCCCGCGCGGCCCGGCCAAGCGGGGAAAGGGTGAAAAAGGGAAAAGGTGTCAGGGAAAAGGTGTCAGGAACCGTTTGTGCGAAGCACCCTTCGGGCCGTCGCCGGCA
>CAZWWC010000208.1:0-7886 GCA_964637625.1 uncultured Planctomycetaceae bacterium
CCTCTTGCCGCTGCGCGGCACCGACGATTCCGCGGCCAAGCTCTCTCCAAGTGGCAGTCTTTGCTCCGCGGAATCATCGGTGCTACCCTCGGGAAAATTCCCAGACGGTCTCACGACGACCATGCAGACCCCGTGATTCGCCGCTATAATGGATGGGGACCCGTATGGTCACCTGATCGAAGCTGTCTTCGCCCCCATTCGGAGCGTCCCCTTGAACGAATCTGCCGAACCCCGGCCGACGGAACCCTCTGGGCCGAATCATCAAGCCCAGGAGATGACGCCCGAGCAACTGGCCGAGGCCAAGCGCTACGGCCGGCAAGGTCTGGTCTGCGACCTGGCCGACCGCGCGGTGGACATCGTCTATTTGGGCATCATGGCGCTGGTGTTGGCTCCCACAATCGACGCGTGGCTGCGAGGTTGGCCGCTGCTGGCCGACAGGTGGACGCTCCGCTTGGCCGTCATGTACCTGATCGTCTTCGGCGCCCACCTGGCCGTGTCTTTTCCGCTTTCGCTCTACTCAGGACACGTACTGGAGCATCGCTACGGCCTGAGCAATCAAACGTGCGGCGCGTGGTTGTGGCGGTACGCTAAGCGGATGACGCTGGGCGCCGCGCTGGAGCTGGCCATGTACGTGGGCCTTTTCTGGCTGATCTGGACCACCGGAAGTTATTGGTGGCCGTTGGCCGCCGGGGCCTCTTTCCTGGTCACGGTGCTGCTGGGCCAACTCGCGCCGGTGTTGATTCTGCCCCTGTTCTACCATACCGAGCGGCTCGATTATCCGGAGCTCCTTGCGCGGCTGGGCAAGCTGGCCGAGGGCACCGGTCTGTCAATCGAGGGCGTGTACCGCCTGGATCTGAGTGAAGAAACCGTCAAGGGAAACGCCATGCTGGTCGGACTGGGACGCACGCGACGCGTATTGTTGGGCGATACCCTGTTGGGTCAATACAGCCTGGACGAACTGGAAGTCATCTTCGCCCACGAGATCGGGCATCATGTCTTCCGGCACATTTGGAAGCTGATCTTGCTTGGTCTTGTGTACAGTACGGTGGGTTTCTGGATTTGTGATCGGCTGCTTGTGCTTTGGGCCTCTCCGGCGTCCGGCCCGATCCCTTATGCCCAATTGCCCATCTACACCCTGCCGCTGTTCATGCTGATCCTCAGGGTGTTTTTCAACCTGGTCGAGCCGATCCAAAACACAATCAGTCGTCACTATGAGCGACAGTGTGACCGTTACGCGCTTGAGCAGACCGGGCATAAGGAAGCCTTTATCTCCGCCTTCCTCCGACTCTCCCGGCTCAACAAGGACGACCCCGATCCTCCCTGGCTCGAGACGGCGCTGCTGCACAGCCATCCGCCCATTGGCCGGCGCGTGGCCATGGCCGAGGCGTTCGATCGGCCGTAGGCATTGCGAACCTCATCCCTAGGGCATCCCTTGGCGAGCGCTTCGAGCACCTCTTACAGAGATCCAAGGGGGTGACAGGCTGTTGGCACGCCTGAACCCTACGGTTGAGTATGGGCGGTTCCCTACCCAACCTCGTTCTGCTGGTGACCATTTCCTCACCGGCCCGCGTCAAGCTGAGCCCGTTGGAGTGGCGCGTGCTGCGGTTGGTCACCTTGGGGTGCAACCGTCGCCAGATTGCTGGTCTGTTGGATCAAACCGTAGAGGCAGTCGGGCGATGCCAGGTCGATCTGAAGCGGAAGGCCCAAGCGACGACGCTCCGCGCGCTTGCCCGATGGGCTCGACAGATGGCAATTTGCCCGCCGGACGACCGGCTCAGCACGCTGGAAAGGGCACGCCTGTGCAGCTTCGAGCAGCCGATCGAGAGCGTTCTCTGAGGGGCTCGGCTCGTTGCGCAGATAGGACTTCCGAAATCGCCCGCCTGGTCGATCACGGCGTCCTGAAACGCCACCAGAGGGGGGAAACCGCTGGAACCATGATAATGCTACCAATATTTGCTTGACGGCGTCGTAACCGGCTAACATATTGAATCGAAGTGTCCGGGGCGGTTTTTCCTTGACCAAAACGGGTACCTCGCCGGGCTCGAATACCGGGCCTTTCGGCTACCCCCGTCATGGATGCGATGAACCCGATGATCGGTAGACTTCACTTCCATCTTGTCCTTGCGATATTCGTGATCGGCTGTCTGCTGGTCTTGCCGGCCCGGGCAGCCGTCTCGATCCCCGTTCAGGAACTCGAATTTCAAGAGCCCCAGCCGGGCGACGGCAACGGATCGCGCGTCGATATTTCGGGCGATACGATCATCGTCGGCGGGTGCTATCATGACGGCGATGGTTCCCAGGGCTGGGCCCAGGTCTTCGTTCATGACGGCGACTCATGGCAGTGGCAAGACACGCTGGAGGTCACCGGCACGAGCAAATTCGGATCCGGTGTTGGCATCGACGGCAACACGGCAATCGTCGGCGCCCACGGCAGCAACAAGGCGTACATCTTCAACCGCTCGGGCGAAGACTGGATCGTGGAAGAAACCTCCTTCGACGGGATCAGCGGCTTTGGCTACGACACGCGGATCGACGGCGCGCTTGCCGTCGTCGGCACAGAGGATGGTCCCTCGGCCCATTACCTCACCAAAGGCGACAACTGGGTCATCGGCGAGCATCCTATCGGCACGGGAGCCTCTTTCGGCCACAGTATCGATGTCTCGGACAGCACCGCCATTGTCGGCGACTATGATCTCAACACCGTCTATTTCTACGACTACGACGATGACGACTGGGTCTCAGCAGGATCGGATTCGGGCGGCAGCGGCGACGACCGGTTCGGCTACTCCGTGGCCATTGACGGAAACTCCGCCATCGTCGGCGCCGATCAGAGAGACTACGCCGGCGGCTCCGGCTTCGCGTCGATCTATCAACGCCAGGGAAACACCTGGGCAGAAGAGGTCACCTTGGCACCGGCCGATCTCTCCGCCGGCGATCAGTTCGGCTCGTCGGTGGCCATCTCGGGCAATCGCGCGGTGGTCGGCGCCATCGGCCAGGGTCCGCCCGGTCAACTCAGCGGCACCGTCCACGTGTTCGAAAAGACCGACACCGGCTGGCACCGCCTGTGCAAGTTATGGTCATCCGACGGGGTTACCGGCGACGAGTTCGGCAACGCCGTGGCGATCGAAGGGAATTGGATCGTCGTGGGCGCCTGGTGGAAAGACGACGATACCGGAGCCGCCTACGTCTTCAACGTTCCCTCCCCACTCATTCCCGGCGACGCCAATCTGGACGGTCAGGTCGACGGGCAGGACGCCGCCATCCTGGCCGATAGCTGGGGCGTTGCCTCCGGTGCAATGTGGGTAGACGGCGATTTCGACGGCGATGAGTGCGTCGGCCCGCGCGACGCCGCCATCTTGGCCGCTCACTGGGGCGAGGGAACCGGCCAAGAAGCATCCGCCGTGCCCGAGCCGAGCCAACTCGTTCTGCTGGCCGGTCTGCTCTTCATGCTGGCGTCCGTGCGACGACGATAGCCGCTTCGTCCTCGAAGCGGAGTCACCAGCAACTCTACCCTGATGAGTATTCCGGCGCGGCCATGCTCGACCGACGTGGGCTTCCGCCCACGGCTATCAACTCCTGATCCCTACCCCCAATCCCCACCGCCCAATCCCTAATCCCCCATCCCTCTTCACACACGGATCACCGTCGTCCCGCTGAGTCGGCGGATCAGCCGGCGCATCTCCAACACGCTCAGGGTCGCGAGAACTCGGGGCACGGGCAGGCCCGTCTCGGAAACCAAGTGATCGACCCCGGTCGGTTCGGCACCGATGGCGTCCAGCACCTTTCGCTCCATGTCGTTGAGCGTCAACTCGGCCGGATGGTGCAGCTCGGTGCCGTCCTCTCGGGGTGCGGCCTCGACCAAAGGGCCAAGCTGCTCGATGACGTCGTCGACCGATTCGACCAACGTCGCGCCGTCGCGCAACAACCGGTGACACCCGCGCGACGGCCGCGAATCGATCCGGCCCGGCACCGCCAGCACCTCGCGACCCTGCTCGTTGGCCAGCCGGGCCGTGATCAGGGCTCCGCTCCGCTCGGGCGCTTCGACGATAATCACTCCTAGAGCCAGCCCACTGATGATCCGGTTCCGCTGGGGAAAATTGCCGCCCATGGGCTCAAACTCCGGCGGCAACTCGCTCAGGACGGCACCACTCTGGGCGACCTCGTCGGCCAGCGCCGCATGCTCGGGCGGAAACATCCGCAACAGCCCGCTGCCCAGCACGCCGATCGTCCGCCCGCCGCCCGAGAGCGCACCGCGATGGGCCGCCGCGTCGATACCGCGGGCCAGGCCGCTGACGATCGTCACTCCAGAGCGGGCCAGGCCGGCGGCCAGTTTCTCGGCCTGCGCAAGCCCGTAGTGCGTCGCGTGACGCGTACCGACCATGGCCACCGCCACCGCGTCGCGCGGCAGCAGCCGGCCACGGATGAACAGAATGGCCGGCGGATCGTGAATCTCGTGCAAGAGCCGGGGATAATCGTCATCGGTATCGGTGAGAATCTCGATGCCGTGTTCCCGACACAAGCTGATTTCTCGTAGCGCGTCGACTTCGTCCGGGGCGGCAAGAATCCGGTCAAGCAGCTTCGGTCCCACGCCCTTGACACCGCGCAACTCGTCCGGCGAGGCCTCAAACACGGCCCCCGGCGAGCCGAAACGCGCCAGCAGCGCTCGCCGCGTGATCGGGCCCACGTCGGCCACCAGCGACAACCGCAGCGAGTCGATCAGCTCTTGGTTTTCTTCAAGCCGCATCGGAGTTGGCACGCCGTAACCCATGAGGCGAAAACATACGTCGATCGGCATCATGACCGAGTTCAGAACCCTCAGGTGTACGGCACGCACCCGGCGACGTCAACCGGTGAAAAAGGCTCACCGGGCGTGCTGCCCCGACGGTTGCCGAGCCGGACCGGGGGCAGTATAATGCCCGGTTCTATGCGGCTGGAGGGAGAGTCGCACTGCGGTTTTCGATGGCAATGGCGCTACGCCGCCAAGGAAATAGAGCCCACTCTCGCGAGGGGACGGTTTTCACTAGAGGAGACTTGTTGTGGCAATTCGTGTTGGTATCAACGGTTTCGGCCGTATCGGCCGATTGGTGTTCCGCGGACTGGTAGCCAAGCCCGATGTGTTCGAGGTAATGGGCATCAACGACCTGACGGACAACAAGACACTGGCGACGTTACTGAAGTATGACAGCATCCATCGCCGCTTTCCCGGCACGGTCAAACATGACGACGAGAATCTGATCGTCGACGGCAAGAAGATCAGGGCCATGGCCGAGCGTGACCCCGCCAAATTGCCGTGGCGCGAGTTGGGGGTCGACGTCGTGCTGGAGAGCACGGGCGTATTTCGTGGTCGGAAGACGGCTGAGAAGGCCGGCTTCGACAGCCATCTGGACGCTGGTGCAAAGAAGGTCGTCATCAGCGCCCCGGCCAAGCAGCCCGACCTGACGTGTGTGCTGGGTGTGAACGACGAGCGGATTCTCCCCGAGCACAAGTGTATCTCCAACGCCAGTTGCACGACCAACTGCCTGGCGCCGGTGGCCAAGGTGATCCATGAGAAGTTCGGCATCGTCAAGGGCCTGATGACGACGATCCACTCGTACACCAATGACCAGGTCCTGCAGGACTTCCCGCACAAGGACCTCTACCGTGCCCGCGCTGCGGCCATGAACATCATCCCAACCACCACCGGCGCGGCCACGGCGGTCGGACTGGTGATCCCCGAGCTGCAGGGCAAGCTGACCGGCATGTCCATGCGCGTGCCCACCCCCACCGGAAGCGTCGTCGACCTGGTCGTCGAAACGGCCAAGCCCGTCACGGCCGACGCGGTCAACGCTGCGATGAAGGCAGCCGCCGAAGGACCGCTGCGGGGTATCCTGGACTACTGCGAGGACCCGATCGTCTTGACCGACATCATCGGCGACCCACACAGCTCGATCTTCGTGCCCGACTGGACCATGGTCGTCGGCGACACGATGCTCAAGGTGATCAGTTGGTACGACAACGAATGGGGCTATAGCTGCCGCAGCGTCGACCTGATCGAAAAGATCGCCGAGATGTAAGACGGGCGGTTGACCGCCTCGTCGGTCAAACAAGCAGGCCAGATGGCGCCGGCTCCCGCGAGTCGGTGCCTTTCTTCATCGGCGAGGGCCCATCTCCGTGTCGGGTGAGTTGATACGTTCAATCGTGGTTCTGCGGCACGTGCCCAGCGAGACACTGGGCGTGATTGACAATACTTTCGCCGATGGCGGTCTTGGCTGGCACTACGTCAACCTGTTCGAAACGTTACCCGAACGGCTCGATCTGCGCGATGCCCCCGGGCTGGTCATCCTGGGTGGGCCGATGAACGTCCACGAAGTGAATAAGTACCCATTTCTGGTCCGTGAGATTGATTGGATTCGCGAAGCCCTCCGGCGCGAGTTGCCCGTGCTGGGGATCTGCCTCGGTTCCCAACTCTTGGCCCAGGCGTTGGGCGCGACGGTGCGGGCAAACCACCGCAAGGAAATCGGTTGGTACCCGATCGAGTTAACCGAGGCGGCCCGGCAGGACACGCTCATGGCCGGCTGCGCCAAGCAGCAAATCGTGTACCAGTTTCACGGCGACACTTTCACACTACCTAGGGGAGCCGCCCTTCTGGCCCGAAGTAGCTTGTGCCAGAACCAAGCGTTTCGCTTCGGCCGTTGCGCCTACGGCCTGCAGTTTCACATCGAGGTGACCGAGGCCATGGCTCTCGGCTGGCTCGAGGAGCCGAACAACCGCCAGATGATCGGGCAACTGGACTATATCGACCCGGATGAGATCCGTTGCCAAACCCCCGAGGCAATCAAGGCGATGCACGCCTTTGGCCGGCAGATCCTGCCGCGTTTTGCGACAATGTGTCTGCGATGACGTAACCGAAGGGCATGTTGGCGCCAAGACGTACGTCGACAGAAGGCAGGTAGTATACAACGTGCGAGATAACTGGGTAATTTGAGGCTGAATGCGATTTGTCGTTTGCGGCATCACCTGCGTGCGCCGGGCGGTCCTGCGTTTTCAGGCAGGGTGAGAACGCAGCAGCTTCACGCCATGACAATCAGGAATTGGCATAAGGCCTTCTGGCGCTTGCCCTTCGGATTTAGCAGCGGTCGATTCGTCCAAACAGATACGTTGGTGGGAACGGTCTACTTCCACCGCCGTTCTGCCCGGAAACCGTATTTCCCGGCGCGCTTATCCTTGACAGCTCGTTGTACTCGACCCATGGGTGGGAGTACACGAACTCGCATGGGCCATTCATGCTGCGGACGTTCGTGTTTGAGGCTGCGTGTCCTTCTCGCAACGACAAGTGCGCGCTGAATCAAACGAGTATTGAGCAAACATGCATTGCTTGCATCGCGTACGGGCGTTGCCTGGGATCGGCTGATTGACACCGTGACACTCACCCGGAAGAACTGGACGTCGCCGGGAGCCAGATCGAGACTCAAGGCGTGCCGTCGGTGTGCTGCAATTCGACGGTTTCTGACTCCGCAACTTACTGAGGACGCGGAAGTCGCTGGTGGGCGGACGAATCGAAAAAAAAGAACTTTCCTTCGCTGACTCGCCATGGCTCTTGACAATTTGTCCGGGATTCAGACAATGGCATCTGTTGTTGAGTTGATTTGACCCACCAAGCTCATCGTGTTTCGGTGAGCTTCGCTTGTCCCGACCCACCCCAGACGGGACGCTTGGTTCTTGCTGCCATGAGGTGTGCCGCCGCGTCGTTGCACAAATAGCTAATAGGGACGGCGGTCGTCGGTCGATCAATTCACGATGCACGAGGTTGTACGGACTAACCTGTGCGAATCAATCCGGGGGGGCGGCGACCGTAGGAACGATAGTCGGCGGCGGAGGTCGTGGCCGGGATGGCCCCCCCTTGGTTT
>CAZWWC010000209.1:0-1140 GCA_964637625.1 uncultured Planctomycetaceae bacterium
CAGTGGCACCCATTTCAAAACACGTTCTAAGGCGTGCCGCGCGTGTGTTACCCCGCTGCCACGCCGGTCTGCTGTAGCGTCCCGCGAAACTTCGGCCAGGCTTCCGCCCGCAGGCTCGTCGAAGAGCACCGCAAAACGACGAGTGTCCCGTCATCCAAACCGAAGGCCACCTGTCCGTTGGCGAGGATCGTCCCGGCGGATCGTACGGGCACGCCCAGCGACTCGACCCAACGTGGTAGGCCCTCCTGGTCGACTGCATGAACGTTGCCGTCGTTGTCGCCGAAGTAGACCACGCCATCGTCTCCGATGACGGGTGTCGACTCCACGGGAGCGTCGACCTCGCGCTGCCATTTGACCTGGTGCGATACAGGATCGACGCTCACTAACATTCCACGGTTATCTCGACCACGGCGGCTCTGGCTGATTCCGACAAAGATGGTGTTGTCCCGATCGACCACCGGCGAGCCGAGCATCATGCCGGGCATTCGCGTGCGCCAGATCCTCTGGCCGTCGAGCGAGAATGCGTACAAGTGCTCATCGCTGCTGGCGACGATGAGCGTCGACCCGTCAACCAATGCGGGGGCCGCGTTGACGTACCAGCCGGTCTGGCCTTGGCCTTGCGAGTGATCCCATAGACTCTGCCCTCGGTCTCCGTCGAGCTTGACTGCGTAGACGTAGTGATTCATACAGCCGACATAGTAGACGCCGTTATGGATCAGCCCCGGGCAATCGAACTTCTGGCGGGTGCGAAAGAACCGCCGCTGGCTCGTGCGACCAGCGGCATCCACCTTGATCAGACCGCCCGCATACGCAGAGATCCAAGTGTTGTTCTCTTGATCGACGGCCGGCGATGCATACCCCAGCGGCTCGCCGACCGCAACCGGTTCGCCGACCCTTTCTCCGCTGGTGTCGACCGTGTGCAGATAGCCGTTACTGGAATGGACGCGAACGTTTCCGTCGGGACCGACGACTGGAGAACCGTAGATGACACCTCCCATGGAATACTCCCATTGGCGGCGGTGGCGATTGTCGTCTTCGAGGAACATCGCCAACTTGTTCCCAACGGCGGCAAAGACCCGCCCTGCTGGATCCACGGCCGGGCAACTTCGCATGGGATGGCTCACACCGTCGGTCGGTGCC
>CAZWWC010000209.1:1240-7876 GCA_964637625.1 uncultured Planctomycetaceae bacterium
GCCTTGGAGGGCTTCAATCGTGGCGGCGCCGGTTGCTTGGGAAGCTCGCTGGGTTCCGCCTTGGAGGGCTTCAATCGTGGCGGCGCCGGTTGCTGGGGAGGTTCGCTGGGCTGCGCGGGTGCCGCCGAGTCCGACAAAGGGGAGAATCCCTTGCCCAGTGCGTTGCACGACTGGCATTTGAAGGGCGGCATTGCCGGGTCACCTTCCATCTCGAACCCACATACGTTGCACTTCAATCTTGCCATTTCTTTGCTTTCCAAAAGCAGACTTATTTCACCGATACGCTGGCTCGGGTATAGACCTTGCCGGTATTGCGGACGACGACCCAACCGTGGACGGCGGTGATTTCCACGCCACGTTCGGACGCGAGGTGTCGGCTTGCATCGAAGCGAGTGCCCGTGCGGACCAATTCGATCTTGTTACCGAGCCCAAGCATTTGAGCACGCTCCGTCAGCCAGGATGCCAATACCAGTTCCAACGGTTCGTCACCAAGAATGGTTCGCGGCTGCCAGCGATAGTATGCTTCACCGACGCTTCTCATCAACTCGGGCATCTGCTCGGCCGACACCGATTGCACAAGCATTACTTGCCCGACCAGCGCCCGTGCTTCAGCGACGCCCGACAAAACATCATCCAGCAGCTTCCGGCGGACGTCGGCCAACTCCGGATTCTGGCATAGTTCATCCCCCAGAAGACATCGTTCCCATTGCTGGTCGCCTTGCTCATCAACCGTTTCCGCCTGCGGCGCGGCAGGTTCGCCGATTTCATTATGCTCGGCCAGATGGGTTTTCATTTCCTGGCCGACCTCGGTCATCATGGTTTCCAGGCTTTCGAGACGATGGTCAAGCTCGCGGAGGATGCTCTGGCCCAGAACCTCGATCTGCTGAGGCAGCTCCACCAGCTTATCATGGAAGTCCTGCACGTCTTCCCGATCGGATACCGGAGCGTTGGTGCCAACACGGTCTTCGAGTCTGGAGAGCACGTCCTCGACGCGACTGAGCAATCCATCCAGGGCAACGTCGCCCGTGGGGCAACAAGAATCGCCAGAGGCGCTGTTCTTCTTTTCAGACACCTCCAAAATGACCTCGTCTTCGATGTCTTGCTTTTCCGGCTTCGCCGTCATGCTTGGCCTTCCCTTTCGGAGTCTGTTCTTGATTTGCTTCCTACCCCAGCTCAATCCTGCTTAGACCGCCCGTGTCCAGATAGTACTTCTCGTCGGCCAACGTGCGCCACTCGAACGAAACATTCTTTCCCAAGACGGCGGGCTCGCCGGCAACGACGCCCTCGACAGCGTGGAGCTCTAGTCGCTCTTCTCCATTGGGGTCGGTTGCCCTCTCTATCATGACCCTCAGATCGATTTCACCAATCCGCCTGCCCATGTCGACCTTGAGCAGATAGACTGGAGAGGCCTGGGCGTTCTCGTAGGGCCTTCTCTTTCTGCCGATGATGACACGCTGGTCCGAGACGGGGAACTCCGTTAGGGAGCTCTTTGTCTTGCCTTCGGTTTCGGGACGAAACAGGATGCGCTTATCGTCGATGCGCGACTCGGTCATCAACCCCCAGTAGTAGCTTCGCTTTGCAGCTTCGTCAGCCATCTTGAACTTGAATTGTGGAAGCATGCCATGGCGTGCGCAGAACTCGATGGCAGCTCCAACGACCACGGTGCTCTTGGGATCGATGATCACGCCGGGATTCATGGCATCGGGGTTCTGGTAGGGGTACCACGTGCCGGCATAGCGTTCAAACATCGGGATAATCCGCGACTTGGGCAGAGGCAGATAGGTTTCGACGCGCTCCTGGATGTAGCGCAGCTTCGACGGCTGGCCCGCCAGAAGCACCACGTCGGCATGGTGCTCGACGATGCTCTCGCAGAAATCGAAGATCAAGTCGTCAAAGACCTCGTGAACCACGTCTTCGAATTCCGCCTTCTCATATCGCAGATCCAACGGTTGACTGAGGTTGTAGGTTCCCGGCCCAAAGACCTGGTTGATGGTTTTCTGCAGCGATTCACGGGCCTCTGGGGCGACGATGTCGGGATCCGTGTGCGAGATCTCGTCGTTCACATTATCCACGGCATTGTCCAGATAGGCCTGTGCCAGGGGCACAAAAAGCTGGTTCATCCAATTGATTCGCTGGGCACGGAGTTCCCGACTCCAGCCGGGGACCTCCGGTCCAAAGAGACGCTGGACATCGCGGTCTTCCATTCCGACGGCCGAGGCAAACGCCGGCACGATCACCAGCTCGAGCAGGCGCTCTACCAGGTGATCACCCGCCACGGAAATGCCGTCGCGATGGAGTGTCTCACCTCGAATCCGGTCGCCGCCGACGTGTGATTCACAGAGGTACTTGGCAATCATCAGGTCGCTAGTACCTCCGCCGATGTCGATGCACGCGATTCGCAACTCGGACTGGCCGGCCTCGGCCGTCCGTTGCGTCCTGCTTCGTCCCTTTTCACGCCCACCCCGCCGCGACCGGCCGGCGCGCCGGCTCTGGGCGTCATCTTCCTCCGGGGATTCGTCGGCCGGCTGCTCAGCGGCGACGTCGGGAGCCGAGATTGGCTCTTGACCGCGGCCCATGAGCGAGAACCAAAGGCTCGGCTTCCTTCCGAGTTTCTGCACCTCGCTCCAGATATAGGTCAGGTGGACGGCACTTGCTTCGTCGATGCTCAGTTTCAGTTCGGGAGCGGGCTGATGCTTGCCTAGCGTCTGAGAGAAAATGCGGATGGCCTTATAGGCTTGTTTTGTGAGCTGCTCACGTTCCGCGGCAATCATTCCCGACGGATAAGTCAGCGTCATGCTCCGTAGCTGGCGCATCCGCCCCGCTTCTCCTGTTATGTGACGGTAGGTTGGAGAGTTGATATAGGTGTATGCCTGACAGAGCAACTCGTAGAGCGCGCCGATCATCATGACGCGCGGAGCATGACGAGGCTTGCTCGGAGCCTCCACGTATTTCGGGAGAGGCTCATCAGGGCGATCGTCCTCCGGGAGGAACTTCAGCAGGGGGCCCTTCAGCGTCGTCGCATGGTCTTCGTTGTTGTATTGGCCGAAAGGATCGGCCATGTGCCAATTCGCACCATCCAGCCAACTTTCGTCGTGTGCCCAGAGATAACGTTTCGGTGAGCTGACTCCGGTACGGACTTCACCATCCGTGCGCATGACCATGGCCAGGTCATCCGCCTCCCGGCCCATCCGCACCATCGAAAAATCCTGGAAGGTGTCAGGGATCACGAATACGGTTCTGGCCAAGGGCTTCCGCTTGCCGATCCCCAAGAAACCTCCCTTGGCTTCGTCCTCCTCTTCGTACACGATTTTCTCGAACCTCGGCGGCCTCTGGCAAGGAGGCGTACACCAATAGGACTTGGAAGAAAACCACCACGCCGAACTGTCGCGAGTGAAGGTCCCGGATTTATCCCAGGAATCGAGATGGTAACGGTTGATCAATTGAAAAGGATTCATCAGCGGCTCTCGAATCGTGTCTCCCTGGAATTCGAGCAGCAGTGCACCGGTCCGGCTGTTGCCGAAATCGACCACGAGGTCGACGTCTTTTGGTTCGCCACCTTCGGCCGTCGCTGAGCGAATCGTGAATTCCATAGCGGGAAGGCCTTCGAGTGGTTCTCCATTGACGCCCAGCAACCCGGTCAGTCTTTGTGTGAAGTCGCCCCCTAGCGAACTAGCCTTGGCAAAATAGCCGACGTCATCCCTTATGCCGATGGTCGTGTCGACAGCGAGAAAGAGCTTGTTCTGACCGGGGATAATCTGCCACTGGATGTAGCCGAACTCGGTAACCTGGTCGTCCGCGTCGCATTTGCAGTGCTGCCACCCAAGGCCGATCTGTTCGACCGTGAAATGCATTCCAGAGCTAATGGGAACGCAGACGTACTGAACACCGGAATTGACAAACAGTATCACACGGTTATTGTGGAGCGTTTCCATGACCTGTATCCCTAGTTAAGTTACGATGTCATTATGAATAGCCCGCCAGAAGCTGTTGAAGCTCGTCGTTGCCCGGGGGGATTACGGTATGTTCTCCCGCTGCGGACGCCAACGCCAGCGGCAGTCGACGTCGCCACCGCATAACAAACGAATCCATCAGCCCGAAATCGCCCCCGTTGGTTTCTTCAAGCTCTTCGAGCGGCTCGGCACTCGGGCCGGGATTCATTACAAAATCGTTCAGGATTAGGCGAGCGTATTCACGCCGGGCGTGACGCCGGGCGCGTTCATCGCGAACCGTGAGCGTGATCACCGACAACAACCGTGAAGTCAGCATCGAAAACACCTGTTCGCAACAGAGATAGTCGCACAAGTACCGGGTGAAGACGCCGAAATCCTCGGTGGTCAACCATGGCGCGCCGCCACGATTCGTTTCCGTGTATTTCTTCCATCGATCGGGAGCCAATTCTCTCGCCCAGTTGTAGAGGAAGCTTCTCAAGTGCTGGGGGAATCGCTGTTCGAGCGCTTCCGGCCGACTGTGCTCTCGCACTGATCGCATTTCGGCGAACTCGGCCAGTTCCATCGTGCTGCCTTCCCTGAAGTCCAACGAACTCTTCAGGGCATGGACGCGGTCGTAAACCCTCTGCTCGTCCGCGAGCCAGTCGAGGACCTTCTTCGCCATAGCCATGCGTTTTTCACGGTTTTGGTTCGTATCCGGATCACAGTACCAGCGCTCAGCGAGACTACAAACGCTCTGTTGGACTTCGCGAATGTCCCGTTGCAGCGCATCCTGCTTCTGTAGTGCCGTTGTGCACGTGAGAAAACCCCTGCTGATCAACGACAGGCCGCCATCGGCGTCCTGCATGGCGACCTTCCACTTCTTTTCCGGATTGTGTACGTACTTCCGCACCATCTCCGATTCCACGAACACCTTGCCGGCCTCATCCCATTTTTGCGCCCCCAAAGAAGACCGTTTCTGCTGATCACAGTCCCATGTGCCGGGATAGCGAATCGGAAACACGTTGGTAAACGGTTGCCCCGGCCCTCCAAAATCGGTCATGATTTCGTGAAGCGTATAGTCAACGATGGTTTTCAACCGAGCATCATATAGATTTCTGTTCATCTCGCGGTCTTTGAACTCCCCATCGATGCCGGTCATCCCAATGAACAGCGCGGGGTGGGCGTCGGAAACGCGCTGGGGCCAGGCATCCTCGCCGTATCGAGCTCTGCCCCATTTGTTGACATATTCCTTCAGTGACTGGCGTACTTCCAGATTGCCTCCACGAACAAGCAAGAGGAAAGTCTGCACCTGCCGTTCTTCGATATAGCGGTCGATCAGGTAGAAGACCTTGCCGCGCTTGACGACCATCATTTTCGCATCGATGGATTTGATACTGGTTGCTCCGCCCTCCGTGCTATCGCCGCCCCCGGCCCGCATCCCCGGGAGGTCCAGGATGTCCATCTTCTGAATGACGTCCCGCCAGTCCTCGTTCATGCGGTGGGGAACCACAGGAATAACCATTTCAAGCATGGCGGACTGGATAACGGACAGGTCCTCTTTCGGGGGACCGGCGCCGGGCCGGTAATCCAATACGTACCAGCCGTCCTTGACGTCCTCTTTCAAATCAGCCCATTTGATGCTCCGGCGCCACTGTGAGCTACTGCTCTCGTGTTCGGCCGACCGCTGACTATCCAGAAGAAATCGGACCGCGGCCCAATGCGTCAGTATGCCATCCCGGCCGTGGGCGGTAACCTTTTGCAGAAAGGCCTGCACTTCGTTGAACAGGGCAGTCAGCTCGGGGAAATTCTCCCTGTCCCAAAACATCCGACCGGCAATCTCCACGCAGCCGGCTTCCGTCAAGGGGTATTGGCTCAGAAAGGAGTTGAACAAGGCTTCCTCGGCCTTGTAGACCAGGTGGTCGAGACCCCGCATGTACGTGTATACGTCGATCAAGTCCATCCGCCAGTTTCGATCGACCTCGTCGGCCCGATAGGCCTCATGCGTCTCCTCGAACAGCGCCCTCAATTGACCTTCGTCCCAGACATGGTCGGGCCGCTTGCATTCGGAGAGGAAACCGCGGGCAAGCACACGCAGCCATTCGGCTCGCGTCAACGCGCGGACTTTGACCGGGTATTCGGCCAACGCCTCCTTGTCGAAGCGGTCGTTGGTTGTAAAACGCGTAACCAGGGCCGTGGCCTCATTGCTTCCGCTTTGCGGGTTGATGTCGATGCTAAAAGAAAGCTCTCGGATGTACGCATCCGGCTCGAGTTGATCACTCTTTCCCAGGGGGCTGTCGCGACGGTCGGAGGGTTCCAGCACACGTCCCACGAATAGACTCTTGCCGGTTTGTGAGGCCCCGTAGACTGCCGAGGCGACGGGCACCTCCGAGGAACGGCACAGGTTTGACGCACGCCGCCTCAATCGCATCAGCGTGAACTCCTCGTCGGGGTCAATCTCGTGATCGCTGTTCTTTCGAGGCGGACTGTGCTTGCCGAGCCACTCGACCAACTCGTCGGCCATTTCCCAGGTGTGTTCGGCTTGCCGTTGCAATTCCCGATCACGATCGTCTGGGAATCCTTGCTTGTCGGAGGACATGTTACTTCATCCGCTTATAGGGTGCCTTGGTTTGGATTACGAACTAGAATCGGAGTTCTAGTCCTTAAACAAGCGAACACCGATGGGTAGTTTGTGTCGTTTCCTTGATTT
>CAZWWC010000210.1:0-7817 GCA_964637625.1 uncultured Planctomycetaceae bacterium
GGGCCCCAGTCCTGCCGGCCGCACACAGGTTTTACACGCTTGCCGGAAGGACACGCCTAATCGCGGAGTGCGACTGAAAGGACCCTCAGCACCCCGCTTCGTTTTTGGATCGCTGTCTACGACTTGGAGCCCGTCACTCAGGTGTTCAAACGGGGTCAAAGCCGATCATGAAGTCGCCGAGTGAACAGGGGATGACCGGCGTTTTTTCGCAACAGATTATGCTAATCGTGCCGATGATAGCGAATATACCGCAGATTCCGCCTCTCCGGCACGGTCAGAAAGCCTGGAGGAGGCATGGGAAAGGAGCCATCGCCGTCGATCAACCCTTGCCGGCAATAGCTTTCCAATAGTTGAGGACGGGTTCGCTGTCAGCGCGACAATGGCAAACCAGTCTCTCTATACGAAGGGTAGATTGCAGGTGCGGTGGATGCCACTTCTTCGCAACTGAATGCGACAAGGTGGAACGTGAGGCGTATCACACTACGACGCGCTACGAGGTCCTAAATCCGGCTCGATGGAGCATTCCTTTGGTTGGAAACCCCTATGAATACCATGACTGAAAAGCCCAAGAAGATGAACATCGGATCGCGAGTCACGGTGTTTTCGCTGGCGCGCGGTAAGCTTGTGAGTGGTGCGATGGTGGGGCTGACAACGGCCGTTCTGTTGGCTGCGGCGCTGAGTGAGTACGCGACTGCCTCTGGTCCAACAGCTCAGGCGGTGGAAGGGCCGATCACGCTGCCGGAGGCCATCGAAATTTCACTGGCCAACAATCCGGAGTTGGCGGCCCAGCGCTTCGGTGTTGACGCAGCGAGCGCCAAAAGTGACGTAGCCGTCGGGGCACGTTTACCGGAAGTTCGATTGCGGGGGGACTACAGCTTTTATCGCGATCCCAGGCTTATCAAGCCGAGGAGACCCGGCACTTATAATGCTCTGTCATTTACAGATCGGCTTCTTTCCGGCGACTTTATTGTGAGGATGCCGTTATACACCGGAGGACGGCTTAAAAACCAGGTCGTACGAGCTGACTTAATTGCTCAAGCAAGATGGGAAAAACTCCTTTACAGTCGAACGGAGCTGATGTTCAACGTGTCGAGCGTGTTCTATGCCATGCTCGGCCAGCGCGAGGTGATCAATTCGCTCAGGTTTTCGCAAAAGGCTCTGGAGCAGCATCGCAAAAAGACAGAAGAGCTACTAAATGCCCAAAAGGCAGCCAAGGTTGACTTGCTGCGAACTGAAGTCAGGCTTGCTGATCTTCAACAGCAGCAGCTTCGCGAGCGCAACTTACTTGATATCCAAGGTTATTTGCTTGCTAGCCTGCTGGGGCTAGGCGGAGAAGACCGACCCCTCGACGTGAAGGGTCATCTCACGCTCCCAGTTGTTCCCGCCGATGTCGATCATGGACTTGCAATCGCGTTTGCCAATAGACAAGATTATGAATCCCTGAAATCCCAGGTTCTCGCGCAGCAAAAGCAGATTGCCATAGCCAAAAGCGAAGGGCTTCCGGAACTATGGTTTCGCGGATCCTATGGAGACCGATGGGCTACCGATTCGAGTAAGCACAATGAAGTCGGCGAACTAGGAATCGTTTTTGATGCACCGCTCTATAAAGGCGGACGAGTCCGTGCAAGAGTGCGGCAGGAGAATTGTGAATTAGCCGCTTCGCGTCAGAGACTGCGAAAACTGGAACTCAAAATCCAGCTTGAGGTGCAAACGGCGACATCCAATATCAAGTTTACCCGTGCGAGGGTCGACGCCACGCGAAAAGCCATCGAACAAGCAATAGAATCGTTACGTATCGAGACTGAGAAGTACGACGTAGGCAAAGGTGCTATTGTAGACGTTTTGGATGCTCAGTCAGCCCTGCTCAATACGCAAACGTATTACTATCGAGCCCTGGCCGAGTACAACACGGCTTTGGCCGAATTCCGCGTCGCCGTAGGAGAAAGGCAATAAGAACAGCAAGATGCGTCTTGGCTGTCGCGACTCTTGGAGTGGCCATCATCGGCATGATCACGTGTGGCTGGGAGGAGAACGCGCGGCTAGTCGTGTTTTCGCATGGCCCGGTGTCCGGTCCGATCGCCCTGCCTAAAAGCAAAACGATCCCAGGCTTGGCCGCTTTCCGGGCCACGCCGGTCGGCTCGCCCATGCCTCGTTGCGCCAGGCTAGCAGGCGCCGCCAGCCGACACGCGACCAAGGTCGGCATCGATACTCGTGCCGATCTCATCATGCCCTCCTTCGTTTTTCTAATCGCAGGCAGCGCGGCGTTGCTTTCGCCAACAAGCCGGCTGCATCCGAAAGCACCCTGCTAGAGTCCCACAACCTGGTTGACCGGCGGCGCCACATTTCTGCACGCCGCCTAGCGCACAGGGCATCGATATCCTCCGGACTCACCGCGCTGCAACGGGCCAACCTGGAATCGGTTGGCGATTTGGGGGGGCAGACGGGGATTTGCTCACGCTTCGTAGGAAAGGCCAAATCGGGGGCGGTCTGCACGAGCCAGAATGGTCGTCGCAAGGAAGCGTAGGATTGCGTTGTGCGACCGCACGCCCGACCCTGAATCGCATTCTGCGACTCAAAGGATTTCTCGCGTTCGCAGGTCTTGTCCGCGCAAGTTCTGTGCGTGAACAGACTTGTGTCTCGACACGAATCGCGGGCCGTTTAGGCACAACTCTTGCGGCCCTTCTCGCATGGCAGTGCGCAAGCGGAAGAAAGCCTGCAAATCGAGCGCGAGAAGTACGATCTCGGCAAGAAGTCCATCACAAATGTCCTGGACGCCCGGTCGGCGCTGGTGGATTCGCAGACGAATTACTACCGAGCCCTGGCGGACTACAACACGGCCTTGGCCCAGTTCCGCCTGGCAGTAGGAGAAAGGCAATGAGAACAGCAAGATGGGTGTTGGCTGCCGCGACCCTTGGGGTGGCCATCATCGGTATGACCGGGTGCGGCTCGAGCAAGAACGCACAGGGCAAGTCCAAGAAACCTCCGCATGTTCAGGCCGTCGCGGCGGAGAAAACACGCCTGGTGGAACTTCTGGAGACGACGGGAAATGTTGTCGCTGTGAACGCCGTGACGATACACGCAACCGTTGAGGGTCCGATCAGCTTTTGCCCCTGGCGAGAGGGTGACCGCGTCGAGCAGGTCGGGCAGAAGCTGATCGAGATAGATCGGCCGTTGTACCGGCAGGAGGTCTTGGCGGCCGAGGCGGCACTGGCCGTGGTCAGGGCCAAGCTGGCTGACCTCAAGGCCGGTGCACGCCCGGAAGAGATCGCCCAGGCAAAAGAGTTCGTCCGACATTTCGAGGATTGCACGAATTTTGCTAAGGCCGACCTGGACCGGACCCGGTCGCTGGTCAAGAGCGGCGCGCTTCCCGCCGAGGCGGGGGAGAAGGCCCGTGTCAGCTACGTGGACTGCCAGACTCAGTTTGAGGCCGCGAAGGAACGGGTAGCCATGCTCGAGGCGGGACCGACGCAAACAGAGATCGCCGTCGCGCAGGCCGCCGTGGAGGAAGCGGCAGCCAAACGGGCGCTGGCCCAGGCGAAGCTCGATGAATGTCTGCTCAAGGCGCCCTTCGCCGGCGTGATCACGGAGGTCTTTGTCCGGCCGGGAGACCTGGCCACACCGCGCGCGCCCTTGCTAAAAATGATGGCTCCTTCGTCCCTCGTGGTGCGGGCTGGGCTGCCGGAAAGCTGCGCTGCCGACATCCGCAAGGGCACCGAGGCGGTCATCCGGTTGGACGCGTATCCGGGAAAGACTTTCAGCGCGAGGATCGAGCGGGTCTATCCCCGACTCGAGTGGGACTCTCGCACGCGGATAATCGAAGCGAAGGTCGTTGAGCCCGTCGAGCTGATTCCACACCTGTTCGCCAGGATATCGGTGCGGGGCCGAGTGGCCGATGACGCCGTGGTGGTTCCCGACGCGGCCGTCGTGACCACTCCCAGGGGCGAGAAGGTCGTCTACGTAGTCAAGGAAGGCAAGGCGAGTATGCGGAAGGTCACGATCGGACTGGAACAGGGACAGCGCGTGCAGGTCACCGAGGGCGTGCGGGCCGGCGAGATGGTTGTCATCGCCGGGAACCTGAATTTGAAGGATGGCGCGGAGGTGCACTTGGGCAAGGCGCCTCCAAGCGTTAAACAGACAGCCGCACAGGGAGGTGAGGGAGATAGCGAAACGGAAATGCAACAGGTGCTGCTTCAAGACAAATTTCCCGTGCGCTTGCGGAAATATGATAAGAGCGAGCTGCGTTTTAGCACGCTGGATGAACTCTGCCGATATTTCCGCGATAGAATAGAAAAACACCCATTCGCGCGCTACATTGGCACATTTGATCATTATTCGCACACAACAGGCTTGAGCGATGGCATTGTCGATTCCAGCATTATCGGCGCGAAAAACGTCATGTTCTGCTTTGGCAAGAAACTTAAGAGCCCCGAAGTGCTGTCGGTGCGGCCAAGATCAATCGGTATATGCGAAACGGAATCAGGGTTTGTTATTTCGTTCCTTGAGGCTCCCTCACCTACCGCGACCGAGATGATGGAACAATGGGTTTGCGAGATAGCCAAGACGGCTCCAAGCGTTGAAAACAAGGAAGGCGGGGGAGGTAAAGAACAATGAGGATCACCGCCGCCGCGCTGAAACGTCCCGTAGCCGTCACCGTGCTGACCGTCGCGGCCTTGGCCGCCGGCCTGTTCAGCCTGTCGAAACTCGACGTGAACTACCTGCCCGACATCTCCTACCCGATGGTGAAGATTCACATCTGGTGGCGCGGGGCGACGGCGGACGATATCGAGACCAACATTGCCGACCCACTGGAAGAGGTGATCGCCACGGTGGATGACCTCGATTACATCGAGTCCTCCAGCATCGAGGGCATGTACACACTGTTGGCGAACTTCTTCTATGGCGTAGACGTGGAGGTGGCCTTCCAGGACGTGGTAGCCGCCATGGGCCGGGTTACCAAAAAACTCCCGCGCGACATGGACCCCCCGGTCATCATCAAGGCCGACCCGTCGCAGTTGCCGGTGATCGAAGTGATGATCACCTCGGACGAGCACGACCTCGTCTGGCTCCGCGAGTGGGCGGATATCTGGCTTATCGATCGGCTGACGAGTGTGCCGGGCACGGCCGGCGCCGAGATTGTCGGCGGGCTGGAGCGGGAAATCCGCGTCCACCTCGACCCGGATCGCCTTCAGGCCTATAAGCTCTCCCCGGCCCGGATTGCCAAGGTCCTCTACGAGGAAAATCTCGAGACCTTCGCCGGCCGCGTAACCATCGAGCCTCGCGAGATCATCGTCCGGACCATGGGCGAATTCGAGAACCTCGAAGAGATCGAAAACGTCGTCGTGGCGATGGGGCCCGATGGAGAGGAGGTCTACGTCAAGGACGTCGCCCGCGTGGAAGACTCGCATGAGGAGATGCGGATCGACACACACTTTAACGGCAAACCCTGCATCGAGTTCAAGGTATTGAAGCAGTACGCCGCCAACGCGGTCACCGTTGCCGAGGGCGTCAAAGCTCGCCTGGATGAACTGCGAGAGCGAGGTGACATCCCGGAAGACATCAAATTCGGCTATGTGGAGGACGAGAGCACCTACGTGAACGCCGCCATCAGCAGCGTGAGGGAGGCGGCGATCGTGGCGTCCGTACTCGTCGTCGTGGTCGTCTACCTTTTCCTGGGGCGATGGCGGCAGGTGGTCGTGATGATGGTCGCGATGCCGATCGCCCTGCTGGCGAACTTCGCCGTGATGTACGCGGCCGACTTCTCCATCAATGTCTTCTCCCTGGGGGGGCTGGTCGTCGCGCTGGGGGTGATCCTGGACGACTCGATCGTGATCGTGGAGAACATCACGCGATTGAAGTCCGAGGGCGTGGACGACTACGTCCAGCGAGGCGTCCAAGAGGTGGGCTCGGCGGTCGTCTCCTCCACCGTCGCGTTCTTCGCGCTGTTCATCCCGTTCGTGTTCGTCCCGGGCATGGTGTCTATCCTGCTCGGCGAACTCGTCTTTGTGGTAGCCGGGGTCATAGCGATCGCGCTGTTGATCGCGCTGACCCTCACGCCGCTTTTGACCGGCAGGCTGCTGCGCAGCGAGGGGAGTGGGCAAACGTCCCGCGTCGCCAGGGGCTTTGACAAAATCATTAGATTCGGCCTCCGAGGCTACGAGCGGCTGCTTGATGGCTGCCTGCGGGTCAGGTGGCTGGTGGTGGTTCTGGCGTTGGCGGTGTTCGCCGCGGGCGTCTGGCTCGCCAGCCAAGCCGGCACGCAGTTTCTGCCCAAACTGGACGACGGCCGCGTGATGGTGAAGCTCAAGATGCCCAGCGGTGTCTCCCTGGCCGACGTGGATCGGGTTCTCACGCGGGTTGAGAACCGGCTCCAGGGATTGCCTGAGATCGAGAGCATGTTCCGGCTCTCCGGCGGCAGGGTCTTCGGGCTTTACACCCTTGAGGTCGGTAATGAGGGCAATCTGAACATCCAGCTTGTGCCGCGAAGCCAGCGGGACATCACCACGGCGCAGTTCATTAACAAGATCAGGCCCTGGGTGGCAAAGATACAGGCGCAGGAACCTGGCGCCAAGCTGCCCGTGAAGCCGAGAAAGATCAAGGGCCTGCGCAAGGTGGGTGAGCAGGATGTGGAGGTCAACGTCAAGGGAAGCGATGTCGTGTTGCTCTACGAATTCTCCGAGAAGTTGGCGGCCCGGCTCAGCAAGACACCGGGCCTATCAGGCGTGAATATCTCGATGGACATGAGCAAGCCTGAATACCGCGTGTATGTAGACCGTGCCCGTGCGTCGGCGATGGAGATTTCCGTCAACCAGGTTGCCACCACGCTGCGGGCCTTAGTCCAGGGCCTGGTCAGCACCCAGTACCGCGACGGGACGGAGTATTACCCGATTCGGGTCATGGTGCCGGAGATCTCTCTCACCAGCAAGACGCACCTGGAAAACCTGATCATGGAGACCCGCAACGGCGAGCCGATCTATCTGCGGGACATAGCAGAGGTTCGCAGGGCCGTGGGACCCGTGGAGATCTCCCGCGAGGACCAGGTCATCAGGGTGATCGTTCGCGCTGACCCGGCCGGGGTCAGTGTTGGAGAGGCCCTTGCCCGGGCTGAGCAGGCTGCCATTGACCTCGACCCGCCCCCGGGCGTCGAGATCTCTATGGGCAGCGAGGCCCGGTTCATGGCGGAAAGCCGGCGCGTGATCGCGCTCATCATCGGCTTCGCCGTCCTGTTCTCCTATGTCGTGCTGGCCATCCAGTTCGAGTCCTTCGTGCTGCCCCTGCTGATCATCCTCAACATCCCGTTGGCGCTGACCGGAGCACTTCTGGCGCTGTCTGTCGCGGGCGCCCCGGTTGGTGTGACCGTGCAAATCGGCATACTCGTGATGATGGGCGGCATCACGTCGCAAGGCGTGGTGCTGTTGACCTTGGCCGAGGAGTACCGCCAGGCCGGGATGTGTCCGCTGGAGGCCATCCGCAAAGCGGCCCCGCTCCGTGTTCGGCCCATCTTGATAACCCAGTTGACCACGGTGCTGGGGCTGGTGCCGCTGGCGATGAACCTCGGCGAGGGCGGCGGCATGCTCGTGACGATGGCCATCGCCGTGATAGGCGGTCTGCTGTACTCGCTGCTGCTGACGCTCCTGTTTCTGCCGGCGGCGTATGGGTTGGTCCGCTTCAGGCATTGAGAAGGTCACGGACATCAACGAGATCATAACGCCTTCCGATGTTGGCGGTCATATCCCTCCAGCGTGTTGAGACTCTCGAGGACTATCCCAAGTTACGCAGTTGCGAGTGCTGGTTTGTTGGTAATAAAGGACTTACGTTCA
>CAZWWC010000211.1:0-7797 GCA_964637625.1 uncultured Planctomycetaceae bacterium
ATCAATTGAAGGTCGCCCGAGTCCGTCGGCGTAACACACGGCGGTCAGTTCTCGGGTGAACGCCATGTCCAAGATGTCATCGATCTTACGGAGCGCGTGGCCGTCCTCAACAAACGACTCCAAGTCAATGACTGTCTTGGCGTGCGGATCAAAGACATGCACGCCTTGCATCGGTCTGCTCGTCTTGAAAAGAGGCAGGAATCGCGGAAATCACAAACTGCCTCTATAGGCCCTGAAAAGGCCTTTCGAATCAAGCCGAATTCGCGCAGCAGTGCTAGCGTTGCCTGCAGCTCATTCATGCCCTTTTTCAACACGCCCCACCGAAAGATCGGACTGCGGCTATAACGGACGCGGCAACTGTCGAACCGGCACTGTCGGCAGGATGGCTTACCCTGGCGCGCTGGGGCTCAGGTCGGGCCAGCGGCTTTCGTAGACCAGCTGCCCGTGTCGTGTCGTTCGGCGCGACGGAAAGGTCCAGGTGCTAAACCAGCACCTCCGCGTCGGCGTTGATCTTGGCGATGAGTTCGTTTTGCACGCGCTGGGCATCCTCGTTGGCAATCTGGCAGGTACCGGCGTTGGGGTGGCCACCGCCCTGGTAGCTGAGGCACAGCTGGCCGATGTCGGTGCGGCACGAGCGGTTGAAGATCGACTTGCCAATCGTAAACACCGTGTTCTGCTTTTTCAGGCCCCACAGCACGTGCATCGAGATGTTGCACTCGGGGAACAACACGTAAATCATGAAACGGTTGCCGGCGAAGATCGTCTCTTCGTTGCGCAAATCGAGCACTACCAGGTTGCCGTGCACGGTCGAGCAGCGACCCAACTGGTCCTTGCACTGGACTTCCTGGGCGCGGAACAATTCGACGCGCTCTTGAACGTCCGGCAGGGCCAGGATCTCTTCGGTCGAATGCTCCTTGCAGTAGTCGATCAGGTCCATCATCAGCTGGTAGTTTGAGACGCGGAACTCGTGAAACCGTCCCAACCCCGTTCGGGCATCCATCAGGAAGGACAACAACTCCCAACCCTGCGGTTTGAGCACGTCGTCCATCGAAAAGCGGCCCGAGTCGGCTTTGTCGACGGCCTTGATCATATCGACGTCGATTTCGGGAAAACAGTCGGCGCCGCCGAAGTAATCGTAAACGACCCGTGCCGCCGAATCGGCGTTGGGACGCAATACGTGATTGTCCCTCTCGATTCCCGCGGTGCGAATCGCCTCGCTGGCGTGGTGATCAAAACAAAGATGACAACCCGCGACGTACGGCAGATTCGTGAGGATGTCGCGATCGGTGACCTCGATCTTGCCGTCCTGCACATCCTTGGGGTGGACAAACTTGATCGTCCCCAACATGCCCAGCTCTTTGAGCAACACCGCGCAAACGAGACCATCGAAATCGCTGCGGGTGATGAGACGATACTTTTCATCTTGGGTCTGCATTTTCTTTTCTTCCTCTGAGTATCTGGCCCTGAAGACCTGCCACGTTGAAATCCACTATGCTGCAGAAGCATAGCTCACCCGAAAGGAGAGAAAAGCAGCTGGGAAGTGACCCGGTCTGTCGATTACCGGGGCCGCGGCGACCGGTCATAACAACGGTAGCGAAAATGCTGCCGCGGGTTCGTCTTGATTTGCCAAGGGGAGTGGGTGCATGAGGACAGCTTGTTTCTCCCACTCCTTGGCTTCTTTTCGAAATGGACGAACGCATGTAAGGAAGACATGTTTTTCAACCACGGCCGGGGACGGTCATCGGGGGAATGAGGGGGGAATGAGGGGTCAACTCTTGACACTCGACACTCGCGGGAAGAACCGAATAGCTTCGCGGGCATGGCACGGCCGATTCGAGTGCAGCCTGACGGCGCCCGGTGCCATGCCCACGCTTGTCGTGAGGCCGTCCGGGAATTGAAATCGAGGTTTTTCGAGGCAAAATGTGTGCCA
This sequence comes from uncultured Planctomycetaceae bacterium, assembly GCA_964637625.1. Classification (GTDB taxonomy): domain Bacteria; phylum Planctomycetota; class Planctomycetia; order Pirellulales; family Thermoguttaceae; genus UBA11386. Next base: position 1,931 of record CAZWWC010000211.1, read on the forward strand.
CTGCTTGCCATCGGCAAGCAGTGCTGGCTGTGTAGCCGTTTCGCACTGCTTCTTGCGAAGCAGTGGCACACGGAATTCCCGGACACCCTCACGCTTGTCGTGGGCATGTGAACGACGCAGAAAGACACCGCATGGCCATCCCGGCGCGCCGGGACGTGGCCATGGCACCCAGCCTCGCGAGCAGAGTTTCGGCCAGACACGCAGACTTCGCTCTGGTGTTCTGCAAAACCTTCGCATTACGGCACAATCCCGCCCATCGGGTCGTCTGATGTTTCCCCGCAGACGCTGGAGTCCGATAAGATCGTCTCGTATTTTAGAATGCCGTGAAGCCGTACAGCCAACAAGTATGGATTCGCCAGACGCTTATTGCCGCAAGAGGTTTTTGACGCCGCGGATCAGATGTATTCCGCGAAGAGCTCTTTGCTGGGCCCGGGAATGACGGTCTCCGAGACCAAGAGGCCACGCTTTCTCGCCTCCTCGGCCGCCGCGCGGACGCCGGCCGTGACGTCGGCCACACTGCCCGTCATCAGGCATAATCCCTTCCCGCCCAGCGCCATGGCCACGTGGATCCGCAGCAAGGTCACCCGGGCCGTCTTGGCCGCCGCGTCGGCACCGGCCAGCACACTCGTGCCGCTGAACGTCTCGACCACACCCAGCGCCCCGGTCTGGTCGGCCTCGAGCACCACCGATTGGCCCAGCGCCGGGAAGACCGACGGGTGGACGTTGGCCACGGTCAGGTGATCGATCACCGCTTCGTCGGCAAGCTTTAGTCCGGTCTCGACCGCCGTTTCCACGTCGCTGACGCTCCCGGCAACGACGATCAGGTATTTGCCCGAACAGATCGTCCGCGCGATCATCAGTTCGACCGAAGCGGCCTTGAGCATCTCGTCCTGGACGCGATAGCCGATGCCGATGCTCGACAGTTCGACGACGCCGATGGATTGGTGTGCTGGCATGTTCATTTCCTCTCGATCCAGACGATACCGTTCTCAATGGTCGTGACCACCCCGTCGATCGACGCATGGACCGGCGCGCCCAGGGCCGGGCGGCCGTCAACGACCGGTCGGCGACCCACGACCTGGCCCTTGGTCACTCGATCGTCCGGGCCGACGGTCGGCTCGCACGGGGCCCCAATGTGCTGCGCAAGCGCGATCCCCACCTTCCGCGTTTCGAGCAGATCCTTGACCAGCGGCCCGACGTTGCGAAACTGCCGGAGGCCGAGCTTCTGCATCAGTCGGGCCATCGGCGCCTTGCGATTGTCCAAATGAAGCTCCGGCCGGCGAGGGTTAAACGGCGGGTTCTCGTAGCGCTTCCCTTCGGCCGCCAGCCGCGCCTTGTTCTGGGCACAGACGTTCTTCGGGTCGAGATCCTCCGGACAGGAATAAAGGCTGCAAAGGTTGCACTCGCAACAGAAAGCCGTGCCGACCACGTTCGACTCGCCGACCAGGTTGAACTCGAGACTTCGCATCGCCAGGTGCGGCTCGATCGGGTGGCCCAGCAGGTAGCGAGGACACAATTCCGTACAGAAGCTGCACTGGTCGCACGCGCTGCGGCCGATCCGCGTGATCTGCTGCCAGTCCTGGCGCCGGCGCCGCACGATGACGTGGTCGTCAGGCAAGACGATCACCCCGCCGGTCGTCTTGTCGACCGGCGCGTCGTGGTTGTCTTCGAGGTAGCCCATCATCACGCCGCCGACGATGTAGTTGGGATCGGGGATCGTGGGTCCCCCGGCCGCCGCCACGCACTCGGCCAGACTTGTCCCGACCGGCACACGCAGCGTGACCGGCTCGGCCACCGCGCCGGCGACCGAGAGGAATTTTTCGGTGACCGGTTGTTGCCGGGCACGCGCGACGTTCAGCGCCGTCTCCACGTTGATTACCACCGCGCCGACGTCCAGCGGAAGGCCGCCCGGCGGAATGACGCGACCCAGGACGTCGTAGACCAGAATGAATTCATCGCCGGCCGGATAGGCGTCGGCCAGCGGGGCGATCTCCATGCCGGAGGCAAGCTTCGGCCTCAGTAGACTGATGACGTCTTGATACTTGTCCTTGATGCCGACGATCCCGCGCCGCGCGCCGGCCAATTCCATGCCGGCGGCCAGACCTTCGAGCACGCCGTCGGCATAGGCGCGGAGCACCTCCTTGTCCTTATGGAGAAGCGGCTCGCACTCGGCGGCGTTGATCAGTGCGGTGTCGGCCTTGGCGGAAAACTTGACGTGAGTCGGAAAACCGGCACCACCCGCACCGACAACGCCGGCCTCGGCAATGTCTTCCGCCGTGATTCTAGACATGGCAACCTCTTGTTCTATCGCACGGTAGGTGGCATGGCCGGGTGCCATGGCCACGCCGGGTGCCATGGCCACGCGAGCGTCCCGGCGCGCCGGGATGCGCAAGTGCCAACAAACATGCTCATGCAAGCGTGAGCATGCCACCCGACCTGATTCTTCATTCCAGACGACAGTGCGTATCAGTATAGCTTTTTGGCACCATCGCCGGCAGACCGTCGTGCCGGCTCGGCCGCTGCGCCAAAACGGGACGAAACAGGGGCGGTCGACCACAGGAACGGCTCCAAGGTGGGGGTCGTCCCCGGGTCATGCCCCGACGGCCATGGCCGCATGTCGGGGCTCTGCTCGCCCTGGGCGAACCATTTGCAGGCCGGGCCCGTATTGGAGCTTTGTGGGCCACCCCCGGTCCCGATTCATCGGGAGGGCCCGCAGCTTCACTCGACTTCTCTTCACCTCAACAGGAACAGGGACCGCCGGCATGTTTCGCTACCCGTACTTCTGCTGTTCATGTCTCGTTTGTGGTCGCCCGCTTCACGTTCGCCAAGAGCACCTTGGACGGACGCTCACGTGCCTCCACTGCGGCGGGCGATTCATTGCTCGCGGCGAAGCCGCGTCTGGGATGGACGGCGCTCGGCAGACCGATTCGCTGCTGGAACGAGCGGATCGATTGCTCTCGATCTCGGCGCGACAGTGGGTTCGCAGGATCGCAAAGGAGGGCCAGATCGCGGCCGAACCGCCAGTCAGACAAGCTCGGCTTCAGCCGGCTCGATGAAGCGAACCTCGGCCGAAGCGGCCTGTCGGGTAGCCGATTTCGCCTTGTAGTCAAAGCCGTACGTAGCCAGCTGCATGATCATGCAGAAGATCGCAACGAGGATGGCAGCCAGCGAGATCGCCAGCAGGACCGTAAAAGGACTGGCTTGAGTCATCTCGGCGAACCATCCCAACCTCTGCGGCGACGCTGCCTCTGCGTCACCTTCTCCCTCTTCTTCCTCGGTCGGCTGTTCGAGAAGCTCCTCTTCCGAAAGCGGCTCGTCGGGCTGCGCGGTCGGGTCGGGCATGCCGTCGACCGGTCCCGCTTCGAACTGCTCGGTGGGCAGCAGGAATTCGTCGAAGTCAGGATTAGGATTGTCGTTGCTCGCCACGGCTACTTCTCCAAACCGGGACCGGTTCCACGTATCAAGTTGCAGGGTCAGTAGTTCCAAATTCGCTTGAGAACTCACATTGTCATCCTGAGCGAAGCGAAGGATCTCCTTAGCCATCGAGATCCTTCGCTTCGCTCAGGATGACTCATTGAGGTATCACCTAGCCAAGTTTGGAACTACTGAGGGTGGGCATCGTCCACCACAATTCGCTCCACGTATCAAGTATAGTTGGACTTCTCCACCATTTCCACGCCGTGTGGTCCGGATCGTCGAGGCTCGACGGGGTTCCGGCACGCGAGGCTGTGGTGGTCCGCATTTCCCGGCGCCCCGCGACCACCCGGCCGAGGGGTACGCGCGCGCCGCCGGGTGCCGTGCTGCTATCGATTCTCCATGGTTCCATTTAGATTAGAGGGTATTTCAAGACTAGTGGATAATTGTTGGGTGCCCGGGAATGAGCGTAGCGAAGGCCCGGTTTTTCACGGTCTGGGCCACCGCTGCGCTATGGCCCAGGTATCCTCATCATGGTTCTAAAATGCCCTCTAGAAGATTAGAATGGTGATGTGGTGGTGGACGTCGACGCGTGGCAGCAGGCCATGCACCGGCCCGACAGAGCACGATAAAGGGTTTCCGTGAATCTGCTTGACGAAGTATTCGCCGCCGAGGTATACCCGGCGCTGGGGTGTACGGAGCCCGTTTCGTGCGCCTTTGCGGCGGCCACGGCGTCGGCCCATCTGGAGGAGCCGGTCGAGGAGCTCATGCTGCGGGTCGACCCGGGCACGTATAAAAACGGCGCGGCGGTGACCGTTCCGCACAGCGACGGCGCGACGGGCAACCTGATCGCGGCCGCCTTGGGGGCGGTTGTTGCCCGGCCCGAGGGCAAGCTGGAGTTGCTCCGCGACGTCACGCCCGAGATGCTCGTCGAGGCGAAGCACCTTTGCCGCGACGGTCGGTGTCGATACGAGTGCTTCGAGGATACGACGGAGCTGCGCATCGAGGTGGAATTGGCCGGACGGCGGCATCGCGTACGCTCGGCGGTGGCCGGCAGCCACACCAACGTCGTGTTGATCGAAAAGGACGGCCGACGGATCGTCGATCGGGAGCACGATGCCGCCCGGGCGGGTTCACTGGCGTATCGAACCGCGCTGAAAGAGGCGAACCTGCGGCAGCTACTCTCGTTGGTCGGCGCCCTGGGTGACGACAATCGCGCCTATGTCCAGTATGGAATTGACATGAACCTGGCCATGGCCCGGCGCGGCTACGAAGTCCGCGGCACGGCCTGCCAGCTCCGCCGGATTCACCAGCGCGGTTACCTGGCCGAGGACCTCTTCTACCGAACCAAGTTGCTCGTGGCCTCGGCCGTCGACGCCCGCATGGCGGGCGTGAGCGAGCCGGTGATGACCTCCGGCGGCTCGGGCAACCAGGGGATCGTCGCGATTCTCACGCCCTACGAGGTTGGCCGCGAGACGGGCGTCGACCAACGCCATATTATCGAAAGCATCGCCGCCGCCCATCTGGTAAACGCCTATTGCAAGTGCTTCGTCGGCGAACTCTCGGTCATCTGCGGCTGTGCCATGGCCGCGGGCATCGCGGCCGCCGTGGCCATCGTCTACCAGCAGGCGGGAATCGACAACGATCGGATAACGCTGGCGGTGAACAACGTGATCGGCGACCTGGGCGGGCTGATCTGCGACGGGGCCAAGCCCGGCTGCGCCATGAAAACCATCACCGCCGTGGACACGGCCATCCGGTCCGGGCTGATGGCCGTCGAAGGTTTCGGTCTGAGCCCGGCCGACGGCATGGTCGGCACCACGGCCGAAGACTCGATCCGCAACCTCGGCCGGGTGACGCTCGAAGGCATGCTGTCGGTCGACCCGACCGTTTTGAGGATTCTCCGTGAGAAGGACGCGCGCAGGTAAGAAAACATGTTCACGTTGGAGTGGCACGCCCTGAGCGCAGCGAAGGGCGTGGTGGATTGGAGGAACATCCCGGCGCGCCGGGACTCAGGGCGTGCCACCCCAGGTTGGGGAACGAGACATGAGCGATCTGGCCGATATCGATGTTCAGGCCGTCGTCGACTCACTCAGTGGCGGCGTCTATGTTTGCGATCTGAAACGGACGATCCGCTATTGGAGTAAGTCGGCTGAGCGGATTACCGGTTGGCCGGCGGCGGAGGTCGTCGGCAGGCAGTGTCTGGACGGTATCCTCTGCCACATCGACAAGGACGGCCACCGGCTCTGTGGCGAGGAGTATTGCCCGTTGCACCGAGCGATGGTTACCGGTAAGTCGAGCCAAGAGCCGCTGCTAATCTATGCTCAAGGGCACGACGGCCGGCGGATTCCGACGCTGGTGAGTGTGGCCCCGCTCCGTGATGCGTCGGGGCGGCTCGTCGGCGGCGTGGAAATCTTTCAGGACGCCTCGGCCGTAGTCCACGATTTGGAGCG
>CAZWWC010000212.1:0-7793 GCA_964637625.1 uncultured Planctomycetaceae bacterium
GCGACAATACTCAGCGAAAGCGTACCTTTCGCCGGCCCCTACACGGTTTTACCCTTGTCGAACTCTTGGTGGTCATCGCGATCATCGGCATCCTGATCGCGTTGTTGCTGCCTGCGGTGCAGGCCGCCCGAGAGGCCGCGCGATGCATGCAGTGCGCCAACAATCAGAAACAGCTGGCGCTGGCGCTGGCGGCCTACGAAGACGCCAACGGCTTTTACCCGCCGAGCCGAGTGGGATGCGATGGGGGAGGCCCCTGTACCTACGATTACGAGCGGGTCGCAATGAGCGGGTTCGTCGCTATTCTGCCGCAGCTTGGTTTGCAGACAACCTACGACATGTTCGACTTCGACGAGGAGGGGGGGCCGTGGTGGATCTACCCCCGCGGTCTCGGGTGGCTCCCGGCACACCGCGAGGCCATCGCGCAGCGTCCTGTGGTCTTCGTGTGTCCCAGTGACAGCACTGAACCGTTCTGTCAAAAGACCCTCGACACGGGCGGTATCGATTATTCCACGACACGCGTCGCCACGGGTAGCTATGCCTTCGTGGCCGGTTCCATGGGAGCCGCGGATGGCGTGACGTACGACATGAAGTATAACAACAACGGTGTCTTCTTCTACAAGAGCAACATACCCGGTTCGGAAATCACCGATGGATTGAGCAAGACGATGTTTCTTGGCGAAATCGTCGACGGCCACACGGACGACTCGTTCAATATCTGGACGAGGGCAGGCCGCGAAGCGACCTGCCATCGCTCGACTTCCAATCCGTTGAACACGTGGCCACGCGAACCGATCGCCATAACGCTCTACGGCCTCAGGATGAACGGTGCCTTTGCCAGCCGGCACCCCGGCGGCGCGAACTTCGCGTTCGGCGACGGACACGTGGAGTTTATCGAAGAGAACATTGCATTGGAGGTATACCAGGCGCTTTCCACCCGAAGTAACAATGAAGTCATTCCCAAACCGTAATGCTACCGGCCCGGCCCCTCCGGTATTCGTATCCTTTTTGCTCACCATTATGGTCTTCCTGACCACCGTGGCCGGCTGTGGCGACGGACGTCCCAGCCGCGTGCCCGTCTCGGGCCAGGTCCTTATTGACGGGAAGCCTTTGACCTACGGCTACGTTCGACTCATTCCCGAGAATGCCCGTGCGGCGTCCGCCAAGATCGAACCGGATGGCCGCTTCACGCTGAAAACGTTCGAGGACGGCGACGGCGCCGTGGTCGGCACGCATCCGGTCATGATCCTGGGCGCGGAACAACTCAGTGGAACCAAGCAGCGGTGGCATGCCCTGAAGAAATACGCCAGCGCAAGGACCTCGGGGCTGACAGCCACCATAGACGGGCCAACCGACTCTCTGCTCGTCGAACTCACTTGGGACGGCGGCAAGCCCTTTGTTGAAACACTCGATGCGGAGTAGCCGCGGAGATGTTCTTTTGCTTTGAGATTCTTGCCTGATCCTCTTGGCATACTCAAAACATAGTATAATGCAGGAAGACGCGTGGAAATCGGCCGCGCACTCACCCCACCTCCTGGAGCCAATGTTTGCCATGGACCCAACCGTACTCCCTCGTCGCCGTTTTCTGAAGTCGACCGCCGCCGTCCTTGGCGGTATGACCCTCGCCGGTTTTGACCCTTCCGCACGGGCCCAAGGCGTCCGGTCCTCGTCCAGCAGCGAGCGACCCCGCGTCGGCTGCATCGGGGTCGGCAGCCGTGGAAGAACGATCGCCCGCCAGGCGGCCCGGCTCGGCGATGTCGTGGCTGTTTGCGATGCCGATCTGGCCCACGCGAACAAGGCCAAGAGGATCCTCGGCGGGAAGCCCGAAGTCTACCGGGACTACCGGCGGCTCCTCGACCGCCGGGACGTCGACGTCGTCCTCAACGCCACGCCCGACCATTGGCACACGCTGATCAACGTCTTGGCCTGTCGCGCCGGCAAGGACGTCTACACCGAGAAACCGTTGACCCTTACCATCGACGAAGGCAAGACCCTTCGAGAGGTCGTGAAGGAGACGGGCCGTGTCGTCCAAGTCGGCACGCATCAACGAAGCATCTCCCATATCCAGAGGGCCGTCGAGTTGGTCCGCAACGGGCGCATCGGAAAGCTGAAGCAAGTCTGGGTCGTGCTTCCCTATTTCAGCACCAGGGGCGGTCCCTTCTCGAAGGAGCCGGTTCCCAAACAGCTCGACTGGGATCTCTACCAAGGCCAAACACCCAAACACGACTACTGCCGGCAACGCACGCATCGATTCTTTCGGTGGTGGTACGAGTACGCGGGCGGAATCGTGACCGACTGGGGAAACCATCACATTGACATCGCTCATTGGGGGATGGACTGCGAATTGGGAGGCCCCGCGTCGGTCGAAGCGAGGGGCCTCTTCCCCAACGAGAACCGCGCCGATTGTTTCAATACGGCCGACCGTTTCTTTGCACGACTGCTCTATCCCAGCGGTGTGGAACTGTTCTACTTCTCGGCAATAGGCGACCGGCGGCGCTTCGACGGACTCGATACGCACGTCGCAACGTCGCCGGAGCAAACGGCCTGGCTCTTTGGCGACGACGTGCCCGAGGAAATCAAGACCTTTCGCCGCAATGGCACCATGTTCATTGGCGACAAAGGCCGTGTTTTCGTCAACCGCGGTGGTCTCTACGGCAAGCCGGTCGACGAACTCAAGGAAAACCCGCTGCCGGCCGATGCGTGGCGAATCACCCATGGTACCAACCACATGGGCAACTTCTTCGAGTGCGTCAAGACGCGCGGGGAGCCGGCCTCGCCGGTCCGGATTCAACACCGGGCCGTTACGGTGTGTCACTTGACCAATATCTCGATGCGTCTGGGCCGAAAACTCACGTGGGACCCCCTCAAGGAAGAAATCGTCGGCGACAAGCAGGCCCGCGCCTGGCAGGCTCGCCCGCAGCGCAAGCCCTACGTCATCACCGTTTGAGCCCGGGAGGCGATTTGCCGCGGTCCGATTTCTGCTTCAGGTACCACTGGGGTGTGCCGAACCAGTCGTGCATTTCCTTTTCAAACGGCGCCACAACTTCGAGTGGCTCGGGCAACCGGCCAAGATCACCCGTCTCGACCATCCACGTGTCGAGCGCCGCCCGCAGCCGGAGAAGTGCCTCGCGGTGCTCCGGCTTATCCGAGCGGACCAGGTTGTGGATCTCGTGGGGATCGTTTTGGGTGTCGTAGAGCTGCTCTTTCGGAAACGGCTTCATCAGCTCGGCCGCGGCGCCGGTCAGCTTGCCGGCTGCGTGGAGCCGGCGCATCAGCGGCTTGACCGGAAAGCACTTTTCCTTGTAGCGATTGAGTGTCGTGAAGCCGGCGCCGGGCGTGAAGGTCCGAATGTAGTGATAACGCTTCCCGCGCACCGAGCGCTGCCGCAGGACCGTCTCATCGATCCGGTCGCGCGCACTAAAGGCATAGGTCCGCGGCGGATCGGCCCGCCGGCCCAGGAACACGCGGCTCTGCATCAGCGGCGGGCGCTCGACGCCGGCCATGGCAAGCGTCGTTGCCGTCATGTCGAGCAGGCTGATCACCTGGTCGTTGACCGCGCCCGGCTGATATTGCGGCGGTGCCGGAAAGCCTTTGGGCCAACGCACGATCATCGGCACGTGCAGCCCGGTGTCATAGCACCAATGGATGCCGCGGGCTTCGAGCCGTCCGTTGTCGGCGAAGAAGATGACTATCGTGTCGTTGGCCAGCCCGTCCTTGCGGAGTTGGTCCACAATCCACCCGATGCGTACGTCCGTGCCGGAAACCGAGTTGAGATACCGGGCCCACTCCCGCCGCGTGACGGGATGGTCAGGGTAGTATGGGGGCGGCGTCACGTTTTCCGGCGTGGCGACTTGCGGATGCCACTGCTCGCCCACCCACGGGACACGCGGCTTCTCGGCCGACTTGCGATCGTAGATGTCGTATTCTGCCTCGGGCAAGTTAATCTGAGCGAAAAAGGGCTGGTTCGACTTGAGCTTCGACCAATCGTCCGACATGTAGATCGGGCCTTCGTTGACGAAGTTCAGGTCCAGCTTGCCGGTTCCCACCACGCGCTTTCCAATGCGGGTGACGTTGGCCGTGAAGTAACCGGCGTCCTGAAGCCAGTGCGTAATCGGGCGCACGCCGGGCGGGAGCCGGAAGTCGTCATCGCGGTGCGATCGCATGTTGTGTACGTCGATCGACGTTTGATACATGCCCGTCATCAGCGCCGAACGGCTCGGGGCGCATACCGGCGAGGTGGAGAAGACCCGCGTGTACCGTACACCGTCGCCCGCCAGGCGGTCGACGTTGGGCGTGCTGACGTTCTTCGCGCCGTAACAGCCGAAGTCCAGCTTGAAGTTCTCGCCGACGATCCACAGGATGTTGGGCCGTTTCGGTTTCCCGTTCTCCGCGGCCGCGCCGGTGGCCGGGCCCGCGGCCAACAGCACCACAAGAACCAGACACGTTGTCACGGAGATCCTGTTTGTCCATGTCATGGTCGTGTTCCTCGTCATCTTTGTGTTGGTCGTCATCGTGATATCAACGACTCTAGCTCAGCACTTCCGCGCCGCGGCCCTGCTGGATCAAGGGGACATAGGTCTCCAGTTCCTCCAAGGTTGCCCGGTCGGTCAGATCCACCACGGCTCCACGTTCGGCCGACAGGTAGGCCGCCAGATTCAACCGGACGATTTCGAGTCCATAGTCCCAGTCGAGCATCGGCGGTCGCCCCTCGGTCAAGGCGAGGACCAGATCCAGGTTCTCGTCGGTGTAGCCGTACAGATCGGCTTCGTTTGGTTGAACGGCCAGCAGTCCTCGGCTTGCCTGGCTCTTCTCCAGCGCGGTTTCGGCGTCGGCCACACGGTCGGCCGCGACGTCGCCGACAAAGACCTCCAGCGACGAGCTGAGGCTGTTGAACTCGAAAGCATAGCCCGGCCCCAGCCCGTCGCAGAGCAGCCGTAATCCCTGCTTATCGTACATCCAAGAGACGGTGAATTGCGCCTTGACCAACTGCTGCGTCTGGGGGTTCTTGAACGTGACGATCCCCGTCGCGAAATCCTCGGCCGGCGTCTTCGAATAGTCGACGCCGTACTCCTCGGCCAACTGCTTGCACCACTTGGGTTGTCCCCACTTCAACAACGAGAGATCGGCCTCGACCGATTGTGGGCGAAGGAAGTCGACGGGTTTGCCGGGCGGGGTCAGACCGTACCAGCCCACGGCTAGGCAGTGGCACCCCATGTCACTCATGACGCCGCCGCCTTGCTTCCTCGGGTCCCAGAACCAGCCCTTGTGCGGACCGGCGTGCTCTTCGCTGCTGCGGACCAGCACGAGCGGCCCCATCGACTCAACCACCGACGCAAGTTGCCGTCGCGCCGCCTTGAGCGGCTTCATGTGCAACTGGTTTTCAAAATAGACGGTCGGCAGGTTCACCTCGCGGGCCAGCTCGATCAGCCGGCGTGCTTCCGCCATGGTTCTGGCCAGCGGCTTTTCGCAGACAATCGCCCGCAACTCGGCGCCCGCCTTGACCGCGTTGACGATCTCCTCGATGACCTCCAACCTTGCGAAGTTTGGCACAAAAACGGCCGCCGCGTCCACGTCGGAGACCATCTGGCTGACGCTGTCGTAAACCCGTCCTTCGCCAAGTTGGTGCTTGCGAGTGAAGGCGACCAGGTCGTCGAGCGGGTCTTTCGAGACAAACCCCGCCACCTCGATGCCGCGAACCTGGCACAGTGCCTGGAGATGAAATGCGGCGATGAACCCGCCTCCAACGATTCCATATCGTAAGGGTCGCATAGAAGTGCTCCTACTCAGATGCCATGAGAAAGTGGACGACGCGACTCCCTTCTCCAGGCGCTCGGCGATCCGCCCAGTTGCTTCGCATGCGGTCCCTCGCATCGTACCGGTATGGCTGTATTTTAGCCACGACCTCGGCGGCGGTCATTCCGAGATTCTACGAAAACATATCAGAATTGTCTGATTGTCCTATTCTAATCGCTAGTATGCCGCTGTAAAATGGTAATTGCTGGTATTGTGGTTGTCCGAGAGCTCGGCTCGCCGTCGCTGCCCGATTCCGGAGGCCTGCTATGAACAGTGTTTTTCATCTGCAGTGGAACCGGAACCCACCGGGCTGTCACAACGCGGACATTCCGCACGTCCACCAGCATCACGAGTTGCTCTTTTGCACGGCGGGCGAGGGCGGTCAGATTGCCGGGCATCGGCGTCTTCCATTGCAGGCGGGAGACTTGTTCTTTTTCCCCGCCGGCATGAGGCACTGTTCGGTGTTCCGCCCTCACCACAAGTTCGACTGTTTCGTTCTCGATTTCCAAAGCTCCCTGTTCACGCCGGCGCTCGCCGGGGACGAAGAAGTGCTCGGCGTGGTGGACAAGATGAGCCGATTTCACGGCAAAGTGCCGATCTCGAGTTCGGGTGGGGCAATCGTGCGGCAGATTCTGGACGATCTTCTTGGAGAGTTCCAGCGAAAGGGATCGGCCTATCATGCAGCGTTGAAGATGACGACCATGCGGTTGTTGGTTGCCATCGCGCGCGATGAGGAGTTTCGTTCCCAGGGACTCCGCATTTGCACGTCGCCTTCAAAAGACGATCTGATCGGGGAGGTCATCCATTACCTGCAGGCCTTCTACATGAACCAAATCACGGTGAACTCGGTCCTCGACTTTTGCCCCCTGAGTCGGAGCCATTTCCATGCCGTTTTTCGAGAGCAAACCGGCAAGACCCTGGTGCAGTACCTGACGGAAATCCGAATCGAGAAAGCCAAAGAACTCTTGCGCAACACCGAGATGCCCATCGCCGAGATTGCGTCCCAAACCGGATTCCGCGCGTCGAGCTACCTGGGCCAGATCTTCCGCTCGGCTACCAGCATGTCGCCGGGGCAGTACCGAAAACGTTGCACAAGCGACCGACAGACGGAGGTAGGGTCCTACACTACCGATCCCTGCGGCGTTCATGACGGGTCGGCGACCGACGACAACGGGGAATCTAAGCCACCGCTGCGCCGTGAACTAGCCCCCCTTTGATGCGTTGACAACGCAGCGAGCAGTGGGCGGGACAATGTCGCGGGGACTTTCCCAGGGGCGGGGAAAAAGACTGTAATCGATGAGAAACTCTCTGGGTCACTCGAAGTTGGGCGGGAGGCTCCCGTGGAATCCATCCGGCTGAGAGCCATGCAATCGAGTGACCGGTTGGCGGTGGCCCGTGGAAGGAGCGGCAAACTCGGACAAGTCCCGTAGAGTCAAAAAACGGATCCGCGGCCACTTCAGGCCTCACGATTCGACGATGAAAAGTATCGTCAGGCTCCACCGGTTTGCGCGCGCCGGCCTTTGAAAACACTGCTCATTCCCAAAAAAAAGTGCCCCTGAGTGCGCGCTCTTGCAATCGTTGTTCCGAGGGATACAATAGCAATAACCTTCGGGAAAAACGAGCATCTTGGCGAGACCGAGAGGGTGCTTCAGGACCTAGTACGCTGTCACAGTAATAATTCAGGGTCAGTAGTTCCAAACTTGGCTAGGTGATACCTCAATGAGTCATCCTGAGCGAAGCGAAGGATCTCGATTGTCCAAGGAGATTCTTCGCTACGCTCAGAATGACAATGCCAGGTCTCGATGGAATTTGGAACTACTGAAGGTGCCACGGGCATCTTGCCCGTGCCTTTGCGGAAGCACTGGCGAGACGCCAGTGGCACCCACCCGGAAAAACTTCTGTGACAGAGCACTAGTGGGGTTAACCCCGTGGAGGTTCAAGTCCTCTCTTCGGCACTGAAACGCAACTCTCGTCGAATCAAGCATTTCTGATACCTGCCGGCG
>CAZWWC010000213.1:0-7757 GCA_964637625.1 uncultured Planctomycetaceae bacterium
GACCGTTGAATTTGTGGGTGCCACGGGCATCTTGCCCGTGCCTTCGTTTCAGGAACACTGGCGAAACGCCAGTGGCACCCAATTGCCAAAAACAAGAGTCATGAGGTATTAGCCTGTGGCGAGCGAGTCGTTCCGCTTTCGGCGCAGACCGCCGACCCGCCCGACTCGGCGCAGAACACTTACTGGTCCCAAGAGGGATGCAAACTCTGTGCCGATTGGTCCCGGCCGATACGGCTCTCCCTAAATATATGCCAAACAACCGCTTGCAGCTCCGTCTGCGTGGCCGCATCCCGACCAGCCGCACCGGCCGAGGACGGCAGCCTGCCATTTTGACACGGCCGTGCCCCTCGTGGGGTAGATGTCCCCCCTGACACCCCGTCCGTTGACAGATAGCCACCCCGCCGGTACAAGAGGACGTGTTTATGTCTCGACTTCCTGTCAAGATTCCGGAGAAAGCAGCGTGGGCACCGCCCAGCGGAATTGTTGATCGAGCGGTAGGCAATTCTTGGTGGGCAATGCCCACCCCACAACTGATTTTTGCAAAGGTCGGCCCGTTCGACCTCACTTTGACCGATGGCAAAAAAAAGAGTCGCCAAGAAGGCACCAGATCCCAAGAAAAAAGTTTCCGGCCACTCGTCCGACGTTGCGAAATGCAAGAGGCAACTGCGGAAGATGGACGCCGAGATTCTCGAGGCGATTAATCGTCGGGCCGAGTTGCTCGGCCAGCTCGCCGGTCTCCAGCCACCGGAGGCCTGCCTGCGGTTGGTCGACAAAGACTTCCGTGAAAACCCGGCATGGGTCGGGCGGCACAACACGGGGCCCCTTCCCGACCGGACCGTCCGCGCCGTGTTTCGCGAAATGCTCAGCGGCTGCCGCAACCTCCTGAAGAAGCTTCGCGTTGCTCACCTGGGACCCCTGTACAGCTATAGCCATCTGGCGGCAGTCCAACGCTTCGGGCAATCCGTCGAGTTGGTGCCCGTCGGCACGATTGCGGCCGTGTTCGAGGAAGTCGACCGCGGCCATGCCGAACTCGGGCTGGTTCCGATCGAGAACTCCACCGACGGACGCATCGCCGACACGCTCGACGTGTTTACCCGGGTGCCGGTGCGGATTTGTGGCGAGGTTGAGTTACCGATCCACCACACACTTCTGGCCAAATGTGCACGAGACGGGATTCGAGAGGTCTACAGCAAGCCGCAGGCGCTTTCGCAAAGTCGCAATTGGCTGGCCAAGCACCTTCCGTCGGCCCGGGCCGTGGAGGTCACGAGCACCTCGATGGCGGCCGAATTGGCCAGCGAGAAACCGGGCGCCGCCGCCATAGCCAGCCGCCAGGCCGGCGTGCATTTCGGACTGAACGTGCTGGCCGAGCGAATCGAGGACAACCCCGACAATTCCACTCGATTCTCCATTATCGGAAAGGAGTCCGCCGAGAAAACCGGCAAGGACAAGACGGCCATCATGTTCCAGTTGGAGAACCGAGCGGGCGCCCTGGCCGAATCACTCAATATCTTCAAACGGGCCCGCGTCAATCTGACCTGGATCGAGTCGCTTCCCATCCCCGGCAGCGATCGCGCCTATTTGTTCTTCGTCGAAATGGAAGGCCACGAGACCGACCTTCCGGTTCGTCGAGCGACGGCTTCCTTGGCGAAGAAGACCCTGCAATTGAAAACGCTCGGCTCTTTCCCGGTCGTGCCCCCCGTGGAATAGACCCGGGCGGCACGTGTGCGGGGCTGCGGTGCTTGGATCATGAAGAGGGACTGACGAGGCCGGGTCGTGACCCGGCAGAATAATCTGATAAGGAACGAGTCTGATGCGACGTCCGTTTATCGCCGGCAACTGGAAGATGAACCTGGATCGGGACTCCTCGGTCGCACTGGCCGCCGACGTGATGAAGAAGTTGGAGCAGTGGAACCGCCGCGAGCAGGTCGACGTGGCCGTGTGTCCGCCCAGTTGTTATTTGGACGCGGTAGCCCGGGCGGCCCACCGGTCGATCCTGGGCGTGGGTGCCCAGAACATGTACCACAAGCCGGCCGGAGCGTTCACCGGGGAGCTCAGCGCCGCGATGCTCCTGGACGTCGGCTGCCGATACGTCATTCTCGGCCACAGCGAGCGACGTCACATCCTGGGCGAGACGGACGAAGACGTCAACAATAAGGTAAAGGCGGCGCTGGCCGCCGGGTTGGTTCCGATCGTCTGCGTGGGAGAAACGTTGCCCCAGCGCGAGGCAGGCAAGACGCTCGAGGTGATTCGGACCCAGTTTTCGGGCTCGTTGGCCGGCCTCGGCACCGAGCAGATGACCGCCCTGGTCATCGCCTACGAGCCGGTTTGGGCCATCGGAACCGGACGGACGGCCACGCCCGAGCAGGCCGAAGAAGTCCATCTCGACCTTCGCAAGATCATGGCCGACTGCTATAATAACCAGGTTGCCGAGTCGGTTCGTATCCAATATGGGGGGAGTGTTAAGCCCGACAATGCGGCCGATCTGTTGGCCCAACCCAACATCGACGGGGCGTTGGTCGGCGGAGCGAGCCTCAAGGCCGATAGTTTTCTGGAAATCGTTCGCGCCGCAGTGGGCTAGCAACGTGCCAAAAAACGTAGGGTGGGCATCGCCCACCGGAATTCATTCATGCAATTGTGGTGGGCAATGCCCACCCTACTGAGCCCTTTATTCGTAAGGCCGAAGTCATGAAGACGCTGTTCATGGTGCTGCTCATTCTGACAGCCCTATTCCTGATCCTGATTATTCTGGTGCAGCGGGGTAAAGGAGGCGGCCTGGCCGGCGCCCTGGGTGGAATGGGCGGCCAGAGCGCTTTTGGAGCCAAGGCCGGCGATCTGTTCACGCGAATCACCATCGGAGTGGCTGCCGTCTGGATCATCCTTTGTATCTGCTGTGTGGCATTCTTGAAAACCAAAGGCCGCTATGAGGGCGATGGTGGCGGTGCAGCCGATCCGCAGACGCAACAATCATCGACCGACCCAGCGGGCACGGGCAAGACAACCCCCCAAGGAAACAATTCCTAGGCCTTGGTAGCCTGAATATCGGGTAGCACCGGTTCTTGAACCGGTGTGCCGAAGGCATAAGAGGTCTTTTCCGCGATGGAATGACCTCTCGTCGCTTGTAGGGAGTGCTACGACTTTGCTTCTGAGCATGACGGGCTTTGGTGAAGCGCACGCCGAGCGAGACGGGTTGGCCGTCGGCGTCGAGGTCCGCTCCATCAACAGCCGCTATTTGAAGCTGTCCGTCCGCTGTGGCGAAGGCTACGCGGCGCTCGAACCGCAGATCGAAAGCGCCCTGCGCAAACAGTTGCGCCGCGGCACCGTCCAGGTCAACGTGCGCATCGTCCGGGCACGCTCGGCCGACGACTATCAACTCGACACCGCCGTACTGGAACACTATCGACGTACCCTGCTGCGGTGGCGCGAGCAGGCGGCAGTCGACGAAGACGTTCCGCTGGGCGCGCTGCTCTCGTTGCCCGGGGTCATCAACGACGATCCCCTGGCCGTCTGCCGGCCGGAGGATGATTGGCCCTCGGTTCACGAGGCCCTCAACCAGGCGATTGACAACCTCGAGCAAATGCGAGCCGAAGAAGGGCACGCCATGGCCGTCGACCTGCACGCAAACTGCCAGAGTGCTCTGGAAAGCCTTGACCGTATCGCGGCGCGCGGGCCGTTGGTCGCCCAGGGGTATCGCGCGCGGCTCGAAGAGCGACTCAAGAGAATACTGTCCGAGTACGAGTTGACGCTCGATCCGGGCGACCTGATCAAGGAAGTCGGGTTCTTCGCCGAGCGAAGCGACATCTCGGAAGAAATCGTGCGGCTCCGCAGCCACTTCGAACAATTCGAGGCGATCATGGAGTTGCCGCAAAGCTCGGGACGAAAGCTCGAATTCCTCACCCAGGAAATGTTCCGCGAAACCAACACGATCGGCTCCAAGGCCAACGACGTCGAGATCGCCAGGGATGTCATCGAAATCAAGGCGGCGCTTGAGCGGATCCGTGAGATGATACAGAATATTGAGTAGCGATGGTGAGCGACTCGCCGGGCAGATTGGTCGTCGTCTCCGGGCCGTCCGGGGTCGGCAAGAGCACGGTGGTTGGCCGCCTGTTGCAGTGTGCTCCCGTCCCGTTGACGGCCAGCGTATCGGCAACGACGCGCGGGCCGCGACCCGGCGAGGTCGACGGCGTCGACTACCACTTCTGGTCTCCAGAACAGTTTGAAAACCACCGGCTCGCCGGCGAGTTTCTCGAGTGCTTTCAGGTTTTCGAGACGGATTGTTGGTATGGAACGCTGCGGAGCGAGGTGCTGCCGCGGTTGGCGGCCGGCCAGTGGGTGCTGCTGGAAATCGACGTCCAGGGTGCCCGACAAATCATGCAAGATTATCCCGACGCGGTAACCATTTTCCTCCACACTCGCTCGATGGACGAATTGGAAACCCGGCTCCGTGGCCGCAATACCGAGACGGAGCAACACGTCGGGCAACGACTCAAACAAGCTCGCTCGGAAATGGCCGCCGCCGATCAATACACACATCAGGTGGTCAATGACGACGTCGAGCGAGCGGTTCACGAAATCTGTGATATCCTCACCCACCCGGAGAAAAACAGAGATGCTTGACGAACTTCGAGACGAAAGAATCATCCAAAAGGTGGGCGGTCGCTTTCGCCTGTCCACGCTGATCCAGAAAAGGCTGGTTGCCCTGAATGCCGGCAGCCGGCCTCTGGTGCAAGTCGAAAACGGTGAAGACAAACTAACCACCGTGATCCGAGAGATCATGGAGGACAAGATCTATCTCGACATGGATGCCAACCTCCGGATTGCCGAGAGCCAATACGGCGAAGGTGGTCCGCCCGAGCTGGACCTTGACACACTATGAACGGTCGTGAGCTTCTCATCGGTGTGACCGGCGGAATCGCGGCCTACAAAACCGCCTCGTTGGTGAGCCGGCTCGTCCAGGCCGGCGCGGGCGTCTCGGTGATCATGACCCGTTCGGCCACGCAGTTGGTCGGGCCCAAAACGTTCGAATCCCTGACCGGTCGGCCTGTTTTGATCGAACTGTTCGGCCCCAGCCCTCATCCCCACATTGAAGCAGCCCAGCAGGCCGAACTGCTCTGTGTCGCCCCGGCAACGGCCAATATCCTGGCCAAGGCGGCCTGGGGACTGGCCGACGACCTGTTGAGCACCGCGGTGCTGGCCTTCTCCGGCCCCGTGGTCATGGCTCCGGCCATGAATGATCGAATGTGGGAAAAACCCTCGGTCCAGCGCAACGTCGCCCGGCTTCGCCAGGACGGCGTCCGGCTGGTCGATCCGGAAGAAGGCTACCTCAGTTGCGGCGCCCGCGGACCCGGACGAATGGCCTCACCCGAGACGATTTTTGATACGATCAACACCCTGCTTAACAGGTAGTTAGCCGTCGAGCCCGCTCGACGTTTCTCGACCAGGTAGCACCGGTTCTCTGAACCGGTGGGACGAAGTCCCAAGAGGCATTGTAAAACAAACGAGCGTCACCTCTCGTGGCAAGAGCCACACCGGTTCAAGAACCGGTGCTACCCGGTTGCTCCCGCTCGGCAAAGACCATGGCCCGTATCCTCATCACCTCCGGTCCCACACGACAATACCTGGATCCGGTCCGCTATTTGAGCAATGCCTCCAGCGGCCGGATGGGCAGTGCATTGGCCCAGGCGGCCGTGGCGCTGGGGCACGAGGTGGTCGTCGTCACCGGGCCGGTCGACGTGTCCTATCCGCCCCAGGCCGAGTTGATCCGCATTGTTTCAACCGAAGAACTCCTCGATGCCTGCCTGGCAGCCTTCCCGACCTGCGACGGACTGATCGCCGCTGCGGCACCCTGCGACTACCGGCCCGTCAAAGTCGCTTCGGAAAAAATCCCGAAAAGCGGCGAGCCCTTGGTCGTTGAGCTTGTCGAGACCCCGGATGTGGTCACCTCGCTCGCCGAGAACAGAGAGTCGCGGTGGATCGTCGCATTTGCCCTGGAGACGCAGAACCGGCACGCTCGGGCACTGGCGAAGCTTCGACGCAAGAGATGCGATCTGATCGTCGTCAACGGTCCCGAGGCGATCGACTCGCCCGGCACGAGCCTGGAAGTGCTCAATCGCCAGGGCGCCGTCCTGGCAACGATCCGCGGCAAGAAACCCGAGGCGGCCAGAGAGTTGCTGGCCGTGATCTGGGCCCATTTGATCGAGTCGTAGGTCAGACTGTGCCTGACATCGTCAACCGGCTGTTGTTGTTCATCGTCAGGCGGAGCCTGACCTACTTGGCCTGGCCGCTTCCTGACGGGCGCGGCTGGGTACTTACGGTGGCATCGCACGTCACGTCGTGCTCGCGGCAATAGTCGTCGATCAGCTTGATCAACTCCGCGCCAAAATCGGCCAACTTCTTTTCGCCGATGCCGCGCAGCTCGCCGATCGCTTCCACGCGAGTCGGCCGCAACGCGGCCAACGTCCGCAAGACGCTGTCGTGAAAAATGACGTATGCCGGGACGCCGCGCTCGGCGGCCGTCTCGCGCCGCCACCCGCGGAGCCGGTCGAACAAACCCCGATCCACCCCTTCCCACGACTGCTGCTCGTGCCGCGCCGGCCGACGCCCACCTTTCTTTGGGCGAAACAAACGCACCGACGCCTGGCCGCGCATCACCGCCCACGATTGCTCATTGAGCCGCAAGACGGGCCGATCGCCGTCGGTGCGGCTCAGAAGGCCCTGGTCGAGCAATTGGTAGATCCAGCTTTGCACTTCCTTCTTGCCGTGGTCCTTTAAGAGGCCATAGGTGCTCAACCCCTGGTGACGGCAGCGGCGGATTGCCTCGTTGTCGGCGCCCTGCAGCACGTCGGCGACGTGGCCCACGCCAAAACACTCTCCGAGCCGGGCCACGCACGAGAGAATCTTTTGAGCAACCACCGTCGCCTCGGCGATGCCTTCGATCTCGCCCAGGCACACGTCACAGGCCCCGCAGTCGGTCGGCTCGTACGCCTGGCCGAAATGTTCCGACAACAGCTTGTGCCGGCAGGCGGCTACGCTGGCAAACCGCTGCATCTGCCGGAGATGCCGCCGCCGGGCGGCGATAACCTCCTCGGGCTCCTCGGCGTTTTCGGCACTCTTTCGAATCAGCGATTCCCAACGCATCACGTCGGCCGCCGTGTACAGCAACACGCACTCGGCCTCCAGGCCGTCGCGCCCGGCGCGGCCCGTCTCCTGCTGGTAGTGCTCGATCGACCTGGGCAGGCACGCGTGCAGCACGCACCGCACGTTGCTCCGGTCGATGCCCATGCCAAAAGCCACGGTGGCCACGACGACGTCCAGCCGCTCCTGGGCGAACGCCTCCTGGGTGGCTCGGCGCTGGGCCGCTTCCATGCCCGCGTGATAGTGCGCCGCGCGCAGGCCGGAGTCGCACAGAAAGCCGGCCATGGTCTCGGTGTCGTTGCGGCTGAGGCAGTAGACGATCGCGGACTGGCCGGCATGGCGGCGGAGCACTTCGAGTGTTTGCCGGCGGCGATCCACCTGCGGAACGACCCGATAGACCAGGTTCGGCCGGTCGAACCGTCCGACCAGCACCGCCGGCTCGCGGAGCCGCAGTTGCTGGAGAATGTCGTCGCGGACCCGGGCCGTGGCGGTCGCGGTGAAGGCGTGCAGGCTGGCCCGGGGAAAACGCTCCCGCAGCACGGCCAGTTGCCGGTACTCGGGCCGGAAATCGTGTCCCCAATGGCTGATGCAATGGGCCTCGTCGATCACGAAACGGCGGACGCCGA
>CAZWWC010000214.1:0-7722 GCA_964637625.1 uncultured Planctomycetaceae bacterium
CTTTCAATTCACCCTATAGGAGGCTGCCCTGTTCGACTTGCTTGACGATACGGCTGAGAGACGGCACAGAACGCAGGGGCTACGAGGAGAGGCATCCGGCCCAAAACGTCCTCATCGACGCGTTTGGGCAGGCGCGTTCTCAATGCATTGAGTTGATGATTGGCTTCTTTGGTTTTTGACGGGAGGTATGCACATGCGAATTTTCTTGAATTGTGTTGTTTTGGTGGCCGTGGTGCTGGCGCTGTCGGCCGGACAGCTCCGCGCCGAAACGGTCCTGGCCAACGTGGCGGCGTTCGAGTTGACCGACGGCACCGACCCTTACGGTTATCCCACCGCGAATGGTAATGATGATTCCCCAGTTAACACCTTCACGCATGGAGACGACGGTTACGACTCCTGGTGGACGGTGAACCTGGGGCAGCAGTACACGATCGACCACGTCGATGTATACAGTCGCGGCGATTATCCCTCGATTCCGGACCTTCAGCTTCGCACCAACGGCGCGACCCTTCAGGGATACGCCGACAACGTTGGAGTGCCGGGCACGCTGGGCGACCCGGTCGGCGACCCCATCATTCTCGCCGGTCATACGGGCGATTTCCCGAGGGTCACGTACACCAACGGCGCTGGCCCATGGACGGGAGTGCAGCATTTCAAAATCAGCGGTGAGGGCATGGTCCAATACCTACACGTCGCGGACTTTGGCGCGTTTGCCGAGGTCGAAAAATACCCGAACTTCATCTCGGGGGTGACGGCGACGGCCACCGAATCGTTTGCCAGCCCGGCCGTCTCGCCCACGTTTCTCGTCAACAACATGGGGATGGACGATCAGCGCGCCGGTATGGGCAGTCGGGGCGCGGGGCACTATACGGTCTATGGGGGTGCCTTGTGGCATTCGGACGGGGATCACGAGGCGGACCCGGTGCTCACCTTCGACCTGGGTGGGACGTATGGTCTGACCAAAATGGTCATCTGGAATGAAGACCAGACCTACGAGGGGCCAGGGGCGCGAGGCATCAAGGAGTGTACGATCGAGGTCTCGACCGACGGGATCGACTATACGCCGCTGCCCAATACTAACGGCGAGGAGTTGGGCAACTACACGCTTCATCCGACCGATGGCAGCGGTGGCCCCTATCTGGCCACGGATAACATCGGCCTCGGCGGCGTCACGGCCAGCCATGTCCGACTGACGGCACACTCCTCCTTCGGCTCTCCCTACATGGGGCTGGATGAGGTGCGGTTCTACCAGGTGCCCGAGCCGTCGATGCTGGTGCTGCTGGCCTTCGGCGGGCTGGTCCTGCTCGGCCGACGCATGAAGTAATAGGTACCGGGGGTGATTGAATACCATCCCGGCCCGGGACGCTCCTTGGCGAGCGTCCCGGGAAGACCGGAACCGGGAAGAGGTTCTTTAATTCAACTTTTCAGCAACGTATCCGGGCAATCGGTTGGATCGGGATTGTCGCACGGGCGGTGGCGGTGCGCGTAGAGCCGGGGGCCACGGCAGGCTGCGTCTCACGTGCAACTTCTTTAGGAGACCAATTCTATGAAAAAAAGATTTCTCGCGTTTTTGATCGTCGGGGTGGCACTGGCCGCGATGGGGATCGCCGGAACGGCGCCGGCCGCGACCGTACCTTCCAACGTGGCGGCGTTCCAGCCAACCGAGGGCACCGAGGTTTGGGGCTTCCTCACGGAGTGGGGTAATGATAATTCCTATCACTCCACCACGCACGGAGACGACAACGATGACTCCTACTGGCGGGTCGACCTGGGACAAGAGTACACGATCGACCATCTGGATATCTACGCCCGCACGGACGGTGTGAATGATTATTCGGCACGTACTAACGGCGCGACCCTTCGGGCTTACACGGCCGACGGCGAGACCCAAGTCGGCGACGACATTGTGCTCGCTGGTCATACGTTCGAGGAGACGAAGGTCACGTACAACAACGACGGCGCCGGATGGACGGGGGTTCAGTATTTCCAGGTCGGTGGTGAGGATATTTCAGTTCAATACCTGCACGTTGCGGAGTTCGAAGCTTATGCGGAAGTGGACCTGTACCCCGGCTTCATCCAGGGCATCACCGTGACGGCCACCGAAACGTACGGACCCCACGCGGGTATTTCGCCCGCGTTTCTCGTCGACAACAGCGGGATGATGGACCAGCGTACCACGTTGGGCGATCCGACCGCCACGCATTATAATGTCGTTGGCGGTGCCTTGTGGCATTCGTGGAGCAATCCTGCCACGGACCCGGTGGTCACCTTTGACCTGGGCGGAAAGTACGATCTGACGGACATGTTCATCTGGAATGAGCACCAGAGCGACATCGACGCCCAAGCGGAGGGCCCGGGGGCGCGATGCGTCAAGGAGGCCTTGATCGAGTACTCGAGCAACGGAATCGACTATACGCCGCTGCCCGATAGCAACTTTGACGAACTCGGCAACCACACGCTTCAGCCAACCGACGGCTACGGCGGCCCCTATCTGGCCACGGACTCGATCGACCTCGACACGCTCGGCGTCGAGGCCAGCCACATCCGCCTGACAGCTCACTCCTCCTGGGGTGATGACCCCGAGTTCGAGATATACAACTACCGCGGCCTGTCCGAAGTCCGGTTCTATGGCGAGGAAATACCCAGCGAGGAGATCCCCGGCGACGCGACCGAAGACGGGAACGTCAACTCGTTGGATGCCCAGCGGCTGGCCATGTTCTGGGGGGCAACCGAGCTCGAAGACGGGTATACGTGGTGGCAGATGGGTGATTTCAACAAAGACCTCACCATCGGCCCGGCCGATGCGGCGATCATGGCGGCCAATTGGGGTTACGGCCCGGGTGAGGCCGAGGCGGGCGCCGTGCCCGAGCCCTCGACACTGGTCCTGCTCGGCTCCGTGTTGGCTCTCGCTTTGCTCAAGAGACGAGTCTTCTGACAAGATCAGTTGTGGGAGACTGAGAAGTGTTTTTTGTTGAGCGTGGGGAGGGACGCCGTCGCGGGTCCTTCCTCGGCGTACTCTCTTGATTGCTGCTTGTCGGAAGAGAGGTCCACATGAGAAGGAAAAGATTTTCCCCAAAAGGTTTTACGCTGGTCGAGCTTTTGGTGGTGATCGCCATCATCGGGGTGCTGATCGCCTTGCTGCTGCCGGCGATCCAGGCGGCTCGCGAGGCGGCCCGCCGCACCACGTGCGCCAACAACCTTAAGCAGATCGGCCTGGCCGCTCTGAATCATGAGACGGCCCACGGCTCCTTGCCCAGCGCCGGCTGGGGTTTCGCGTGGGTAGGGGATCCCGATCGAGGTTTTGGGAAGACGCAGCCGGGCGGATGGGTCTATAGCCTGCTCCCGTTCCTGGAGAAGGAGGAAATCTACAATCTGGGCGCCGGTCAGTCGACGATTCGGAAAAAAATAATAGCGGCCGAAGTATGTGCGATGCCGGTGGCCACGTTCAACTGCCCCAGCCGACGACCGGCCAAAGTGTACCCGCTGAACTTTACAGGCTATCGCAACGTCCAGAACAATCGGCTCGAGGGGGGAGGCCCGCACCGACTACGCCGCCAACGGAGGCGGTTACTTCCAGGGTCTCAATACGCAGACCACAGGACCGGCATCGGCGTATGATTCTGCCATTGAGTCGTGGCTATCTAGCATCGAGAGTTGGTTGTCCAAGATGACCGGCGTCTGCTATCCACAAAGCACGACCAAACTGACCGACATTACCGACGGCGCGGCCAACACCTACCTGGTCGGCGAGAAGCCGATGCTGCCCGACTTGTATGAAACGATCCAGCACCCCAACGACGATCAGAGCATGTATGCAGGGTATGACTGGGACACGATCCGTTTCGCCGACGAGCAGCATCGACTCATGCCGGATCACCGGATTCCTGTTTCCAGCAAAGACCCCAACTACCAATACGACACCTATCTCCAGCACTGCTACGGCAGCGCCCACCCGGCGTGTTGCCACTTCGTCTTCTGTGACGGATCGGTTCACGGCATCAGCTACGATATCGATCCGGTGACTCACACCCGGCTGGCCAATTGCGCCGACGGCTTTCCGGTGGACAAGACCGAGTTCACGAAGTAGTAGCCAAGCGGTAGCGATAGCCGTCGACGGCCGGTCCGATCATGTCCTTGTGGTTGCCACCACGATCGGATCGTTGTGGCGGTTTTCCGCCCAGTTCGTGTCGATCTCCATCCGCTTGGCTTACCGTGTGGATCGGGAAAGTCCGGAAATGCGTCGGCCGCGACCGTCTCAGGTGGACGTCGATCCCCAGCCACCGGTCGACCAGCCCCAAGCCCTCGACGTCGCTCACGGGGCTTGTTCCTGGCGCCAGAGGATGCCCGTCGAGCAGGCAATTGCCCCTTCGGCTTTGATCAGCTCGGAGACGTCGAGTTCGAGACACGTCACGCCCACGGACTCGAGCAGGGTCCGTGTGCGTGGGCAGCCGGCCGGCATCAATACCTCATAGGGGCGCAGCGTCACCAGGTTAAGCGCCATCCCAACTTCCCGCTCAGCCCGATCGGGTGCGTAAAGGACACGGAAGCCTCGCTGGCTGAGCAGGTGGATCGCGGCATAGGGGACGGTGCCAGGCCAAGCCAACGCCAGGTCTGGACCGAGGATGTTCAGCGTGCCAAGCAGGTGCATCGCGCCGACAGGCAGCGCGGCGCGCACCACCTCCACCTCCATGCTGCGCAGCAGATTCTCGACCTGTCGGGCCCCGTCCTCGTTGGTCCGCAAACCGCAACCCACCAGCGCAGTGTGCCGATCGACCCACAGTAGCTCGGCCCCGCCCTCAAAGGTCCCGGGACCACGCACGGTAAGCAAAATCGGCACGCCGAGCATGGCCAGCCGCCGGGCCACCGCCTGCTCCTCGCCGGCACGCACGGTCGAGGCCATGCGAGAGACGATAGTGCCCTCCGGGGTCATCACGAAGAGATCTCGGCAAAAAACGAGGTTCGGCGGCACCCGGGCCCCGCCCGGTGGATCGACCATGAAGACTTCAACCCCTTGCTGCCGGTAGAGCTGGGCGAGTGCGTCGTGTTGGGCACGCAACCGGTCCGCCTCCGGAACCTCTGTCATCTGCAAGGGCGCAGGGTCGTTGATTTCATCGATCTCGCTGCCCGGCCGGTGGAGCACCACGGCGCGGAGCGGCTCCCACTCGCTCTGGACGTGCGCTGCGTGCCACAACGTGCCCAACTCGTCCTTCATGCTGCGGCCGCGCGGCGACCAACCTTCCCCACCGTACGCGGCCAAGCCCACCAGGTTCCGCTCCGCTCCGTGTTCCATGAGATCACCTCCTTCGGCCCGTCGTCGCGCCACCCGCGATTGGGCTGTCCCCCTCGGCTGGCATAGCTGGCATCTTAGCATCGCGCACACAGGCTCACAACCAGCCGGTGGCGCCTGGCCGTTGCGAGCAAGGACCCTGCGTCGCCGCCGAACCACCATCTTCTTCTGCCTCCTGCAGGTGAAGCGCCACGACCGTGCTTTCCAACAGTCCATCCCGACGCGCGGCCAGCCGAAGTGAGTGCCCGACCCTCGTGTTTTCTTGACACGGCTCTGTCGGCCGTGTATACATGTCGTATCGACTCCGGTAGAGCCGTGATGATTCTGCCGTGCTTTTCATTGTTCCTGGGAGTCCGCCATGCGCTACGTCACATTGCTACACGTCTCACTCAGTGCCATCGTCATGTGGTCGGGGCTGGCTGCCGGTCCTGAGCCGGCCTGGGGGCGGCAGCCCCACGAGCCACCGGCGCCGACCTCCGAACATGATTACACGAAAACTGTGGCAGACTTGCGGAAGGCAGTACATGACGAACTCAATGCGGGGATGATTTCCGGCGTGAGCATCGGGCTGATCGACGGTCAACGAACGATTCTGGCCGAAGGTTTCGGACTGGCCGACAAAAACAGGGCAGTGCAGCCCGACGCAGACACCATCGTCTATCGTGTCGGCTCGATATCGAAACTGTTCACCGCGCTGGCGGCGATGCAGTTGGTCGAGCAAGGCAAGCTCGACATCGACGCTCGCGTCGAGGAGGTCTTTCCAAGCTTCCGCATCCAAGTCCCCTTTGACGACTGCGGCCCGATCACGCTTCGAAACCTGATGTGTCACCGGTCGGGCATGATTCGCGAAGCGCCCGTCGGCAACTACTTCGACAGTTCCGGGCCTGGCCTTACCCGGACCGTTGCAAGCCTGGCCGGCTGTGCGCTGGTCAATCCGGTCAACACGAAGACGCGATACTCCAACGTGGGCCCCACGATTGTCGGCCGCGTGCTTGCGCACGTCAGCGGCGTCTCGTTCGCCGACTATCAAGAGGCACACGTGTTGCGTCCACTTGGAATGGAGCAATCCGCGTGGCTTTTGAACAAGAATGTGCGGAAGCATCTTGCGACGGGCTACATGCGAGTTGCCAACGCTCAAGGAGGATTCTTCCATCGCGAGGCTCCTTTATTCGACTTGAGCACCATCCCCGCCGGTAATCTCTATTCGACCACGGCCGACATGGCCCGCTTCGCCAAAATGCTCCTCGCCGGAGGCCGATCCGGGCCCCGGCGCCTCATCAAGCGCGAAACACTCGGGCAGATGTGGACACCGCAACTCAGCAAGGAGAAAAAGGGTTTTGGATTGGGGTTTCTCGTCGGCGAGTTCGCCGGTCACAAGTCGGTCCAGCACACGGGCGCCGTCTATGGCTTTACGTGCTCGATCGTCGTACTGCCCAAGGCCGGCATCGCGGTGATCGTTCTGTGCAACGATGATATTGCCCTCGGGCCGGTCGTGCGGATCTCCCATGCGGCCCTGGAAGCGATGCTCGAGGCCAAGCTGGGCCAGAAACCCCCGGCCAAGCCCAAACCGCTTGCCCTCGACCGCGCACAACTCTCAGCCCTGACGGGCGATTTCGAGTCGCCCAGCTATTGGGCTGAGATACGCCTGGTCGACGACCGGCTCCAGGCAAGCATCTCGGGACAAACGATGACGCTGGTCCCGATCGAGCCGCTGCGGTTCGAGGCCGACGGGCTCCGCGTGCATCGCGAGCCGGTCCATTTCCTGCGCGACGAACAGCAAAACATCGTCGGCTTCACGGCGCTCGAGCAGACCTTCACATGCGTCAAGCCCGCCGAGCGCCGCGACATTCCAGAACCGTGGCGCGGCTATCTCGGCAGTTACGGGCCGGACTACATCCCCCTGATTGTCTCCCAAAGAAACGGCCGCTTGTACGCCATGGCCGAGAACGTGATGGATTATCGACTGACGCCGCTCAATCGCTTCGTGTTCAAGCTGTCCAAGGGGCTCTACGAGGACGAGTATCTTGTGTTTCACGTGGGCCCCGACGGTCGTGCCCACAGTGTCGACCTGGCCAACATCACTCTGCGGCGCCAAGAGCCTCCCCTTGCAGCTCCTTCCGGCACCGGACAACCCTATTGATGGCTGCATTTCAAATAATCTGGTAACGCAACGCAAAATGCCCTGAAAACCGGGCTTCCGTTGGTCGCCCTCCGGTCATTGACTATGCAGGGGTCAATAAATAGTATTTGTTGTGGAAAGTGTCATTACTCATTTGTCATTCTGAGCGAAGCGAAGAATCTCCGCGATTCGAGACCCTTCGCTTCGCTCAGGGTGACAGAAAACCACTTTCCGCAACAGAAACTATTTAAAGCCCCCCTACACCGGCGCTCTTTATGAACACACTTATCGGACCGGAAGACACCTGGGCGCTCTG
>CAZWWC010000215.1:0-7706 GCA_964637625.1 uncultured Planctomycetaceae bacterium
TGTGGGGCCTGGTCGCCCTGGAGCTTTGGCAACGCCATTACCTCGATGCAGCACCCAGAGCGTCGACGACGACGAAGCCCGTCGCGGCGGCGTATGGATAATGTGGAATCGGGACGATTAAAGCGGCAGAAAAACAACCGCATGAACGTTGGCGATTTCAGTAGGCCAAGCCTACCTTACTGGTTCGTCTATCGTTCAATGTCAGATATGAGTTGGGTGCCACTGGCGTTTCGCCAGTGCTTCTTACACGGGCAAGATGCCCGTGGCACCCAGCTACCGTGCATGACAAATAGACGTGGACGGACCACTACGTTGCTCCCGGAGATTGAGACAATAGGATGATGTGGCAATACCATAACAAGGTTGCCGTGAGCTTCACGGGCGAGAAGGGCTACCCGACCCAAGCACCGTTCCACCCTCCCGAGCGCTACCCGGAATTGGGCGACGGTGACGTGGACCCCGACAACCGAGTGTACCGGTGGGTCCGCGAGACGTTGTATCGACTGGGCTTGGATCGAGAGAACTTCAATACACCGAACTGGAATCCCCTGCACGATATTGTGAAACCGGCAACGACGGTCTTCATCAAGCCGAACACGGTCAGGCATCATCACTTGAAGGGTAAGGACATCTTTTCGGTCATCACGCACGCTTCGGTGGTTCGTCCCATCCTGGACTATGTTCTGATCGCGCTTCAGGGTGACGGTCGAATCATCGTCGGCGACTCGCAGGTGGTCTTCGGGCGGTTCGACGAAGCCATGGCGATCGCGGGACTTGCCCCGCTGCTGGAGTGGCACCGTCGCCGGACGTCGATCCCCACCGAATGCTTCGACCTGCGCACGGAGCGGGCGGTGCGTACGTGGCTGGGAGGAAAATGGGGACGAGAGAAAGTCGAGCACGATCCGCGCGGTTACCAGGTCGTCGATCTGGACCGGCAGAGCTGCTTTCGCGACATCGATCCGAAGAAGCTGCGCATTGGTATTTCGCCCCGCAGGGAGATGTTCAAGCATCATAGCGGCGGTCGGCACGAGTACTTGTTTCCAAAATCCGTTCTCCAGAGCGATACGATCATCAGTATCCCGAAATTGAAAACACACAGGCGGACGGCCGTGACCTTGACGCTCAAGGGGTTTGTGGGACTGGTTGCCGGAAAGGAGTCGCTGCCACATTACATGGTCGGCTCACCGCAGGAAGGCGGTGACGAGTACCTCCATCCCTCGATACGAAAACGGCTCTGCAGCAGGCTGCACGACGGCGTTCAGTCCGGGCGCTTCGTGCCGCTGAAGTTACTCCTTGCGGTTGCCCGACGCTCGGTGTGGTCCACGCGCCACGTGGTGCCCTTTAAGGATGACGTCACCGAGGCGAAATGGTACGGCAACGATACTCTTTGGAGAACGCTGCTTGATCTTTATCGCGCGGTCTTCTACGCCGACAAGAACGGACGGCTTTGTGAGGTACCGCAGAGAAACCATTTCTGCCTGCTGGACGGGATCGTCGCGGGCGAGCGCAACGGTCCCGTGGCGCCGGATCCCGTTGCGGCGGGTGTTCTGCTGGCCGGGCTCAATCCGGTGGCCGTCGACGCGGTGGCCGCGTCGCTCATGGGATTTGACGTCAGTGCGATTCCGACGATCCACAAGGCGCTTGCGATGCTTGGCCAGGATGGCGCGTTTTTTGATCGTCTCGAAATCATCGACAACGGCGTTACACTCGACGTGGATGCGTTTCTGTCACAAAGGAATCTGGACTTCGTACCACACCCACAGTGGCAGGGGCACGTCGAGCGCGGCTCCAACGGGCGCGCCCGCGCGGCAATATGGTGAACGGCCATGCTTGATACGATCAGAGAATACGTGGTAGGCCGGATAACGTTTCCGCTGACCAATGATCTGATGAACCGTTGTGGCATTGCCCGCAAGTACCGGTCGCTCGTGCGCACCGATCGGTCGACGGCCGAAAGACTGCGCGGCGTGGAGCGGCAGAATCTCAAACGGACGCTGGTGCATGCCGGAACGTGGTGTCCTTACTACACGCGGCTTTTCCGCCAGCTGGGCTTTGACCCGGCGCGAGTCGAGTCGGTCGAGGATCTCAAGCGGCTGCCGGTGCTGGAGCGGGAGGAGGTGATTGAACATCGGCGCGAGATGGTCGACGTCCGGCTGCGGTCGTCGATCGAGACGGCGGAGGGCTCGACGCGTGCGCTTGGGGCGCCTATCCCGATGGCCCGGTTGCGGCAGCATCGCCTGATCCGCAATACGTCGACCGGCTCGACCGGCGCGCCGACGATTTTCTACGAGGACGGCTCGTTGACGGCCATGAATTGGGCACACGAGATGCGGCTGAAGAGCCGGTTCGGGATCAGCCCCGGCGCGCGGGAAGCCCGGTTCGCACGTGTGTCGGCGGAGTACCTGCCCGACAGTCGTACGTTGCGGATGCGGCGCCGTCTGTGGAACCAGCTCATTCTGCCGGGCATGAATCTCCACGACGCCGATTATCAGCTCTGCCTGGAGCGGATTCGTTCATTTCGTCCCCGGGTGCTCTTCGGGATCACCTCGGCGCTGACAGGACTGGCCGACTACCTGCGTCGCCGGGGCGTGGCCGATCAAGTGACCCCGCCGAAGTTGGTCGTCACGTGGGCCGCTCCGGTTTACGATCATGAGAAGCGTCTTCTCGAAGAAGTGTTCGGCTGTCCGGTCGCCAACATTTACGGCAGCCGCGAGGTGGGACACGTCGCGTGTAGCTGCCCTGACGGCCGACTTCACGTCAACCAGGAGCACTACTGCGTCGAAATTGAACCGACGCCGGGCGACGACGGCCAGCGCGGCGCCGGCGAGATCCTGGTCACACCGCTTTTTGAGACCCCGATGCCGTTTGTCCGCTATCGACTCGGCGACGTCGGTAGTCTAAGCACCGAAGGATGCCCCTGTGGCCGAGGGCACGTCGTGCTGGGCAACCTGCTGGGGCGCTCCGGCGAGATCTTCCGCACCGAAGACGGCCGGGTCATTGCGCCGAACTTCTGGTGCCGCACCTTCATGGGCCCCGGCACGAGTGACGCCGTCGAGCGGTTTCAGGTTATCCTTCGCAGGGACGGGGCTATTCGTTTTCGCGTCGTTGCCCGCGAGTCGTACTCCGAGGAAATCGAATCGCAGATCCGGAGTTACCTGGCGCAAAACCTGCAACCGGGCACCCGTCTTGAGTTTGACTACGTTCCGAAGATCGACCCGCAGCCTTCGGGAAAATACCAAATGGTGATCGATGAAACGGCTGCGACCTAGCATCCGCTCTGTAAACTTATGCACTCAAACCGCAAATGAAGGAGAGAAACCACAGATGAACACAGATACACCCGGATGAAATGTATCAGCGGATAAAGGTCGTAGCAGGCGTGCTCTCCGAAAGGGACCGTGGCTGTCTGGTGTAGGCCGTGTCCTTCGATGGCATCAGGTGCGAGATATGCCGACTCCTTGCTTTATTCGTGTTCATCTGTGTTCATCTGTGGTTCCAAAACCGAAATCATCTACACCGTGAGCAATATATAGATGGTAATGTCCAAGGCAACCATTATCGACGACGACAGAAAAGCGGACTGGGATCGTTTCGTCCTGAATCATCCCGATGCCATCTCGTGGCACGTCTACGACTGGAGCAAGGTGCTTCGCGATTACTATGGGCTTGCGTATTTCCCCATCGCCGTTTGCAACGGTTCGGAGGTGCGCGGCGTTTTGCCTCTCTATCGGGTTCGAACGCTCCGCTCCGGGCCGGCGCTGATCTCCATCCCCTACGTGGTCGCGGGCGGGATCGTCGCCGAAGACGAACAGACGCAACAGCTTCTGCTTCAGAAGGCAATCGAGCTTTCGGGCGAAATGGGATCGATCCCCATCACGTTGAAGCAGTACAAGACACGAGTTGCCGGCGATCTGCGGACCGACGCCGGATTCTACAACCTGGAACTGGACCTCTCCGGTGGCGTCCAGCGCGTTTGGGACGACGTGCTGGAGATTAACAAAGAGCTTGTCGATAGCACGCGGCATGAGAAGCTCGACTTGGAGTTTCCTTCGGACAACGTCGTCGGCTTCTATCGGACGCTATCACGTCACCAGCATGCCTGGGGTGTGCCGACTCCAAGCCGCCGGTGGATCCAGCTTCTGCTGGAGACCGGGATGTACTCGGTGGCCCTGTTGAGAAGGGGTGAGCGAATCGTGGCGGGAACGCTCGTCAAGCGGTTTCAGCATTCGGCGTCTTTTCCGCTGACGTGCCTTCCGACGCGGGATGAGAGCCAGGTGCGGTTCGCCTATCGGCTCTATTGGGAACTGATTACGCAGTTGGCCGCCGAGGGGACTCGGACGTTTCATTCCGGGCGGATTCCGAAGGACGATTCCGTGCCTCGATACCGCCTGGGTTGGGGTGGCAACCGCCGCGAGTATTTCTATCAGTATTATGGACTGCGCGGAAAGACGGAGACCGGCAACAAGCGAGGCCGAGCCCGACGCTTCATCGAGAGCACCTGGCGGCGGATGCCCCGGCGCTTGGCCAATCTGTTAAGCCCGTCGATCATTAAGGAGTTCCCTTGAGATGATGTCCGCCAAATCAGGCTTTGTCCGAAAACTCCGACGCAACGTGCAGGATTACGGCTGCTGGGTCACGATCCGCAAGAGCGCCGCCTACCTGGCAAGCCCGATCTATGAGCGTACGGTTTACAGGATCTATGCGATTGACCTTCGTGCGGTGCCGTTGGCTCGCCGCACTGACACGCGCGGTATTGACTACTCTGTCTTGAATGGAAACAACGACCACACGATCGATCAGATCGAAGACTGGGCCGAGTGGCTCCGGGGTGAGCTGAAAGCGCGATTGGCGGCCGGCGCGGTCTGCGTCGTTGCCTCGCGGGGCCAGCGGCTGGCCGGCTTCAATCTGGTGGCGCCGGGGGAAGTCCATATTCCACTGCTGAAACTCACGCGAACGTTCCGCCAAGGCACGGCCTGGTCGGAGCACATTGCCGTCGGCCGAGGTTTCCGTGGGCAAGGCATTGCTACCGAGCTTCGGCTGCGGATCTTCGAAGCGCTGCGACGGCGCGGGATCAAGAAGCTCTATGGCGGGACACTCGCCTCGAACACGCCTGCACTCGGATTGGCCAGAAAGCTCGGTTTTCGGGAACTCGCCGACGTGACGTACACCGGTTTCCTGGGACGGCGAAAATGGACGTACCGGCGTTGCCCGCGCCGGAAAGCTCAAGACGACAGCGTCGCCGTTTCTCTACAAGAACCCCAAGTTTGCCCTCAATAATAACCCATGACTGCAATCGCCCAGAGCACGAGACTAAGCCGGTTGTCGCTGTCCGAGTGGCAGGACTACGTCGAGTCGCGCCCCCAGAGCATGATCTTTCACCACCGAGCATGGATTGAGTTGCTCATCGAGCAATATCACTTTCCATTGTACGTTCTGGCCGTGAAGGAGGGTGGTCGGATCACGGCGGCCGCGCCGTGGCTCGAGACCCGCAAACCCTGGGGATCGAGAAAGTTGATGTCCCTGCCGTTTACCGATTGCATGCGGGTGCTGGCTGAGGACGATCGTGCACTTGCACATTTTCACGAAGGCCTTCATGGCGAACCGTTTGACGGATACCGGTCGGTGGTGCTGCGCACCGACAGACCGCTCGGAGAGCAACCAAGTACGAGCAACTGGGTCCGTCACGAAGTTTCCACGGACCGGCCATTCGATGAGATTGTCTCTGACTACTCCTCCAACGTGAGGAGGAATCTTCGCAAGGCCGAGCGGAGCGGACTTCGTTTCGAGCGGAGAACCGACGCGGATGCCATAAGGACTTTTTACCGTTTGCACCTGATGACGCGCCGCAAACACGGCGTTCCGATCCAGCCGAAGCGGTTTTTCGCCAGGTTGCACGACCGGCTCGTGCAGCCCGGGCTGGGATTCGTCGGCGTGGTGTCGAAGGACGGCCAAGCGATCGCCGCCAGCGTGTTTCTGGTGTACAACGGAACGATGATCTACAAGTACGGCGCCTCCGACGCTCGTGCGCTGGCCTATCGGCCCAACGAGTTCATGTTCTCCAACGCGATTCGCATGGCGACCGAGCAGGGGTGCGTGCGACTCGACTTCGGTCGCTCGAACAAGCGCGACGAGGGGCTGTGTCGCTTCAAACGAAAATGGGGTACCACGGAAAACGAGGTGTATCACGAACACATCCTCGGGCAGCCGTCGATGTCGGGCGGCGACTCGTTGCCGCGCAAGCTCGGGGCGTTGGCCATTCGTCGATCGCCGACCGTCGTCTGCCGCGTGTTGGGGGAGATGCTCTACAAGTACAGCCAATAAGACGAGATGGATCAAGAGGGACGACATGAAAAAACGCGTCGGCAATCGCGTGCTAATGCTGCTGGAAAACGCCTGCTACCCGAAGGACACTCGGGTGCGTTTGGAGGCGCACGCGCTGATCGAAGCGGGTTGCGAGGTGACGCTCATCTGCCCGGCCGAGAAAGGGCAGCCGATGCGCGAGGTGCGCGACGGCCTGCGTCTTCTTCGATTCCCGCAGCCTGGCGCCGGCGGTGGGCTGTTGGGCTACGTCTGGGAATACGCCTACTCGATGGTGGCTGTGTTTGTTCTCTCGATCGTCGTGTTTTTCAAACGGGGGTTTGACGTCATCCACGCGAACAACCCACCCGATCTGTTCGTCCTGATCGCCGTCTTTTACAAGTTGCTGGGAAAACGCCTTATTTTCGACCACCACGATCTGGCGCCCGAGATGTACTACGCCCGATTCGATGGGAAAGGCAATCGGTTCGTCTACCGTGTGCTGCTCTTCTTCGAGTGGCTCTCGTGCCGAGTGGCCGACCACGTGATTGCCACGAACGAATCGTACAAGGCGCTCGAGCAGCAGCGGGACGGCGTTCCCGCGGACCGCATCACGGTAGTCCGCAACGGGCCTGAGTTGGAGCGATTCGAGGGCGCCACCCCGAGTGCGGAACTCCGTAAGAAGGCGGGCACGATCATCGGCTACCTCGGCGTCATGGGATTCCAGGACGGGGTCGACTATCTGCTCCGCGCGATTAAGCATCTGATCGAAGACTTGGGCCGAACTGACGTTTACTGCTTGTTGCTAGGCACGGGCGACGCTTGGGACGATCTCAAAGCGCTCACGTCGGAACTCGATTTGGACGACTACGTCTGGTTCTCCGGATACGTCACCGGTGAGAAGTTGCGATCCTGTCTGGCAACGGCCGACATCCTTGCGGCGCCCGAGCCGAAGAACGCGTATAACGATCGTTCGACGATGATCAAGATGATGGAATACATGGCGGTGGAGAAGCCCATCGTGGCCTTCGACCTTACGGAACACCGGGTCTCGGCGGAAGATGCGGCGCTGTATGCCCAGCCCAACGACACGCTCGATTTTGCCCGACAGATCGCCGTGCTGATGGACGATCCCGCGCTAGGCCGTCGAATGGGATCTTTGGGAAGAAGGCGTGTCGAATCGTGCCTCGCCTGGTCGTATCAGAGGCGGTGCCTGGTGGAGGCCTACGGCAAGCTGGACGTACCCGTCAGAGGTCTCCAGCCGGAAACGCCCGAGAAGCAGAAGCCCGCGGCGATCCCAGCCGCGACAGAATAACTTGGAGAATCCTGGGTGGCACGCCCTAAGCACAGCAAAGGGCGTGGTTGCTCGGGGAGACACGCCGTTGGGTTATCTTGATTGTGAATTTCAG
>CAZWWC010000216.1:0-4165 GCA_964637625.1 uncultured Planctomycetaceae bacterium
AGCAGGTCATCCTGAGCGTAGCGAAGGATCTCGATTGTCCAAGGAGATTCTTCGTTACGCTCAGAATGACAATGCCAGGTCTCGATGGAATTTCGGACTACTGAGGGTGGGTACTGCCCACGCGGAATCGCCGATCCCCACCAAGATCGACTCGCGGTGGGCGATGCCCACCCTACTCGTCTTGCGAATTGCGTGTAGCGTACATGTTCGCGAGCCCCGGCACAACCACCCCGGGGGCAAGAACCACCCAAGCAGCGCCGCTCGGCCATTCGAAAGAGGAGGACACCCGCCCCGCCGATGCACGGTTACGCGACTAGCTCACCTGCAAGTCGTGGAAGAACCGCGGATACGACTTCGATTGGCACCGGCGGCAGAGCTCCGTCGATTCCTCGATCCCCAATGGGAGCTCTCTTCCCTCGAGTTGCCCCGCGATGTGCTTGGCCATGCAGTATCGCTTGGGAACACCGGCCGCCTTCATCATTCGCTCGTAAGGCCTCTTCAGACCCTCGGTGAAGACGTTCCCAAAGGAAAGGGGGACGAAGTCGCACGGCCAGAGATCCCCGGTCGACGTGATGTAACTGTGCAGAATGCCGGCACCACAGCCGAACTTGTGTGGACCCTCGGTGTAGGAAAAGGAGCTTACCTTCGGAAATCCGTTCCGATGCCGGTTGGCAGCGAATTGAATCCGGCTCAGTCGCGCGGTGTCCTCCTTCGTGTGAAAGATCTCCCGGGCCTCTTCCGCGTGGGCCAACTTTCCGCGGGGTATCGGTTGGTGGATTCGCACTTCGTGCGCCCCGTGGCACCTGGCCAGTGCAAAGAGCCGATGCAGATTCTCGCGATTCAGATCGCGGCGAAATACGACCGACGATACGAGCGTATAGAGCCCAGCCCGAGAGGCGTTCTCGATGGCTTCGAGTGCGTGTGAAAAGGCCTCCGGATGACGGCGCACCGCGTTGTGCTTCTCCGCGTCTGCTGAATCGAGGCTTACAGCCAGGATGAACAGCCCACTTTGCTTCAGCGAAAAGGCTCGCTCGGCCGAAAGCTCCTTCCCGTTGGTGAACAGCAGCGTGGTGCTTCGATCGTCGACCGAGCCGATGATTTCCTCCATGTCCGCTCGCAGCAGAGGCTCGCCGCCGGAGAACACGATGTAGGCGACCCCCATCTCCTGCAGTCCGGCGATGACCTTCTTCCACTGGTCCGTCGTGGGCTCCGCATGCTTGTCGGCAATGGTCGCCCCACAGTGCTTGCACCGGTACATGCAGCGAGGCGTGATGCATAAATGCGCGGTCAGTGGCGCCAAGCGGCGCACATAGCCCAAGTCTTTGAAAAGGGTATTCTCGTCCGTGCCCGCCGAAATAAAGGTCTTGAAGGCTTCGGAGGGAACGGGGGGAACGAACGAACTGATGACGTACTGATCGTCCAGCCTCACGATCCGTTCGCCGCGCGCGGTGCCCTCGAAGATCTTTCGACCTTGTTTCGGCGTATAGCTGGGATCCTTTGCAAGCAGCGCGTCGACCTCGAAGGTGAACTCGCGGTACTGTCGGTCGCCGAACATCTCCTTGATGATGGGAAGGTTGGAGGGCAACATGGCAATCCCCCCGATTGAGTTGGAATCAAGAAAAAGCCTTTGCCTACTTTGCCAGGATCGGCCAAAGTAGGTGCCAACAAGAAGACATCCTGCCCTTTTTACGCTACCTGCCTACTTGCCGGTTGGTATTTTGCGGGCGGAGAATTGGGCCCGCCCAACCGCCTCCTTGCCAGATTAACGTCCGAAAACAAGCACCCCCCCACTGTTGCCGCTATCCCCATCCCATGGCCGACTGCCATCGGTCGCGTCTCCCAGAAGCATCCGCGTCGCTGCCCGAACGACGATATTCAGTCGTTTTCTTGGGAACGGGCCGACTCGTTTCGTGTCCAATGTGCAAATGGTAGTATGAGTCGACCCGGTCGGATTTCTTACGGCAGACAGATCGCTCGATGGAAGAACACCACGAGAAAGCGATCGCCGCCGGCCTTCGTGAAGGCCGCCGCGACGCTTGGCATGCGCTCTACGACGCCTATGCCGAGCGTGTGTGGCGGTCCGTCGCTCGATGGATGAGCGGGCACGAGGCCGACGTGGCCGACATCGTCCAGGAGACTTTTCTAGCCGCCGCCCGATCGGCCCACACCTACGATCCTGCTCGCGGGTCGCTCTGGTCCTGGCTGGGCGGGATTGCGCGAAACCACGTGGCCCTTTTTTTCCGCCGGCGATGTCGCCAGGATCCGCTGCTGCACCGGACAAACCATCGCGCGGTGCAAATCCGCCGATGGGTCGACGGACAGGACGCTTTGCCCGAGGGCGCCTTGGTCTCGGCCGAACTCTGCCTACTGGTCCGCCAGACGCTGACCCAATTATCTCGCGACCATGAATTGCTCCTATCGGCAAAGTACATGGATGGCGTGAGCGTCGAGCAGATCGCGGCCGCTCGGGCTTGCTCGACGACGGCCGTTCGTTCCAAGCTTGCCCGGGCGAGAAAGGCTTTTCGCCGGGCCCTGGCCACGACGGCTCCCGACTTGATCGACCCTCGGGGCGGAGGGACACCATGAATCCTGAAAACCCACACGACGAAGAACAACGTCTGGCCGAACTGTTCGACGCGGCGATGAACCACGCGCCGCGAGCCGAGCGTTTGCCGCCGGACCGCGACTTTCTAGGGCGGCTGCGCGAGCAGTCCATGGAGGTCTTCGCTTCGCAAGGGGCCGAGCAAGCCCGACTTTCCACAAGGAGAAAACCCATGTTTGTCCTTGCCGTTCGAGTGTTGGTCGCATCGGCCGCGGCGGTGGCCGTGGGCGTGACGATCGTTTGGCACGGGGTCTTTTCCGGCCCGCCCGGTCCGACGCTGGCCGAAGTGCTTCAGAAGATGGGCGCCGCCGAGACGATCCGGTACAGCATCGCCCGGGCCGATTTCGCCGGCCATGCCTGGAGCGAACGCTCAGGACGAACCCGCTGGGACTTGGGCTCTCGGCGCTATGAGATCGCCGACCGGAAGCAAGTCTGGAGTGTCGACGAGCGGGCCAACCGGGTGACCGTTCGGCCCGTGTCGTACTGCTGTGCGGCCGACAGCGGCCACGATCCGCTGCTGCTGCTCCAGTTGACGGGCATCACGTCTAAGGAGGCCAGAAAAAAGCTCGGCGATGCCCGGCCGGTGGAACGTCGACAGCGAGGCGACACGGAATATGCTGTCTATCGCGTGGAACTGCCGGCCGCCGAGGGTGAAATTCAGCTCGAAGCCCTGGTCGACGCCAAGACGCAGCGGCTTGAGTCGATCGAGGCACGGTCGAAGACGAAACTGGGAATCAGGCCCATCGGCAAGGTGACTGTGCTGGCCGTCGACGAGCCGCTCGACGAGGACCTGTTCGTCGTCGGCGATACGCTCACGGTCGACGGACGCATCGGCAAAGTGATCGACCTGCAGGGCATCGTCTCGGTCAAGCCGCTCGCCCACGCGCGTTTCACGCCCGTCGTCGGGCAGATTCTCCTGAAGCCGGGCGACTGGCTGCGGACCGACCGGCGCGGGGCCAATGCCGTCGCCCTGCGGCTAGTCAAGCAGACCGACGTCACGTTGGGGCCCGGCACGCTGGTCGAACTGGTCTCGCCGAAGCAGATGCGGCTGGCCTCGGGCGTGGTGAAGATCGTCGCCTCGGCCGACGCGCCGGTCGAATTGCTCGCCGCCGGCGATCAGAAAATCACCGTCAAGGGAACAAAGATTTTCCGCCTCCAGGACGACAAGCTCGCCGAGCTCGAAAAACCTCCGCTGTGGCTTCAAGGATTCGAGGGTGCTACCAGCAACGAGTCGCTCGGCTCGCTGGTGGCCAAGGTCGACGGACGCGACGTGCCGCTTACGGTCGGCTACCACAAGGTCACCGTCGATGTCCGCGACCAGATCGCCCGAACCGTGATCGAGGAATCCTTCGTTAATCACACCGACAACCGGCTCGAGGGCGTCTTCTACTTCCCCTTGCCGCAGGACGCCTCGATCTCGGGCTTCGCGATGTGGATCGGCGACAAGTTGGTCGAGGCCGACGTGGTCGAAAAGCAGCGTGCCCGGGAAATCTACGAGACGATCCTCCGCGAGAAGCGCGACCCCGGCTTGCTGGAATGGTCGGGCGGCAACATCTTCAAGGC
>CAZWWC010000216.1:4265-7690 GCA_964637625.1 uncultured Planctomycetaceae bacterium
TCGGCCCGGGCCGAGTTCACGGCCCAGCAGTACACGCCCACGCGCGACTTCGAGGTCGTCGTCGAGCTCGACCGCCAGCGGCCCGACGTTGTCATGATCCCACATCGGCGCGGCGAGGACGGCTATTTCCTACTGCAAGTGATGCCACCATCGCCCGGCGGCGATTCCGATCGCGAGATCCTCACGGAAGATGAGCCGCTGGACCTGTTGATCCTGGCCGATACGTCCGCATCGATGGACGACGCAAGCCGCCGCCGGCAGGCCGAGTTCCTCGCGGCCCTGTTGGGCGCGCTTACGCCGCAGGACTCCTTCAACCTGGCCACGTGCGACGTCGAGACTCACTGGGTCTTCCCCACGCGCCGGAGTGCTTCGGATGAAAGCGTCGAGGTGGCCCGGGAGTTGCTCGCCGATCGGATCTCGTTGGGCTGGACCAATCTCGACAAAGCGTTTGCCGCCGTGCTCGATCGCACGGGGGCAAATACCCACGTTGTTTACCTAGGCGATGGCATCGCGACGGGCAAAGACTCCGATCCCGTTCGGTTCGTCAACCGGCTGCGGCGGCTCTACAAGAATAAGACAGCGACTTGCCACGCCGTAACGCTCGGCAGCAGCTTCGAGCCGGCGGTGGTCCGGGCAATCGGCTCGCTCGGCGGCGGGTCGGTGCGGACCATCTCGGGCCAGCAGGGACCGGCCAAGGCGGCCCTGGAACTGTTGGGCGAGATCACCCGACCGCCGGTCCGAGAGCTGAAAGTCACGTTCGAGGGCCTGCGCACCGCCCGGGTCTATCCCGAGCAACTGCCCAACCTGGTCGCCGGCACGCAGCAGATTCTCTTGGGGCGTTATCTGCCCACCGGCAAAGACCAGCAGGGCAGGGTGGTCATTACCGGGCAGCAAGGCGACCGAACGCTGGAACTCGAGACCGACGTCTCGCTGGCCGACGCCGAGCGCGGCAACTCGTTCATCCCGAGGCTCTGGGCGCGAAAGCATCTCGACTGCCTGCTCAACCAGGGCGACTCACCGGCCGTGCGCGACGAGATCATCGCCTTGAGCGAAGAATATCACATCATGACGCCCTACACGTCGCTTTTGGTGCTCGAATCGGACGCCGACCGCGAGCGTTTCAAGGTCAAGCGGCGGTTCCAGATGCGCGACGGCGAAAAGTTCTTCGCCGAAGGGCGGGACAAGGTCGATTACGCACTGGTCCAGCAGGCCATGCAGCAGGCCGGCACCTGGCGGCTGGGACTCCGCCGCGCCGTCCTGCAGCAGTTGAGCACGTTGGGGCGGAACACCCGCGCGATAGAGCGGTCTTGGTCTCGAAGACTACTGCGAGGCGAGTCTTCAAAGGTAATTCTTTGTGGTGGGCAAGCGGGCATCGGGCCAGCACGAGGAGCCTCGTATGGTGCTGGAGTCTACTCGGACGTCGGACTGGTCGACCGTTTCGCGATCGACGAGTCCGCATTCCTACTCGACGGCCGACAGTGGGGCCTGGACGGAGCGTACCACGAAGGAGCAATGGGGCAGCCGATGGTGGGAAAAGGGCGCTTGGGCAAGCGATTTCCGACCAGCGGTGAGATCCTCTCTCAAGCTTTAGGACCGGCATCCTCGCCCATGTCTGCGTTGGAACGGTTCGAGGTCGAGGAGGCCGAGAAACAGGTCTTCTGGGCCGGTGTCCCCTTAAGCGTCAGGAGTTACGACCTCCGCAACAACTTCCATGGCCTGCTGTCGAGCCAATCCCTGGGAACGCGTTGCGTCGAATACTGCGGCCGTGAAGGCTTAGTGGCACAGGCTTCACCAAAGCCGTTCGCTCTTGGCCCTCCTGCCGCCTCGATGAGATATCGGTTCACCGCCGACGGCGACATCCCATACTTCAGGCGATTCGGCAAGGCGAACGTGGCACAATGGCGGATGCGAGGCGAGCCGCGTGCTAGACCCGACTGGCTGGGCACCCTCTTTGCGCCACTGCCGCCGGCGCCCAAGGATCCCGAGCCGGCGCCCAAGTCAACCTGGCCGGCCCCTGCCCGGGCATTGGCCGAGAGCCTGTTGCGCAGCGGGCAACTGGTCCGCAGCAGTGGTGGCCTGGAGATCGAAGGCAAGGTCGAGTACTTCGATCCGTTGCGAGGCCGGCTCACTTCGCAGAGCGACGCGTACGTTCTGGCCTCGGCCGGCGCCTGGCTCATCCGAGGCGGCGGCCCGGGCTGTCAGACCGTGATCCACTGGTGCGGCGCCGATGAGCGAGGTGTGCTCTCCAAGGCATTCTTGCTGGGGCGGGTGCGAAAGAGCGAGAAACGGGATCTCCAACGAGCGCCGCTGGGCCTTGACGGCTACGTCCAGGACTCCATCGAGCGGAGCTACCGCCGGCACAAGGCCGAAGTCCGCCGGGAAGAAGACGGGCAAACATGGCTGATTCTGACCTATCCGCAGCAGGCGGACCAGCAGACACGCGTGTTGATCGATACCGAGAAGGACGCGATTCTGCGGATCGAGATCCATGATCGGGACAAGCTCAAGCACACCACCACCTTCGACCGGTTCGTCGAGGTGGCCGGCGCGTGGTGGGCCGGGCGGGTCGAGCGGACCGACGAGCAGGGCCGGCGCATGTCGCTCACGACGCGGACCTTCAAACGGCTCGATCAGAAGAATTTCGACCGGCGCATGCGCGAGGCCTTGGCCGGACGTGATCGCGTGCAGTTGATCCGCCAGCCTCTGGTCGACGTGAAGCAGGCCAAACAGGCCGTAGCCGACCATAAAGATACTTTCGACGACCGTCTGACCATGGTTCTGCACTTCTGGGCAACCTCACAATGGGACCGGGTTATGGAACATTGGGAGGCAGCCGAGCAGCTCGCCACGGACAAGCCCGGCGTGCGCTGGGTCCGTTACGCCCTGATGGAAAACGCCCGACGACGAGAGGAATTGAAAAAGCTGTACCGGAAGGAAGCCGCCTCGCTGGCCAGGTTGGAGGGCAACGAGGCGGTCGAGGCACTCTTCCTGGCCGACCACGTTCGCAACCGCTCGGGCAGGATCCTGGAAGCCAACGAAAAGCTCGCCCTGCTCGACGTGCTCAGGCCGGTTTACCAATCGGCTCCGGCGATGACCGAAGCGATGAAGCGGTGGACGCTCGACCGCGTGGGCCAGCTTGACCGGACCGCCCGGGCCGAGGAAGCATTTGCGCTGCGTAGGCAACTGGCCGCCGATTACCCGCACGACGCCGACCTTCAGAGACAGTATGCCCAGCACGCGTTCAACCGCGGCCAGTACGACGCAGCCTA
Source organism: uncultured Planctomycetaceae bacterium (assembly GCA_964637625.1). Taxonomy (GTDB): domain Bacteria; phylum Planctomycetota; class Planctomycetia; order Pirellulales; family Thermoguttaceae; genus UBA11386. Next base: position 7,535 of record CAZWWC010000216.1, read on the forward strand.
CACCTGGCTCGAAACCACGCTGGCCGACGGCCGCAAGTGGTACCCACACGAAGAGAACTGGCTGCGCGACGCCTACGCGGGCTTCCTTCGCTCACAGGACCGTTATCCGGAACTGGTCGACTACCTGGCCAACTGGATCAAGCGCAATCCGGAGAC
>CAZWWC010000217.1:0-7669 GCA_964637625.1 uncultured Planctomycetaceae bacterium
CCGCTTCCGCCGAGTGTGAAGCTGGGCCGCACCACGCAAGGCAGACCGATACCCTTGACCACCTCGCGAGCTTCCTCCAGGGTGCCCACCGTTTGGCCGCGGCAAACCTCCAGGCCGATCCGTTCCATGGCCGCCTTGAACTCGTCGCGGTTCTCGGCCTTGGCAATGACCCGGGCGCCGGCGCCGATCATTTCGACACCGTATTTCTCCAGCACGTTGTGCTCAACGAGCTCCATGGCCAAGTTCAAGCCGGTCTGGCCACCGAGGGTCGGCAACAGGGCGTCGGGCCGCTCCAGCTCGATCACCTTGGCAACGCACTGCCAAGTGAGCGGCTCGATGTACGTCGAGTCGGCCATCTCCGGGTCGGTCATGATCGTGGCCGGGTTCGAGTTGACCAGCGTCACCTCGTAGCCCTCTTCCCGCAGCGCCTTGCAGGCCTGGGTGCCCGAGTAGTCGAACTCGCACGCCTGGCCGATCACGATCGGCCCGGAGCCGATAATCAGGATCTTCTGGATATCCTCGCGCCGTGGCACTGGTGGTTTTCCCGTTTTTGTTGGGTTCCCGAAGGGACCGAAGCCCGGTCACCTCCTACGAAGGAGGAGCGGGCAGTCCAAAATCTCTTAATGTTAGCACGGAACTGGCGACATTTTCAAGAGGCCGGGTACAGCTACCGACAATTGTGACGTCCCGTGATCATCCGAGGGGACGGTTACGCAGGAGGGACTCATAGCCGCACGATGGTGGCGATATGGCCTACTGAACAGTGAATTCAGGAGTTCAGGAGAATGCTAGGTGTTGTTTGGGAGGCGGAGGGTGCCTTCCCGAAGCACACTAGCTGGACACACTGCGCATTTGTTGTTCCCAACCGTCAACCAAGGCCGTTGCAATCACATAGTCACGTACGTTGACAAGCAGAGCTCGGCTGTGCGAATACGGGATCTCTCCTCTAAACTGGAGTTGCCCGACGACGATACCAGGGTGAACGCCAATGCCCGTAGCAAAATCGACAATCTTCGCTCTCGAGTAATACGGTCGGACCTTAGCAATGAATCCCTCGATTTTCTGCTGAGGTAACAGCAACTTCGACGCCATTCGGTCGGCTTCTTGTTCCTTCTTTGGCTTGTCACTTGATGCAACGCGTTGCGGCCCAACCAAGTTGTTTTCCAGAACCAAGACATCTTTCTTCTTGATATGCCAGAGCTCATGTCCGAGAGTGTGCCAAAACCAATCGATTCTGCTATAACGAAATGACACGGCGATGACAGGCGATTGATCATCCAACCAAAACGTAATTCCATCAGTCTTCATTTTTGGCAGATGCTTCACAACAACAAAGCGAATTCCCATCTCTGACAGCACTCGCGGTACCTCTTGCACCGCCCGCTCACTCGCACTGAGACGCCGAAGATTGGTTAACCCTTTGGAAAAGCGTTCTATTGTATATTCAGGAGCCTTCAACGTACCTGCCAGTTGCTTCGCGCGATAAAGCCAAGCCATTTCAGATGGAGTTGTTTCACCGTAACTTGTGGATTTGCGGGCCGCAGCGCCGAGACGGGGCGTTTCCTCCAGTGAGTTCAAATCATAAAAGCGGAGAATTGCTTCTTCCACCTTGTCCACGTTTCCCGACGCTGCAATCCATCCTCGCTTCGCCATCTCATTGATGGGTCCCAATTCGCGAAGTCGTGCTCGTTTGGCAATGCTATTGTCGTGTCTAGGCAACAAGGAAAGTCGATATGAATTCTCCAGGTTGAGCCACAGTTGCGGGCTCGTTCCAAATGCGTGGGCAAGCTCCTGTGCTGTCTCAGAAGTAATCCTCTTCTTGCCGCGGATAATCTCGTTGACCGTCTGAAGTGGACGTGCCAGGATATCCGCCAGTTCTTGCTGGGTCCAGCCTCGGGCCTCGATCTCCTCGCGAATGAAATCACCCGGGGGGAAGACTTCTGCCAGCGCAATATCAGCCATCTCGTCACCTGCCTTATGTTCAGTGATAGTCTTCGATACTGATGATTACAATAGTCTTACTTGTACGCACATCGTGTATTTCAAGAACAAGACGCCATTGGTCATTGAGACGTACCGATCGCTGGTGGGAACGTTGTCCTCTCAGTTTCTCATAACGCAAAGACTTCATTGCACGAAAATCGCGTTCATCTACAGCATTGCGAATAAACTGCATCCGCCTCCGAAACGCCTTCACTATTGCCCTAGAGAAGCCCGCGTTGAAGTCCTTATCCACCTCCAACCGCTCCAAGTCTTTGTCATCGAACTCGACGTCCATTCGAAGCGCTCAACTTCCAACTTGTTCACGAGAGAATCTCCATACAAATCATATCGGGCTGTGGGAGGTATGTCAATATAGGGTTTCACCCAAAGGGTGAAATATAGCTTTCACATGCCATATCGGGTGGTGTCAAGCCATCTTCCAGGCGGGCGTGGCTTCGGGCGGTTCCACCATTGCACACGAACGCACCAGATTCCTTGCTAAAGCGCAGTGTCGATACCTCTATGGCCAAAGCGCACTCTTGCCAAGAGACGAAGTGCGTGGGTTTGGACAGCGTATGGCTGCACCCCCGCCGCGTTGACACCTTGGCCTAACCTGCTTAGGCTAAGTCTGTTTCGGCGCCTGTTCAGGGCAATAGGCAACATGGTTCGTCCAAGCGAGCCGGGCTCGGGCCGAGGCGGTGAACGATCGCCCGGATGCCTGTGTCCAGCCGGTAGGGTAAACCAACTCCCACGGACGTTTGGCCGGTGAGGTAGAGTGAAATATGTCCAAAAAAGCCTGGGGTGGTACGTTCGAGCGGCCGACCGATCGCCGCGTGGAGCAGTTCACCGAGAGCATCAGCGTCGATCGGCGACTGGCGCGCCATGACATCGCCGGCTCGACCGCCCACGCCCAAATGCTGGCCAAGGTGGGCCTTTTGACCGAAGACGAATGCCGACAGATCGTCGAGGGGCTCGAAGCGATTCGAGAAGAGATCGAGCAGGGCCGCTTCGCGTACTGCGTCGAGCTGGAAGACATCCACATGCACATCGAGCACGCGCTGGTCGAGCGGATCGGAGACGTGGGCCGCAAGCTCCACACCGGACGCAGCCGCAACGACCAGGTCGCGACCGACCTGCGGCTTTGGGTCCGCGAGGCGATCGACGAGCTTGACGGGCGACTGGTCGCGATCCAACGGGCCTTTGTCGGGCGGTGCGACGTGGACTCGGAGTGCATCTTGCCGGCCTATACGCATCTGCAACGGGCCCAACCGGTGTTGGCCGCCCACTACTGGTTGGCCTATTGCGAAAAGTTCGAGCGCGATCGCCAGCGTCTGGCCGACGTGCGCCGCCGCGTGAACGTGTCGAGCCTGGGCACGGCGGCCTTGGCCGGCACCAGCTTGCCGATCGATCGCCAGGAGGTGGCCCGGCGGCTGAGCTTCGATGGCGTAACGGAAAACAGCCTCGACACGTCGAGCGATCGCGATTTCGCCCTGGAATTTGCCTTTGCGATGGCCCTGATCGCGGAGCACCTAAGCACTTGGGCCGAGGAGTGGATTCTCTGGAGCACCTCGGAGTTCAGTTTCCTGAAGCTGCCCGAGGCGTTTTGCACCGGTTCGTCGATCATGCCCCAGAAGATCAACCCCGACGTGCTCGAACTGGTGCGCGGGAAGACGGCCCGGGTGGTCGGCAATCTGCAGACGCTCTTGATGTTGGTCAAGGGCCTGCCGCTGGCCTACAACCGCGATTTGCAGGAAGACAAGCCGCCGCTGTTCGATTCGTTCGACACGGTGGCCGCGTGCCTCGATCTGGCCGCGCCGCTGGTGGCCGGCGCTGAACTCGACCGCCGGGCGATCGCCGAGCGGTTGGAGCGCGGCTATCTCGACGCGACCACGCTCATGGAATACCTGATCGGCCGGGGTATCCCGCAACGGACCGCGCATGAATCGATCGGGCGGCTCGTGGCCCGGGCTCGCAAGCAGGGCGTCCCACTGGCCGAGCTGAAACTGGCCGATTTTCAAGCGGCCGATCCCACGTTGGACGAATCGGTCTACGAGGTGCTGGGCGCCGGCAGTGCGGTCCGGGCCATGAAGAGCTACGGTTCGACCGGTCCCGAGCAAGTCCAGCACCAGGTTGCTCGATGGACAAAACGGCTTGGCCAGGAAGGCTAGTTCAAACCACTCATCCTTGTTTCAAGCAACACCGAGAGACATCGAGAGACGTCATGAGAACCTGGTGTATGAGCTCGCCGCGCTGTTGGGGCTTCTGCACGCTACTGGTGGCGATCGTTGCCGGCGGTGTTCTTCATGCTTCGGCTGAAGAGCAGGAGCCGGAGCCGCAGCGGCCTGTCGAATCCGTCAAAGCGGAGTTGCGGTGGCGGGATCCGGCGGTCGAGTTGGTCGAGGGCAGCAGACCCAGCACTCCGGACGAGTGGATCGAGGTAGCGCGGATTCTCGCCCGTCTGGACCGGCCCGATCTGGCCAAGGGGTACCTGAAAAAAGTGCTCCAGTCCGATCTCGACCAGGCGCAGTTGATCGAGCTGGCCGAGCATTTTGGCCCGGCCGCGTTCTCGCGGATGGCCATGCAAAAAGACCTCTTGCCCGAGGCGGGCAAGCTGGCCGACGCCGTGCTCTCGGCGGTGCGGCAGCAGCGCGGGTCCGTCGAGCGGCTGACCGAACTGGTGGGACAACTTCAGTCGCCGGACGAGCGGACCCGGGATAAGGCGGTCACGGCCCTTCGCAAGGCCGCCCCGGCAGCCGTCGCGCCGCTTGTGGCAGTCCTGGCCGATCCCAATCGGGCAACAGAGCACGCTCGGGTACGCCGGGTGTTGGCCGGGCTGGGCGGCGACGCCACGCGGCCGCTTCTGGCCTATCTTGAGTCGTCCGATCCGATGCTCGTGACCCAGGTGATTGCCGTTTTGGCCGACGCCCGTGCGGGCGACTCGTCATTGTACCTGTTGGCTCCCTATGCTTCGCCGGATAGTGACCCGACGGTCCGTGCAGCCGCCAGAGCCGCGCTCGGTCAATTGGTCGACTCGTTGCCCACGCCGGGCGAGGCCGCCGGGGTTTTGGCTCGCCGTGGGCGACGGTATTTCGACGGTCGGGCCACGATCCGGCAGGACGAGAACGGTCAGGCAACCGTTTGGCATTGGGATCCCAACCAGGGCAAGGCCGTGGCGAAGACCTATTCGGCGGATGTGGCCCGGGCGGTATTGGCTGCGCGATTGGCCGGCCAGGCGCTGTCCATTGCTCCTAATGATGCTGAAATTCGCCGGCTCTACCTTTTGACGACACTCGAAGCGGCGTCGCAGGAGGCCGGGTTGGATCGGCCGCTTCCGCAGGGGCCCGGCACGCCCGCCGCCCGGGCCGCCGAGTTCGGCACCGCGGAGTTATTGGCCGTATTGGACGAGGCCATGAAGACCGGCCACGGTCCGGCCGCCACGGCCGCGGCGCGGATCTTGGGCCACTCGGCCACGGCCGATGCGGTGCTGGCCGTCGGGCCCAACCCGTCGCCGCTGGTGCGTGCCCTGCGCTCAGGCGATCGGCGGACCCGCGCCGCCGCGGTCGAAGCCCTCGTCCGACTCAAGCCGGCCAAGTCGTTTCCCGGGGCTAGCTACCTGGCCGAGTCGATGGCCTTTCTGGCCAGTTCGACTGGAAAGCGTCGGGCCATGGTCGCCGCTCCGAGCACGGTCGAAGCCCGACGTGTCGGCGGGCATCTCAGCGGGCTGGGCTACGAGGTCGACACGGCCGTGACCGGACGCGAGATGATCAAGCAACTCATCGAGTCGCCCGACTACGAGCTGGTGTTCGTCGACGGGAGGATTGACCGGCCGCCGATTGGCATCTTACTGCAACAGCTTCGCCGCGACGGGCGAACCGCCTCGTTGCCGGTCGGCATCTTGGGCACCGAAGGGTCCTATCAACGTGCCGACAAGGCGGCCCGCGACGACCGGCTGGCCCTGTCGTTCGTCCGGCCGCACGACGGGCGGACGGTCCGCTGGCAGGTTGAACGCCTTGAGAAACTGGCCGGGCGATCCGCCGCAGGCGCCGAGCTGCGCCGACGCCAGGCGGCCCAAACGCTCCAGCGGTTGGCTCAACTGCACGAAACGAGCCCTGGCCTGTTCGATCTTCGCCGGGTCGAACACGCGGTGCTCGGCGCGCTGTGGACGCCGGAGCTCTCGGGCGACGCCGTCGGCGTGCTCGAGAAGCTCGGCACGCCCGAGAGCCAAAGGGCGCTGGTCGATCTGGCGAGCAATCGGACGCAACCCTTGGAACTCCGCAAGGCGGCCCTTTCGGCCCTGATCAACAGTGTCCAGCAGCACGGAATCCTGTTGACTACCGGCGAGATTCTTTTGCAGTACGACCGCTACAACCAAAGCGCCACCGCCGATTCGGCCACGCAGAAGATCCTCGGCCGCGTGCTCGATTGCCTGGAAGCCCGGAGTAAAACAGTAGGCAGTAGGCAGAGGGCAGAGGGCAGAGGGCAGAAGTCGGGGGATTGATCGCCGAGGGCGGCCACGATCGACAATCGGCTCGCGTGTCTGCGGGTAACCTCAAGCTGCTGAGCAACTTGATGCCGGCCAGCAAGGTTTTTCGTCCTATTTCGATTTTCCGGCAATAAACTCTGGCTGGCCGGCCGGTCTTTCTTGATAGAAGCGCTACGCAGGACGCGGGGAAGTGATGAACCAGCTTGGTAAACGTTTGGCCAGCGGGGATCGCGACGCGTTTGCCGAGTTGTATGACCTCTACGCCGACCGAATTCACCATTACCTGACGCTCCGCCTGGGAACGCGCGATCTGGCCGACGAGGTGTTGCAGGAAACTTTCATCCGACTGGTCCGCTACCATCGCAAGCTTGCGCGAGCCGAAGACCTCAGGTCCTATGTTTTTCGGGTCGCGAGAAACGAATCCGCAAGAATCCAGAGCAAGATACAGCGTCGTGAAGGCCATCGGGCGACCCCGGTGAGTCTTGACCTGTTTGAGGCAGTCGATGGGGACGATCAAGCGCATCGCGAATTGGCCGACCTTGTCACCGCAGGGCTGGCTCGACTGGCGTCCGCTCACCGTGAGATCGTCGAACTGAAGGTGTACGGCCGGCTGACGCTCGCTGAGATTGCACAGGTGACGGGTTTGCCGCAAGGGACGGTCGCAACGCGCTACCGTGCCGCACTGGCTCAGCTAAAAAGGTTCTTCGGAAAAGAGCTGTGATGAGCGACGACTTTGAAAAACATGTTCGACGGCTGTCGCCGCGGGCAGCGCCGACAGCACTGCGCCGACAGGTGCTCGGCACCGTGGCCGGCGAGCTGCATCGGGCCAACATCCGGCGGCGCGACCGACGGATCGTTGTCGCGATTGCGATATCGCTCTTCGTTGCGGTGGCGGCCAACTACGTCATTGCCGCCCGGCAAGACGCCGCACTGGCGGGGCTTTACGGCCCGACGCCCGAGTCTCGCCAAATCGGCCAGGTGGTGGATATGGTCCTCGCCGTGACCGACGCGAAGACGGCGGCGTACGTGCGGGCGCGGTTGGAAAGGGCCGTCGGCAAGCCCGACCCGGCCGAAACGCTTGCAGCCGTCAAATATTATCACGAAACGATTTGCCGAATGGCAACATCCGCAATGGAGATCCCTTATGAGCAGAAAAAGAACCGTTCTGAAGTGGGTCGGGATCGGGCTGGGAATCCTGATCGT
>CAZWWC010000218.1:0-7649 GCA_964637625.1 uncultured Planctomycetaceae bacterium
ACGCGCCGCATTCGCGCGCCCGGCGCCTCGGGCGAGTCGTAGGTGATCTGGTCGATGTACGGCTTGTGGATTCTGAGGTCGTCGGGCAGCTCGGGGTTGGCCCGCTTCGCCGCGGCCCAGGCTTCGGTGCCGGTCACACCCGGCTTGGCCAGCAGCGCTTCGTAGTTGGCCACCGCCTCCATGTGGCCGGTCGCTTCGCAGACCCAAATCGGCAGCGGCGTGCCCCAGTATCGTTCGCGCGACAAGGCCCAATCGACGTTCGTTTCGAGGAAGTTGCCCATCCGGCCGTCGCGGATGTGCTCGGGCAACCAGTTGACCCGGATGTTGTTGGCGAGCATTTGCTCCTTGAACTGCGTGGTGCGGATGAACCAGCTTCGGCGAGGGTACTGGATCAACGGGTCTTCTTCGGCCCGCCAGCAGAACGGATAATCGTGCAGGTATTGCTCCTGGTGGAACATCTTGCCTTCGGCGCGAAGCTGGCGGCAGATGTCGCCGTCGGCTTCCTTGACCCAGCGGCCTTCATACTCGGGCGTTTCCTCGGTGAAGCGGCCGTCGGGGGCGACCGAACAGACCAGCGGCGGCCCCTGCCCTTGGACAAAGCGGGCCTGCTCGCCGATGAGCAGGTCGTAGTCCACCTCGCCGAAGGCGGGCGCCTGGTGGACCACGCCCGAGCCGCTGTCGGTCGTGACGAATTCGGCCGGCACGACGCGCCAGGCAATGTACTCCTCGACCTCCTCAGCCAAATGGCCCTTGGTCTGGCCGTCGCGGGCGTAGTAATAATCGAACGGCGGGGCGTAACGCAGCCCGACCAATTCCTCGCCCAGCATGGTTGCCTCGACGGTAAACTTCTTTTTCACCTTCTCGGCAATCGTCTCGACCAATGCGGTGGCCATGATCAGTTTGCGATCCTCGCCCTCGACCGAAACCAGCGCGTAGTCGAGGTAGGGCTTCACCGCGGCAAACTGGTTGCTCGGCAACGTCCAGGGCGTGGTGGTCCAGACCAGCAGGTCGGCCTCGGCAAGCTCGGCCGGCGGATCGACCAGCGGGAAGCGGACGTAGACGCTCGGGTCGGCCACCTCGCGATAGCCCTGGCCCACCTCGCCGCTTGAAAGCGCCGTTCCACCCTGGGCCCACCACCAGACGATCTTGTGACCCTGGTAGAGGAGCCCCCGGTCGAACAGCGTCTTCAGCGCCCACCAGACGCTCTCGACATAGCTTTGATGATACGTGACGTAGGCTTCGTCCAGATGGATCCAGAACCCGAGCCGCTCGGTGATCTCCTCCCACTCGCGCGTGTAGCGGAAGACGCTCTCGACACACTTGTGGATGAACGGCTCGACGCCGTAGCCTTCGATTTCTTCTTTGCTGTGGATGCCCAGCTCTTTGCAGACCTCGACCTCGACCGGTAGCCCGTGGGTGTCCCAGCCGGCCTTGCGACGACAAAGGTTGCCGCGCATGGTTTGGTAGCGGGGAAAGAGGTCCTTGATGGCCCGGGTCAGGCAGTGGCCCGGGTGGGGCAAGCCGTTGGCCGTCGGCGGGCCTTCGTAGAAGACGAACTCGGGGCAGCCCTTGCGCTGGGCGAGCGACTTCTCGTAGATCTGGTTTTTCTTCCAGAACTCGATGATCCGTTGTTCGAGCTTGGAGAAGGAAACGTTGCCTTCAACGGGACGGAACATGGTTGGCGGTGTTTTGGGAACCACAGATGGACACAGATGTCTTATGTAGGTCAGGCTGTGCCTGACGGGCCGTAGGGTGGGCACCGCCCACCGAGAACCTCAATAATCATGCCACAAAAACGAAACAAAATAGTAGACCACGATTTAGGTGAGGAATCAAGAGGGGGTGGCTTGTGCCCACCGGGACCGGCAGCCTAGCTTGTCGGTCTTTCGTCGGGCCGTTCGGCGATACTTGAGAATGCCACGCGGGAGTGGTAGGCTGGGGGCGTTGATTTGTAGAGATGCGCTGGCTGGCCAACGGCCACGGCACACACAATGGGGCTGAAAGGGGAAAATCGATGCAACGACTTGTCCTTGCAATCGTTGGGTGCTTGATTTTCATTTGTGGCGACCTTGTGGCCAAGGACCCGCCCATCAGGCTGGTCTACGAGGTCGACGCAAAGAAGGAAGCCAGGGTCGATCCGGCCACGATGAAGAAGCTCGTTACTGCGGTCGATCAGCGTGTCAATCCCGACGCCAAGTTCTTTGGGCTCTTCAAGATCCCGGTTCGGCAATTTGGCAACCGGCAGATCGAGATCCTCGTTCCCGCCGGCAAACCGAAGCTGTTGGCGAGGATTCAGCGGACAGCGACCCGGCCGGGCACGCTAGAGTTCCGCATTCTGGCCGATCGTCGCGATTCAAGGCACAAGCAAGCGATTACCCAAGGACGCCTGACCGACGCCAACACAGTCAGGAGCGCCGATGGCTCGCAGCAGTTGGGTTGGTGGGTTCCTGTAACGCCGGGAAACGAAAAGGACTTCACCGATAGCCAGAACATTGCCACACGAACCCGAAAGTACAACGGCCGAAAGATTCTGGAAGTCCTTGTTGTCAAGGATCCGTATGGTGTCACCGGCGCGTACTTGCAGCGTATTCAACCCAGCAAGGATGAGCGGGGGCGGCCATCTGTCAGGTTCCACTTCAACAAGACAGGAGGGCAACTGTTCGGGTGGCTGACCCATGAGAACCGACCGGATGAAAAGCAGAACGTTTTCCGCAGGTTGGGCATCATTCTCGACGGAAAGCTCTACTCGGCTCCAATCATCCGAACCGTTATTCACTCAGAAGGGGAAATCACCGGTAACTTCACCAAAGAAGAAGTCCAAGACATTGTCGATGTGCTCAACACGGGCAGCCTGCCGCTGCCGATCAGAAAAGTCGAACCGATCAAGAAAGTCAAGCCGGCCAAGCAAGTCGAGTCGGCCAAGACGACGCGGAAGTAGCTATCGAGTATGGGCCGCGGTCCGTGTGTTTCGGGAAAGTGATCTGACGCACGGCGACCGTCCACTCACCGCATTTGTCAGGCACAGCCTGACCTACGGGATGGATCGGAGAATGAGGTTTTTTGTCATGGTTGATGACCAGCAATTGGCGGGGCTTTCGCCGGATTTTCTGACCGAGTATGAAGCCGCCCAGACGGATCGTGCCCGGTGGAAGGTCGTCGGCCGCTACTTCTACGTCGAGAAGGTCGGCTCGAATCGAGACCTCTGCCCGGGGATGCTCTACTTCGTCCATGCCAAGGAGAGTCACCTGATTCGCAGTGGCGGAGAAGCGGCCAACGTCGACCCGGTGCCGATGACCGTCGTGCCTTCCGCGCAGCGGATGAAGCCGGTGTCCAGGAAGACGCTGCTGGAGATGGGTCGCAAGTCGCAACTGCTGAAGCTCTCGCCCAGGGCACGGCCCACGCCAAGCGGCTGGCCGAGTCCCGCGGACGCCGACGTGGCCGAGAGCACGGGCGCGACCGAGCCGACAAAGGGCCTTGCCGAGACGCTCATCGAGATGGGCTCCTTCACGCAGCTGCTCACCGTGGCCGGGCAGTCGGGCATCGTCCCCGGTGCCGATCAGATTGGCCACGTGCGGGATTGTGAGTTCCGCATGGGCCATTATCAGACGGCCTACGAGGCGATCGAGCGATTGTACGTCGGCTTCAAACAGGCAGCCGATCAGCGCAAAGTGAGGCTACGTGCCGAAGAGATCGACTACCGAAGCGGCGTTCTCAAGATGTCGCCCAAGGAGTGGCAGCAGAAGAAGGCTCGCGACACGCGACAGACCAACATCATCGAAAGGGCGCGCAGACACTTCGTCCGAGTGTTGGACGGGCTGCGGGTCTTGATGCTTTCGCGGTGAGCGGTCCGGCCGTGGCTACCGGCGGCGCGGTGGGCAAATGGCGCAGGCAACCGCGCCGATGAGCAAGCTGACGAGCGTCGAGGGCTCGGGGGCGGGATCGGGCAAGCAAATCGTGTCGACCACGATCTGGTCGATGTAGACTTGGCTATAGCGCGGCTGGATCCAGATGACCTCGCTGCTCGGGTTCGGCTCGATGACCAGGTCGTACGTATCGTGAACGTAGGTCTCGTCGAGAGAGATCTGCTGGATGAGCTCCAGTTCGCCGACCTCTTCACCGTCGGGGGCTTCCACGACGATCCACGGCTGTGGCTCGGGCGTGGTGTAGCCACCGTCGTAGGTGATCTGCATGCGGATCATCTTCATCGGCCGGACGGCCGGATCGTTGGGAATCTCAAGCGACATCGAGCCGCCGACATACCAGACGCCCTCGTGTCCGAGATCGTCCGATACCCAGAACGTGTCGCGGTTCGGAAACTCCCACTCACCGTAAATCGTTGCCTGGGCCGTTCCGAATGGGTTCTGGTCGACCGTGGGCGAAGCCGGATTATCGTCGGTGAGAAACTCCCAGATCTGGAGCGTTGAGTTATCGCCGCCGCGCCAGTCGGGCGGAAGCAAGTCGTCAGCCACGGCCGTGGCCGCAGTCACAACAAAGAGCACCACTGCAAGCCCCAGAAGAACATAATGCTTCGTCATCGCTATTCACTCTCAAGTTGCGTAACCATTGACTGTACCGAGAAAGCGCCTAAACGGATGCAGATTATGTCGTTTGCGCGATAACTCTAGTCTACTCAGAATCTCCAGAGTGTCAAATGCCCCCATCGAGGGAGTCGACCAAGAAGGTGATCATTTGCCCACAGGGTGCCCTGTTTGTGGTAGACCGCGATCCGCTGTCACGGGCGATGAGCGAAGAGAGGGGGAAGGTGGCCATCTATTAAGACGGTAAGCATTTGCAGATACCCGCTGCAATTGCTCCACCACGGACTGGACGACGATCCGCGCGGATCATCTTGCTGAAGCCCTTTTTTTCCGGCACGCCCGGATCACCTTTCATCAGCCGGGCTGTATGGTTGCCCAGATCAGGTATGGTCAACGGCGCCGAGCGAGCAGCAGAATGCCAACCAGACCGAACACCGCCAGCAGGACGGTAGACGGCTCGGGGATTACTACATCGAAGCGACTGAGGAATGCAGCGCTATCGCCCGCGGTGAGCGTGAAGTCCAATTGAACCCCGATGCTCGAGTTCACCGGCACGGTACTGGTGATGGGTCCGAAGGCTGCCAGTGCATTATTCACGCCGCCTGAGGCGTACAGGGAGAATGGATCATCCTGCAACGTGTGGATGACGGTCCCGTCAATCATGGCATTGTAGATCGACCCCGACGTTGGCGCGGCAACAGTCGCACCGTCTGTGCCACCGTCGATGACCTGCGTCGTAATGCTGCCGGAAATCAGGTTTGGGGCCGGAAACGTGGTGGAAACCACAATCGGAATGGAGTAAGTCTGGGTCGAGCTTGTGGTGTTGGTGAGAATGTAATTGTTGAAGACACTTGGATCGGGATCAAACTCGATCTCTTCGATTTCCAGAATTCCAAAGCTCTCCATGGTGTCGTTGTCAACAAGCTCGTACGAGAACTTGCTCTTCAGCTTATACTGGTGGCCATGCTCGACTTCGTACTCTTGCAGCGGTTTTGTGATCTCGAACACCCCAACCCCTGGTGCCGTAAGCACGCTGGCGCTGATCGTCGGCGGCTCGACATTCTCGCCATTATGGCACTGAGCATAAGCATTCGAAACGAAGCCAACGGTAAGAATCGCCCCTACCACCAGACACAGGATTCCAAGATGCGCTTTCATTGTATTCCCCCTTCGAGGTGCCGGATCCATCAGCCTTACTTCCCACCACTCGTGCGCCCCAAGCACACACGTTCTCCGGAAGACTCCTCCGTAGTAACAGTAACGGATAACCGAAGTCGCGTTGGTAGAGGCTGACCCCTATTTGCTATATCATCCCACCTATTCTACCAGAAGCCGCTCGCCTGTCAACGAAATAAAAGAAATCACCGCTGAAGAGTGGTTCGGTGGTGGGCCAGGTGGCTGGCATCCTGCCAACCCGGAGTCCGCAGCGACGGGCCAAGGACGAAGAGACAGGGAAAACTCACACATCTATTATAGGTATTATAGGCGCGAGAACTTGCAGGTGCCCACCTGTCCTTGCTTCACCCCAGATTCGATCAGGATTCCTTTCCATTACTTTTTTACTTGTCTTCTTGCGGAACTCTATTTCTTTTGGCTACTGCCCGGATGGTGCCCATCAACCAGGCTTGACCGCCGAGATGAGGAAAATCGGATTGAGGGATTCGAAACGGATGCGATCGAGTTGATACGTGCCATGGGCGAGGTTGATCATCCGCACGTTCACGTTCGGGTCGAGGTTCTGCAAGATACGATGCGCGACGGCCAGGTTGTCGATGCTGCCGAGCGTTGCAACCAACCGACCTCCGCCGCGAAGGCGCTCGACGGCCGCCGCAAGCGGCGAGCTGATATCGTGGCCGTTGCCCCGGATAGAGACCGCCTCGGGGTCGGGAAGCTCTCGCCAGGCATCTGGGGTCTTGCCGAGGACGGGAACCAGATTCACGACCTCGAAGCGCTTTGCGTTGGCCGCGATCAACTCACACTGCTCGGGGTCCATTTCGATGGCATAGACCTTGCCCGCATGCGCGATCCCGGCCGCTTCGATCGACAGGCAACCGCAGCCGGCTCCGATGTCCCAGACGATGCTCGCCGGCTCCAGGTTCAACTCGGCCAGCACCATACTGCGAATCTCAGCCGGCGTGGACAGTCCCGTTTTCGTTGCTCCCTGCAAGAACGCTTCGTTCGGATTGCCGAAGAGCCGCCGTGGCAGTGCTTCGTTCACCCCCTCGGGCACGTCCGGTTTGCGGATGAAGATCATCACATTCAGCGGAGTGCCCTCCAGGTCAACCAGATCGACCAGTTCGGCCAACTCGACGTGCGTAACACGTTCGTTCGGCGCTCCCAGGTTCTCACACACGTAGACGGTGAAACAGTCGATACGGGCGTCGAGCATCACTTGGGCAATTCGGAACGGGGGCATGGCTTCGCTGGTGAAGAGACCCACCTTGTCCGCGCCACGGATCGTATCCAATACGTCCGGAAGATCGAAGAAGTTCAGGTCGGTCAGAAACGCGTCTTCCCAACTCTCCTTCACCCGAGCAAACGCCAACTGCATCGTGCTCACGTGGGGCAGTACTTCAAAGCGATCCTTGCCGAGCCGGTTGCACAGAAAGCGTGCCACGCCGTAGAAAAGCGGATCGCCCGCGGCAAGAACGACGACGCGCTGCTCGGAGCAGGCGTCCAAGTGCTTGGCCAACTCCTCCAAATCGGTGCCGATCACCAGCCGCTTCACGTCGGACTGGGGTATCAGACGCAGCACGTACGGATCGCCGACCAACAAATCGGCGGTTTCGACCAGTTCACGTGCCCGGCCGGTGAGCCCGGACTGGCCATCTTGGTTGATCCCCACGATGTGGATCTTTGACGGCGGATTCACGAAGTCTTCTCCTTGCTCAGCGGACGACGCCCAAAGCTGCCTTGGGCCGAGTATACGTCAGAGGGTCCCAACTTGGCAACCCGGGGAAAACGCAGCCGAGCCGGCCGAGAGAGGCGACCGGGGCCGCCCGGGGGTGAGACCCCATGTGGTTGACGTTTGCTTTGGGCCGTGGCTATACTTCAGGCTCAGTAGTTCCAAGTTTGGCTGGCTGATACCTCAGCAGGTCATCCTGAGCGTAG
>CAZWWC010000219.1:0-7599 GCA_964637625.1 uncultured Planctomycetaceae bacterium
TCTGAGCCGTCAGTTTATCTCAACTCGACACCGTGACAAGCCCTGACCTCGCTTCTTCGGACAGAAGCTCTGCTGCCTCGTTCAGACGATCCATTGCTGCTTGAATTCGGTCCACGTACTGCTGGAGTTCGTCGCATCCCAGGTCGGGGGGGACTTCGATTGGCTCACCACCCAGCAAAAACACCCTCGTGAACGGCTTCGGGATGACGAGATTGGTCCAACTGCCTCGGATTTTCCAACATCGCACGCAGGAAAAAGCCGTGGGAACCACGGCACGCCCGGTACGTGAAGCAAGGAAGGCAATTCCCATGCTCATTTGCCGGCGCGGACCGCGTGGACCGTCGGGAGTGATGGCAAGATGCTTGTCTTCGGCGGCTCGCATGAGTCGCCGCATCGTGCCGGGTCCGATGCGATTGGTCGATCCCCGTACGGTCGACATGCCGACCCTTCGCAGCACCTGGGCGACGAAGGATCCGTCCGCGTGTTGGCTCGTCAACGCGGCCGCCGAGCGATGTTTTCCCGCGAACACCGGTATGACCATCGAGTCGTGCCATACGCAATAGAGGAATCGCTCTGGTGGCGATTTGACATACGGATTGGTGCCGGGCGTGTCCTCGCGGAGGCTCAACTTCAACGTCCGGAACAGAAGCCGAATGGCTACCGTGAAAACGGCTGCCGAGAGACTGGTCAACAGCAGGCTGCGAATTCTCAAGATATCCTCTCCTGGAGTAAGGCGGCCACGTCGGTGCGACCCTCCTGGACGGCGATCTCGATGGCCGTTCGTCCTTTTCGCGTTCGAGCGTGCATCTCCGCACCAGACTGGAGCAGCGCCGCGACCACGTCGACGTGGCCCCGAGCGGCCGCCCACATCAGCGCGGTGAAACCGTCCTTGCACCTGGCGTTAGGGTCGGTACCCGCCTTCAGCAGCTTTTTGACCTGGTCCAGACGGCCATCTTCGGCCGCGCCGATCAACGCCTCTTTCCTCTTCTTGGCTCTGTGTGAGAAATACAACTTGATTCGTCGTAGCATAGTGCGATTCTCCCCGTCGTTCTTGGTCCAACGGCTCACGAGTGTCTTGATTCGATTTGTCCGGCCACCGTGTTCTCCTACCTCTTGCGCCGCCGAGACCAGATCGCGCGAATCGTGCATCCGTAGTACTGCCGCCCACAGTGGTAGCATCTGAAGCAGGTCACCAACGGCCGCAACAAAATCAACCGCCATGGGTTCCCGCTCTTGCTTGTGTGGACGTCGGCAGAGCGGCAGGTGGGACATTCCATTTCCACTTCCTTCAACCGACCCTGATTTCGTTCGTTACCTGACTTACGCCTTCGACCCTGGCCACGGCCTCTTGGGCAACTTGCTTCTGATGGAAGCTCGACAGGCGGCCTCGCAGGAAGAGGACGCCGTGCGCCCACTCACACGAGATGCTCCGCACGTCGAGGTAAGGGCTGTTTTGCAGGCACTCCGTCGCCGTCTCCCCAATCCCTCGTAAACGGATGGGGGCGCTGCGAACCGTCTGGGTATCCATGGGTCTACCTCCGTGAACAAGAGCAGCAAAACCTTCCATGGTCAGAACGTCTCGCCGCGGTCAAGAATCGGGCAATCGGTCAGATCGCCCAGATTCGATGTCAGCCTTTTTTACCTTGATTTCACGCACCGTCCGAGTCACCAATCAATTCAACGGCGGGACCTTTCTGGGGTGCGATGATGGTCACGATCAGCGAAGCTCGCTCGATCCCCCGAATCGAGAAAGGTCCGTTTATGAAAAAGTAAAACAGTTGGCCAGCCGTCAATTCGACAGTTTTCCCAAGAGCCGACACGCTCGCTCGCCCTTCGAGACAGTGGAGGATGATTTCACCCTGAGCCTCATGTGTCGGAATCGTCTCACCGGCGGGGATGACCAAGTGGATCATCTCCACATTGGCCGTCTGGATCAGGATCGCCTTCTGTCTGCTCCCGAGTACCGCTCCGAGCCGTCGCACGTCCACGGGTTTGCCCGGCTTCACAAGTGCCTTGGTCATTGACGGAGTCCCCTGGTCTGGTCACGCCGGGTCCGTCATCAAAACGACTTCTGGAATCCCGGCCAGCAGCCTTTCGAGCCCGCGGCGCGACATCCGCGAACTGTATTGCACACGAAAAGTGCAACAGGAGGAATCGGCTTCCTCGTTCATCGGCTCGGCCATCTTGAAAACGAAGAAATGGCCGAGGCGCGCGAGAAGCCACTGGGCATTCCGCATGCCAGCGACCCGCACCCGGCAAGCGTTGCCCAACGGACGTATCCACACATGGAATGCATTCATAGCTCTTGTCCATCTGGGAAAAGGGGACAGGTACATTTTGTGCGAAGCACCCTCCGGGCCTTTCAGGCAAAATGCACCTGTCCCGTTTTCCCTTGTTGGGCTCTAGACGCGCCGTGCGCGTTTCTGTACGTCGGTCTCGATGGCACCGAAGGTGGCTTCGTGGCGCTGGACCGTCAGTTGCAGGGCATGTACCAGTCGTTTTGCCGTATACAAGTTGGTGACGATCCGCTGCGTTACTGCGATCGGCCGGGTGGGCACGCCGAATGGCTGCGGATTGAGTCCGAAATCGATGAGCAACTCCTCGGGCGTGCCCATGACACGACAGAAATTGGCGTAGCAGGCGAGCGTCTTGGAATCATCCACTTCAACTTGTACCGGTTGTGGTGGTTTCGGTGGTTGAGGCTCGGCAGCAGATGGAGACGCAGCCGTCGAGAGCGTTTTGCGGTTTGCTTCTGGATTGTCCAACGTGTAACTCCTTTTCGTCAGAATCATGGTTTGCGGCTCAAGCGGCCCTTCGACACGGGCCCACCGTGGCGAGCCCAATTGACTTGAGTCCTGGTGCATCCCGTGGGGCGTCGATTATTGTCCGTACGCCTTTCGGGGTGGTATTCGCAGTTGGTCGAGGACTCCGTGGACTCCCTCTACGCTGGCGGCCGCCTTCATGGCCGGACGCCGTTGGTTTTCGTACTGGATGTTGCCCGACAGGGTCACCTGGCCGTGGGAAACTGCCGCAGTGACCCGGCTGTGCGAGCCCAAGCTCATCCTCCCGAGGTGCTGGTTGACCTTCTTGAGAATCGCCTTGTCCGACGTGGGGCCTTGGTGCAACATGGTCATGACTCCTGTTCGGGCGTTGCCCGCAAACGGTCCGGCACTCGACTCTTGGCCTCTTCCTTGCCCTGTTCGGCGCGCTCCTTCACCGAGCGAAACGGCATTCCATTGGTGCCATATTTGTAGCGCTCCGCGCGCAGGAACCAGAATGCCAACCCGCCCGTGTTATGGTACGCTCCCGGTGTTTTCGTGCCTCTGGCCACCGCGGCTCGGACTCCCAACGAGCCCTTGCGGCCGGTCTTTTTCCACCCGCGCTGCTCCATGATCATGCGGACCACCACGCCCACGGCTTGCCGCAGGCGTTTGGTGCGGCGAGGGTGCTTTGAGCCGAGAAACCGGTCAATGGCCGGCTGAGCTTCGAGTTCCCGAACAACCCCCGATAAGGCCGCGCGGTCGTGATGAATCTCCGCCTCCTCCATGCGACGCTGCCGTTGGGCATCATCAAAGAAGGCCAGAACGTCCTCGAACGGCTGCTCCGGGTCGTCCAGCACGTCGGAGAAGGTCCTCCCCTGTCGATCTTTCAGAAACTCCTTGCGCGTAACACGGACGGAACGTGGCATCGGCAATACTCTCTTTTCAGAAACAGACATTGTCAAATCTCCAAACCAATTGTGGTTGAATGGTTTCCTCAGTAACTTTGACACGCAATACAGGGAGCAAGACCCACCTTGGCCTGGCACTTGGGGCAGCGCAGGCGACGGCTCAGTTTGAACGACTCACCGACGGGTATCCGCGCCAGCGCGAGTTGCCTGACGGCCGGGTCCTCGACCATGTCAACACGCTCAATCTCTTCGATGGTCAAGCCCACGGCGTCCGCGATTACGGAATAGTCCGATATTCCCATTTCCATGACGGCAATTGCGGCTGCAACGCGGTACGGGACCTTGATGTATGGCTTCAGCGGATGCCGCCAGGGTCTGGTTCGTTGGTTTCTTCTTCCACCGTGCCCCCTTGCGGTTTTGCCCGGCTGATCCTCGTCCTCAACGCGTCGTTGGGCTTCATCGCAGATCATCAAATTCATTGCGCCAAACCTTTGCCGGTGTGGGACTTGTTGGCTATTTCGGCGATTTCCGTTCTGGCATCCTTTGCGCGTTGCCAATCCTTTTCAAAGCTGAAGATCAGCAATCAACCGCAAGGGCAATCGGATCACCCCGAGCGCCGTCATCAACTGGCTCAACTAAACCGCCCCCAACGCACAGTTCGCCGCGTAGAATGCAAACCGAAGACGGTGCGTCGATGCCGATTCTTATCGTCCCACCGCGACTCTCCAGAAATGTCACCGTGACATCCCGGCCAATATGCACGGTTTCGCCACGCTTCCTACTAAGAACTAACATGTCGACTCCTCCTCCATGAAATAAAGAGCCAAGCCGCATCCCGGACGTCAGTCGCGGCTTCGCAGCAATCGCCGCCTTCCCTTTCTTGCTTCTGAAGGCGGTCGTCAACGCAAGTGGCCACCGTTTGGGTCCAACCCGCCCCACACCTCAACGCACTCTTTTGCCGAACAACGCGCCGCTCCACGGCCATTTTGATACGCCCCGGGCGAAGTCCTATCCGTTGCGAAACGCCGGCTCGATCATCCGTCAAACCAACTCCACAGATCTGAGAGTTGGCATCAGACCTAGACATTCCATATTTGCAACTACTGAAAGCGGCAGTCCAAAATATGCAACTACAACAATTGTACCTCCAGTTGTCAGCAAGTGCAAGGGAGCCTTGGTACTTAGCTCATGGGAAGATATCCACCTGGCAAATGCACCCCCCAGACTAATGGTTCTGCCAAGCAAATCGGCGGGGAGACGTGGGTTTGCCCGGATGCTGCGGGCTCTGAGGGCTTCAGACAAAAAAGCACCGCACGGGCAGACGCTCCGCACCCTAGAATCCGATCGATGTGTTATGAGTATTCAGGGCCCCGCAGGGGCGATCCTCGACGAAGGGGAAACAAGGCAAGCTCCATGATCCTGAGCAAACTCGTTCGGAAGCAACGCGATGCGGATGGATGCTCAATTCGGACAAGACGAGCGGTGGGGCGTGCGAGAGAACTGGCTCTCCGGGGGAGGTTCTGTTGGCACGGTGGCCAAGGGCTCATCGCAGAATCGATCATGTGGCAATGATCTGCACTGACTTGGGTTCAGCATGTGCTGGACGCAGATAATGATGGGGCCTCGGACATGCGGTTCGATGGCCGCCGCGCCTTGGTGAAAAAGTTTTATTGGCGTCCAGTCGTCGTCTGTTGACTGGCCAGTTGAGCAACCGGGCGGCCTGCCGTGAGTACGAACTGAACTGACACACGCTCAAGAAGATTCTTGCCCACCAAGAGCCACCCGGCTATCGGCGGAAGCAGCCTCGCCCGAGGCCGAAGGTGGATGCGCACCGACCTAGCCGGGCTGGTCGCTGACGACCGGACCCTCGACGTGCACGCCGCCGACCACTTTGCCCGACCAGCGGATCGCGCCGGCGGATCGCGGCGATATGGGCCAGTCGGGCGGCCATGCGGTCCACGTCGTCGGTGATCATCGTTGCCAGAATGCCGCCCACCCCGTCGTCGAGCAGCCGTTGGCATGCCCGGTGCAACGCCTCCCCGGTCAGGTCGTCGGCATTGAAGTCCACTCCGGCGTAGCCGTTGACCTGGATGGCGAAATATTCGTCAATCATGGCCGTTTTTCGAGAAGTGTTTTCGCCGTGGTCTTCCCTGCCGCACCCAAGCACTCTATCATGGAGGGTCTGTTGAAAACACAGCTTGGCAGAGGGAGTGGCTGGCCCCGGCGCGCCGGGGCGGCGACGCCCCGGTTTGTGGCCGTCTGGGGCACCGCTTCGCTATGCCCCAGCCACCCTTCTCGAAGGTTTTCAACAGAACCTATCGTGGACAGTGCCCGGCCGTCAATAACAGGCCTTTCCCCGGGAGTTTCTTGTGAACGAAAACCTCGCGCGCGACGGCGGTCAGACACGATTGAAGAAGGAGCAATGGCTCGTTCTCATCGCGGCATTCCTGGGGTGGATGTTCGACGGGTTGGAGATGGGCCTTTTCCCCATTGCCGCGCGGCCGGCACTGCGCGACCTGATGAGCTATGTGGGTAGCGCCGGCCAGTTGGTGCTGCCTTCGGAAGGAGACGTCGCCAGCTACTATAGTTGGCTCGTGGCCATGTTTCTTCTGGGTGCCGCCGCGGGTGGCTGGGTCTTCGGATGGTTGGGCGACAAGTTGGGCCGTGTGAAAATCATGGCGATGAGCATCGCCACCTATTCCCTTTTCACCGGGCTCTGTGTGTTTGCGACCGAACCGTGGCATCTGGCCGGGTGTCGTTTCCTGGCCGCCTTGGGGATGGGCGGCGAATGGGCACTGGGTGTGGCCCTGGTCATGGAATGCTGGCCGGAGAAGTATCGACCTATTCTCGCCGGCGTGATCGGCGCGGCGGCGAATTTCGGTTTCTTGGCCATTTCAATCTTGGGCACGTTGCAGGAGGTCAAGATCGATCAATGGCGATGGATCATGATTGCCGGCGCCGCGCCGGGCTTGCTGGCGCTGTTTGTCATCTTTTTCATTCCCGAGTCGAAAAAGTGGAAACAATCGGTCGATAACCTATCGGAAAAGACAAAGCCGCTGCGCGAGGTCTTTTCGTCGATGTTGGCCGAGAAAACGATCCTTGGCATCTTGCTCGCCTCGGTGGCGCTCATTGGAACCTGGGGAGCCGTTACCGCGTTTTTGCCGGTTTGGGTCGACCAAATGGTTGGCGAAACCAATGCGAAGGCCAAAGGCGTCACCCAGATCGTGATTTCGATCGGTGCCATCCTGGGATGCTTCATGGGACCCATGCTGGCTCGGTGGCTCAACCGACGACTCGCCTACTTCTTGCTGTGCCTCGGCTCGCTCATTTCCTGTCAGTATCTCTTTCGCGTATTCGATACGTATGACCTGAACTTTCTCATCGTTGTGGGGATAGCGGGGCTGCTCACGGCCTCGTTCTACGGCTGGCTGCCGTTGTATCTGTCCGAGTTGTTTCCCACTCGCGTCCGCGCCACGGGCCAGGGCATCGCGTTCAACTCGGGCCGCGTGCTGGCCGCGGCCGGCGTATTGACCTCGGGAGTGTTGATTAAGGACGTTTTTGACGGCCAATACCCAATGGCCTGTGCCACGATCACGTGTGTCTATGTTCTCGGCATGATGCTCATCGCACTGGCCCCGGAAACAAAAGGCAAACCACTGCCCGATTAGGCCGGTGGCAGGCTCGCCCGCGGACTGCTACACTAAGAACGTGTTTTGAAAATGACTGTAGCCCAGCCACGGGTGCCATGGGCGGCTCGTCCGCCCTTGTATTTGAGCCCATTTGGTGGCCAGCACTGGCTGACAAGCAGCCAGTGGCACCCTTTTCAAAACACGTTTCTAAGAGCTTATCCCAGAACCGGGTTCCAGGGTGCCTTCCGAAGAGAAAAACGCATGAGCCGCAAGCCCAGGGTTGTCGTGACCGACTATATC
>CAZWWC010000220.1:0-7566 GCA_964637625.1 uncultured Planctomycetaceae bacterium
CGGTCGAGTCGAGCTGCTCGGCCGGTCCTTCAAAACACAGCTTGGCCAGATCGTAACCGAGCACGTCGGCCGCCCGATCGTAAAGCTCGCCAGCGCTGGAGAGCGATTCGGCCAATCGTCGGCCCATGCCAACCATCTGTGCTCCCTGGCCGGGAAATAGAAAGGCGATTTTGCTCACGGTAGTCGGCCTCGCAAGACGGGGTGCGGAATCGTCTCGGCTCTACACCTCGGCAAAGTGCATGGTGTCTGTCAGAAAAGGGGTTCGGAGCATCCCGGCGAGCCGGGACGCGAGCTCTTGCCATGCCATCTTCGGACTTACTCGGTAGCCAAGGATGCCCTGACACGAAGCTCACAAAAAGGGGGGACTGCCTCGGTGTCGGACGAATGCGCAAACCCTAGGATTCAACCTCGACAACGGTTCGGCCCATGTAGTGACCGCAATTGGGACAGATCACGTGTGACGGCTTGGCGGTGCTGCACTTAGGGCAGTACTGGATTTCCCGAGGTTTCTTGGCATCGTGCGCCCGACGGATGCCGCTGCGGTGGTTCGAGTGTCTTCTTTTCGGAACGGCCATGAGACTACTCGGTTGGGACGATGGAACCCCACGAGGGGCGGACAATCGACGCGATGCAAAACGCGCGAACCCTTCATGCTAGACGCTCTCCAGCGCCCTGTCAACCTGGCCGGGAGCCGCAGCGGCCGGCAATGGGTCAATTTCAAACTGACCCACTACCCGACGGTGTCCCCGCCCACTTGGGTTGCTCACACGTGTGGTAAATGTCACAGAGAAAATGACTTATAGCGATTGCAGTTGATTATTGCCAGCGGTTGCATTATACTAAAGACGATTCTCCTCTTGGTATTGACGACAAATACTCTTAGTGCTAGCGTACTAGGTTCTTTGCACGCAAGAAGCGTATAATATGAGTGGGACGGACCAATACTATCTGGGGGCCTACAAGTGAAGCCAGTATTGCAGGCTCTCGTCTTGGCGGAGCACGTTTACCAAGACGTTTCCGGCAAGAAAGTTATCGCAGGTACCTTTAACAGGATCAGGTTCTCACGGAAACCGCCCGTCAAGAAGGTCGAGAATCCCGATGGCACAAAGCAAACACTGGTCCAAGGTGGAATGCACGGTGGATCGCCGTTCGCGTACGTAAGTTTGACTGACGTATGTGATGACACAACACTACAGCTTCAGTTCGTGAACCTCACGAAGAACGAAATTCTCTTTGGCACAGCAGTTCTTGTGAGCTGCAATGATAGGCTTGCAACAGCCGAACTGGTTTTTGCGTTACCGCCACTTCCAATCAAAGAGCCCGGCGTCTATGCGATTGAGGTTGTGTGCGAAGGAGATATTCTCGGCTCCTGCCGAATAAAAGCAGAGGAGCTAGACGTAGAAAACGAGGGGAAAGACGATGAGCATAGTTGATCACGAAATCGAACTCGAAAACACCAATCCGGCCCATGCATCGGGTGATCCCAAATGGGACAGCTTGGATGCTTATCGTTGTCATGTTTGTACCATCAAGGAAGACGACGGTATGTTTTCAGCGATCGTCCTCAATCTCCCGGGTTGTGGAAGCTGCGGTGAGACCGAGGAGGAGGCTATTGCCAATGTCCGCGAGGCGGTCCTCGGTGTGGTACAGTCCCATAGGGCTGCACACGAGGACATTCCGTGGCGAGGCACTGAATCTGATGACATCCCGAACGGCGCAAACCAAAAATGGATTTTGGTTAATGCCTAGCAGAGTGCCCCGGGTGTCTGGAAACGATGCTGTGTCGGCATTCTGCAAAGCGGGTTACGAGCTTGACCGCATAACTGGAAGCCATCACATATTGCGACACCCGGACAAGATAGAGCGCCTATCCATCCCTGTACACAGCGGCAGGACTGTCGGAGTTGGTTTGCTATCCAAGCAGATCAGACTTGCTGGACTCACGGTAGAAGAGTTCATCGCCCTCTTGTGAATCTCTTTCACTGATTGCTCGTCTCCCTTGCGGTAATTCTTCTAGCTATAGTCTTGGGAGCGTTGGGAATTGTGCAGCCCCACCTACCGGGGCGGGAGAATGTTCTGCGTCTTAAACTGACCCACTACCGCAGCGGCCCGCTACGAACGAATCATCGTCAGGAGCATCTTGAATCGCTGCGTGGCCCGCACCGCGTGGGGCACGTCGGCCGGCATGACCAGCATTTGCCCGGCCGCCAGTCGCACCGGCCGGCCGCCAACGGTCAGCTCGGCGGCGCCCTCGACCAGTTGCACCAGGGCGTCAAACGGCGCGGTGTGCTCGCTGAGCTCCTGCCCGGCGTTGAAAGCGAAGAGAGTGACCGTGCCGGTCGATTTCTTGATCAACGTCCGGCTGACAATACTGCCCGGCTGATAGTCGACCAGAGCGGCCAAGTCGGTGGCTTGCTGAAGTACTGCGTCGACGTGTTTCTCATCGTGCGTCATAATGCCAAGGCTCCAGGTTGTCTGTAAGGTCGACCGTCGGTGAAGAGATTCAGTGGCTCCAGCGCGGGTGCCTGGGCCATCCCGGCGCGCCGGGACAGCGGTGGCCCAGAACTTCGGATTTCCGGGCCTTTCCCGGTCCCGATAGATCGGGAGGACTCAGACCCGGGCACCCGATACGGAAAGTCGGTCCTGGGATACACTAAGAGCCTATCCGAGAACCCGGCGGAGCACGTCATGCTGAGCGAAGCGAAGCATCTCAAGTCGTTCTGTGCCAACGAGATCCTTCGCTTCGCTCAGGATGACCATCAGAGGTTCAAGAGGTTCTCGGATAGGTTCTATTGACCCTTGCATGGCTAATGAACCCAGGGCGACCAACGGGAGCCCGGCTTTCAAGGCAGTTCGGCCATGGCCAACCGTTCAATGGCCATGCAAACATCAATAAGTGTCACCCTGACCATAATCTTATGCGGCGGTAGCCGAGAAGTGAAGCCACGGAGACTGCGTCAGGGGTAAGGGCTTCAGGTGGTTGGCGGCGTCTGGTGGAGAATGCCGGCGGGTCTGGCTCGCCGGGCGAGGCCTTGCCGGCGGGGTACCTGTCGCAATAATTATCCGAAGGCTATAGTTGAAAAAACGGTCGAGTTGCTCGGGTGCAACTCAAGATTGTCCTTGCCCGAGGATCACGGTCCTCGGTTTGCCTCAACTCAAGGGAGAGAATCATGCTCAGTGAAAAAATGCAAGAGGCGCTCAACGCGCAGATCAACGCGGAATACTACTCGTCGTATCTCTATTTGTCCATGGCGGCCCATTGCCAGGCGATCAACCTGGAAGGCTTTGCCAGTTGGTTGCGGGTTCAGGCGGACGAAGAGATGATCCACGCGATGAAGATCTACGATTTCGTCCTGGAGCGTGGAGGTCGGGTCGCTTTGGCCGCCATCGAAGCTCCGCCGAGCGAGTGGGAATCGCCGCTGGCCATTTTCGAGGCCACCTATGCCCACGAACAGTACGTCACCGGGCGCATCAACAAGCTGGTCGATCTGGCCGTCGCCGAGAGCGACCATGCGACCAATGCGTTTCTTCAGTGGTTCGTCAACGAACAGGTCGAGGAGGAAGCCAACGCCGACGCCGTGCTGCAGAAACTCAAGCTGATGGCCGACGCCCCCGGCGGCCTGTTCATGCTCGATCAGCAGATGGGCCAGCGCCCACCGGCCGCCGCGCCGACACCGACCGCCTGATCGACTGTCGGACAAGTTGGAACCACAGAGGAACACGGATGAACACAGATAGGCGCGGCTGGCATCCAACACGGCCAGTTGGTGTTTTCAGAAGTGTCCCAGATCCGTGGCTGGTCCCGTGCACACGAAAGGAGTTTTTCCATGCGGGAAGTCTTTACGTTCGCCCTCGTGTTTTTCTTTCTGTCCGGCCTATTGGCAATCGCGGCGGGATTCTCGGGGGTGAGCGAGCCATTATTATTGAACTTTTGGGCAGGTGTGATTATCCTCCTTCCTTGCATGATCGCTGCCATCCTATTGCGCAACGTGCCGTGGACGGAGAGGGATGAACCGCCGACGGAACGAAAAGACCCGAACCAACCGAGTCAATGAAACCGTGAAGCAGACGCAGGGTGGAGGGAGCACGGGCTCCTTCTATCTACGTTCTTCTCGGTTCTCTGGGGCACCGCTTCGCTATGCCCCAGCCACCCGTCGTGATGAAGCCGGAATCCGTGAGAAGGGGAGTCTACGGTAACCACTTGCAAGCTTTCATCTGTGTGCATCTGTGTTCATCTGTGGTTCCCTTCCGTCGTTGGCCGTTTCACTTACCAGAATTTCCTCGGCATCAGGCCGCGCATCCGGTCCAAGAGGCTGGTCGAAGCGGCCGGTTTCTCCTTCGGTTTGCCTGACGATTCGGCCTTCGGCGGGGTGCGCCGGGCGATGCTGCTGCGCAACGGAGCGTTGGTCTTAAGAAAACGCAGCCAATAGCCTTCCAGCACGTGGATGCAATCGCTGATCTGGTTCGCCTGGAGTTTCATTTGGGCCGACGAAATCATCCAGGAAAGCAGTTTCAATTCGTCGGCGTCGAACTCGAGGTGACCGAGTTCCACGTCGTCGATCCAGACCTCGCCCGATCCGACAAGCCGAACACCCACCCGCAAGTCGGAAAGGCCTTCCAGCGGTAGATTGTCGACGGGCAGCTTAAACGGTCGCCAATCCTCGCCGATCGACTTCGCCGGAGATCCGTTGACGGCTTGCCCCAGGATACGGGCGTACCAAAACGGCTGGTCGTGTAACCGCCCTTCCAAGACGAGTTCCACCAAGGGTTGTTTCTGTTCATCGGGTACTCTCAGCCAGACGAACATCGACAACCGACCGGTTGACGGTGGTGGAAAGGGCTCGCTTACGAGGGAGACGGGCAACCCGGAACTGGTCAACCGAACGACCTGAGGTCCCTCGGGGCGCTTCGGATCTTGACGCAGCTCCACGCTGGCGCCCTCTGATTTCCGCACCGTCCAGCCGGGGATCGTGCCGTTGCCCCCGGCCGGTTTTTCAAACCCCGCGTTGGACAACGAGTACCACGACGGAGGGCTCCGCAGGTCTTCCTTGCGCGCTCCCAGGTCGTGAATGTGTGCCCAGAGCGACTCACGCACTGCGTCCGGCAGTGAGACCTCGGGCGAGGAAAACGTAACCCCGGGGGCCGTCAGTCGCGCCGCGACCAGATCGTAAGGTGCCAGGTCAACCCGCCAGTAGGTCTTGCCGCCACGGTGAACCAAGTCGGGGACCGGTTTGGTCTCGACGAGCGATTCCAGGCGGCAATTGGCCGGAGCCGTGACCTGCAAACTCAGCGACACCGCGGCGGGGCTATCGTTCACCGCGTAGACGTAGGTCTTGCCCGAGTGGCTGCCGTAACGGATCGTCACCGGCTGCATACTCCGCGGCGCTGCGGGCCCGGCCACGCGTCGCATCGCAATGCTCGGCAGCCGGCGATAGGCGGCCACCAGATCGGCCAGCGCGTCCTGCTGGCCCATCGGCAGCAACCCTCCGCCGTCGAAGATGGCCTGCGAGTCACACGCGGCCAACTGGCGGACAAAGCGACGTCGGTTCTGATGGCTCGACGGCACGAGTTGTGAGTGGAGCACCGTGTAGCTGGTGCGATAGGGGCTCTTGTGGTCGAACGATTCGACGCGGAGCTCGCGCGGCTGGTGAAAGAACAGGCTGCCCGAACATGGCTGTCCCCGGTCGCCCTGTGGGGAGTCCGCCGGCGGCTGCAATGCCAAGGCAACGGCCTGTGCGTCCAGCGAATCCAGCGGTGTGACGCGTTGCGTGTGTATCAGTACCGGGCCGTCGGGTTTGCGGAACCGGGCCGGATCGATGCCCGCCTCAAGCAAAACGTCGTCGGGGGCTACCTGCCGAGACAGCGTCGGCTGCAACCGCTGCTCCCAGTGCGGGCCGGCGAGCAGGTTGGCCGTGGTCAGATACACTCGGGCATCGCCGCGGACCGCCGAGATCTCCGATTGAACGCGATGATAAAACCGCGCAAGACAGTTGGCTCGCCACGACACCCAATCACGACGTCTCTCGCGCATGAGAAACGCCGCTCGCTCGGCGAAGCGCCTCGGTCCGGTGCCGGCCAGAACGGGGATCTGCGTCTCGCGCTCGAATCGGGCGATGGTCACGTCGTCCATTCCCCACTCGACCGGAGGCAGTTGCCCATAGCCGTAGCCGGCCAACTGGATGGCCACGCCCCCGAACGACTTGTGACGGCTCGCATACTCGTCGACCACCTCGCGGACCACGGCGAGCACGGCGGCCTGAACCCGGGGATGAAGTAGATTGTAATACGGCGCCTTGCGCTGATGCGGCCGGTAGACCTGTTCCCAGGTGAGTCCCTCGGGACCGACCCAGCGAATCCCCTCGGCCTCGGGGCCGCCGGCGCGGAGGAGTTCTTCAAGCTCGGGCAAGGGCGCGGCGAACTCCATCGCTGGAATCAGCTGCATCTGTTGGCGATCGAACAGCCGGAAGAGCATCTCGAGGACGTCCTTGCGCACCGGATCCTGCCCGGAGGTAAAGAACGGCCCCTTGTCGTATCGGGGCGTCGGCTCGACGAGCTGGCTGGGATAGAGAGTGCCGCCTTCGGAGAATGCGGAGATCATCATCCCGTTCATGCCGACGTGCTTCAGGTACTCGACCAGCCGGGTCCCGCCTTGGTAGAAGGTTACCCAATCGTCGAGACTGCGTCGGCTCCAGACGTCGTAGGCCTCCGTTGCGCAAAAGCTTTCGGGGAACCAAGGCCGATCGAAGTAGGCCCCCAGCAACCGGCGAGGCTTCTCATCGTCGAGATGCTTTGCCGGGAGATGGTTCCATCCGTCCGATACACGAATCTTGCCGTAGACGGCCGGCCGACTCGAACTCTGGTTGGTGATCAACACCAAAGGCGCCTTGGTGTGGGGCCAGAAGATCAGTCGATGGCGAAGCATCCGGGGCGGCTGGCCGGCCGTGCCGATCTCCTCGGCTAGGCTCACGCCCGAGTCGAGATGGATCGGCATGAGTGCTTCGGCCGAGTTCGGTTCCAGCACGCTGACGCCCAACTGCTGCGGCACGTCGCTGGGATACTCGACTTCCAGTACGTGAGGCTTGCCCGGCCGTTTGATCGGCAGCGTGTATGCCTCCCAACTGATGTCGTCCGGCGGGCGGCTTGGAGCCAACTGGGCCAACTTGCCCAAGGGATGTTTGCGCGACTGCATGTCGCCGGAGCCCAAGGGTCCTTGCCAGAATCGAGACAAATTGCCCAGTTGGAGCTTGGCCAGTCGTGGGGGCGGTTTGGCAAAACGTTCCCACCACTTCGGATTGGCCGGATCGATCTCTTCGACCGTCCGAAGCGACTCGGTCTCAGCTGGCCGCTCGGGCGGCTGTCGGTCGAGCACGAGCAACTGCACCTTCCGCTCGGCGATCACCTTCGGCTTGAGACTCAAAGGAACGGAACCGACCGATCGCCAGTGGAGGCTTGGCGTCTCGACGACCGAAATGGCCAGGTCATAGACGCCCTCTTCCACCTGTAATGGGACGTGCAGTGGCAGGACGTCTTGCAGCGTCGACTCCTGTTCCCAGACGACCCGATCGC
>CAZWWC010000221.1:0-7545 GCA_964637625.1 uncultured Planctomycetaceae bacterium
GCCGCCCATGGCACCCAACTCGTGCCTGACACTTGAGGGTAGACGGACTACTACGCCTGTGGCGCCCCGCCCGCATATCTCACGAGCCGGGAACGGTCCAACGAAGTGTGCCACTGTTTCGCAAGAGGCAGTGCTGGACGGCTCCATAGCCCGCACTGCTTGCCGGTGGCAAGCAGTGGCACACCGTAGTGAGAAATGCGCGCCGGATCAACGATTGGTCTACGGCACCCAACTCGACCGTTTCGTGCGGCCGTGGGGTGTCGGCAGCGATGACGGAGTGTGCTCGCGCTGCGTGCCGGACTGCTCGGCGCCCAAGACCACATCGGCCACGGGCGCGTCGTGTTGGACGTCGCGATGGGTGGGTCCCCTCTCTTCCGACGACCAATCATCCGACGGTGGTCGGCCGTTTTTTTTTCGGCGTTTTCGGTCGAAGAATCGGCCAAACGGGCCGGTCAACAGCGCCGGCAGGAAGATCAAGTCGCCGACCAACGCGGCAAACAGCAGCGTCAACATCAGATAGCCGAAACGCTGTGTCGGCGTGAAGGTACTGACGGCGAACACGGCCAGGCCCAGGCCGCCGATCAGCGTGGTCTGGCTCATGGCCGTGGCGCATCGCTGATAGGCCGTCATCGCCGCCCGCTTGCGGCTGTAGCCCAGATCGAGCCCGTGCCGGAACCAGGTGAGATAGTGGATCGTGTCGTCGACGGCCACGCCCAGGGCGACACTGGCCGTCATCATCGATCCGACGTCGACCTTGATCGCCAGCCAGCCCATGGCGCCGAAGATGATCATCACGGGAAAGAGGTTGGGGATCATCGACAGCACCCCGGCCGAGACGCTGCGCAGCACGATCATCATGACGATGGCAATCAGCACAAAGGCCAGAATGAGGCTTCGGAACAGTCCGCTGATCAGTTCGGTTTGGGCCTTGTAAACCAGTGGCACCAGGCCCGTGTACTTAACCGTCAGACCCTCGGCGCCCGCGTCGCGATAGGCCTGGCACACCGGATCGACGACGTCGCGCAACTCGTTGACGAACTTGCCGTAGTCCAAGTCACTCAGCGCCTCGACCCGGGCACTGACGCGCCAGAGTTCCTCGTTGCTGTTCTCGTCCACCCGAAGATATTCGGCAAAATCGTCGCGGTGTCTCTTCAAAACGGTCTGCAACGCGTGTTCCTCGAAAGTCAAGCCGCCGAGCCGGCTGGGGCCCAGACTGGGAGCGAAGGTCGCGACCGACATCGCGCCGCCGACCGGTTCAAGTTGCTCGACCGCCCGTTCCACGTCGCGAGCCAAACGCATCCGCTGCAGAAAGTTCAAATTCGTCTTGTCGCGGTCCAGACGAATCACGACTTCCATGGGGACCAACGGTCCGAGATGCTCTTCGAGCCAGGCGTAGTCGGTCAGAATCCGCGCGCCCGGCGAAAAGAGCTTCATCAGCTTGATCGACGGGTCAATCCGGAAGACGCCAAGAGCAAGAAAAAGCATAACCGCCAGACAGCCCGTCGCCACCAGGCCGTTGTGGCGAATCACCTTCCCCCCGACCTTGTGCCAGACCTGGTGGAAGACCGTGTGTTTCTTCCTCCCTCGCTGCTGTTCCTCTTGCTGCTTGCGTTTGATCTCCTCGGCAAACGCACGCGACGGCCAAAGTGAAAGACACGCCGGTAACACCAGAAACAGAAGCACGAGCGACGCCAGTACGCCCAACGCCGAATAGAACCCGAAATTGCGGACGGGAATCAGGCTGCTGTTGCAGAGCGAAAACAAGCCGATCGCGGTCGTCACCGCCGCAATCGTGCACGGCTTCCAACCGTGGGCCAGCGCGCGCTGCGGCGCGTCGTCCAAACCGCTCTCATGGATCGCATCGTGGTAGTAGTTGACTATGTGGATCGCCCCGGACATCGCCAGCACGTAAACCAGCGACGGCATCGACAGTAGGATCGCGTCGACCAGCCCGCCCGAAAAAAAGACGATCGACATCCCGATGCCGGCCGCGAGAATCGCGCAGCTAAACACCATCGCCGTCAGGCGAATACTCCGCAAGCACAGCCACGAGATACCCAAGCCAATCACCGCCGACAAACCCGCCAGGCGGATCAGCGTCCGTTTGCCTTCATAGTCGATCGCCGCGTTGTCGACCGGCGGGCCGCCCAGGTGAATCTGGTCCTTCGGGATAGGGTTACCCTCGGGAATGGTCTTAATGTCGCCCAGCACGTCGCAATCGTTGGCCGTGTCTTTGACGCACTGGACCACCGCGGCCAGCTCGTTGCCGTGAAACACCTCGGCCAGAAACACGATGAGGCACGTCTTCTTGTGGTCCGCCCCGATCAACGACCCTTCGAGCCGCGCAAGCACCTCTTCGCGCGAGAGCCTGGTCTTGAACCGCTCCGCGACCTGGTCGACCAGCTCCTTGCCCGTCAGCACGCTCCTGAAATAGGGCTGCTCGCCCTTGCGCTTGGCCTCCTCGGTGTGCGCCCTGAGCTTGCGGGCGAGAAAATCGAGCCGGGGGTCGCCCAGCGTGCATCCCTCCCAACTGGCCAGGATGAACTGGTCGTGGGGAAAATGCTCCTCGAACCAGGCGTAGTCGGCCGTTTCCTGAAATCCGTCGGGCAACCACGTCTTCACGTCGTTGCGGTTCTTCAGCAATGCTCGCTTCGAGCCTACCCAAATTAAGGGCAGCGAGAACACCAGCAACATTAGAATCAGAAAGCCGCGTCGTGCGAAAAAGGTTTGCTTCATGCGTGACTCGCTGCATTGGGAAACCGGTGCACCCGCCATAATCAAATGGACGCTCCAGAACACTTAGCTTACTGCTAATCGTTCGAGCCGTCCATGTCAGCCGCGCCGCCGTGGCAGGGTCATTCGTGGCCCACGGCAGGAGAAGTCGGCCCCGTTTCGCCAGTTTCACGCCCGGCAGTACGCCGCCGGGCGAGACCATTGCCGATCGACCGTGCGCGTGATCCCTTGTGTTGGGGGGATCGCCCGCGACCGCCCGGTGCGACGGCCATCGGCCACGGGCAGCCGACCACGCCGCGGTCGCACGCTCCGTGGCCGGCCGGGACAGGCAGCGGCTTTGGGCGCAAAAAAAACCCCGCGGCAAGCCGCGGGGGTCGCATCATGATCAACCCAACCGTTTTCTAACCCGGACACGTCGCCCGTCGGGGGTGATGGCCACTACCAATCCAGTTCCACACCCAGGCTCAACGACTGCATGAACAGCAGGCCGTTGCGGTTGATGCGCCCCGGAGCACCGATCTGGCCGTTGACCTGCTCGGGGGCCAACGCCACGCCGGAGAGCCACATGATATCGTAAGCCGCCCGGACAACCATGTTCCGTCGCACCTGGTAGCCGGCCGTGAAACCGAACTCGGCCACGCCCCCCACGTCGCGCGATCGGGCCAGGCGATCTTCGGAGTATTGGTCGTTGGTGTCGGTATAAGGACCATTGACGTCGTAAAGCTCTTGGTTGGCCATCGGATCGCCCAACCCTCCCGTACTGACCAAGGTTGTGTACTGATCGGCGAAGTTGACGAACACGCCGCCCTTGGCCCGCATTCCGAGTTCGGCAAAGCCCTTTCGCCAAACGACGTCGCCACCGATCTGCAGGCCGACCATGTCGTTGTGCGTGCGGACGTCGTACCTGCCCGAGGTGCTCGTCGTGACGTCGTCGACGACGTTCAGGCCCGTGCCGACCAGCAGGTAGTCCTCATCCAGGGAGATC
The DNA here is from genome assembly GCA_964637625.1 of uncultured Planctomycetaceae bacterium. GTDB lineage: Bacteria > Planctomycetota > Planctomycetia > Pirellulales > Thermoguttaceae > UBA11386. The sequence continues at coordinate 3,719 of CAZWWC010000221.1, forward strand.
CCCCGCATACCGAGCAAGAACGAGCAAAGGCAACCTTCTTGAGCCTCGCGACGCCACCGGCCGTTCTGATAGAGCATCATGCGATCGATCCGTGGACGAGGACGAACCCTCATGTTGAGCTCGAAGTTGTCCATCCGCGACGCGTAACGCTCACTAAGGTCATCAGCCCGATTGAACCCGGTCAGGTCATTATCGAGGAAGCTGAAGAGGTTTCCAAAGGTGACATCCGTACCCAGGGGAATTTGCTCCTGATTCGGCCAGAGGTCGCCGTTGGTAATCGTCGGCCGCTCGGTCCGGTGTATGGCGTACGTCTGGTCCCAGTCGTGCGGCCCGTAGTAGACGAACTCGAGAAAATGATCACGGTTGTCCGAGTCGCGGCCCAGATAACGCGCAATCGTGATTTCGTAGGCGGCCGAGGGCTCCAGCGGCGTCGAGCGCGTCGACATTCCATCCCGGAGGGCGAATGACTCGACGTATTGTTCTGTAATGAAGTCATACCCTATGCCCACCGAGCCGAACTGACCCGTGATCGTGCCACGGGGTTTCGGATGGTGCATGACGCGAACACGTTGGTCCACCGACCAGTTGGGCGGACACCAATAGCCGCGGCCCGTCTTCTCGCAACACGGGCCGCGCGGACGCGCCTCCATCAAAGGACCAACCATCGACGTCATGGGCGTCGCGCCGACCGGCGGCGTCGTATTGGACGTGGTCACATCGGGCATGGGGATGATCTCTTCGAGCGGTTGCCACTTCTGCGGAGGCGGTTGCCCGCTCGGCTCCGGCGACGCTTGCCCAGACGCCTGGCCCGCCTCACCCGAGGCCGGCCCACCTGGGACCGCTTCCGGCCCGCCCGGCTCTACCGGCGGCATCGGCTCTCCCGGCAAGACCTCCTGAGCCCACGCCGGACCACCCAGTAGTAAGACGACGACCGCCAAACAGATCGTTGTGCGTCTCATAGCCAATTCCACGACAGGGTTGTTTTTCCTCGACACTGCGTCGGCAGGGCATTCCCGTCGCGCAGCCACCGGCCGGTTTATCACGATACACCTGGCTAATCGGCCAGAGATCGCCCGTACAATAGGAATAACCGTCAAAATCTGCAAAGAACCCGCCCGCTGTGCGACCAGTACAACCAACAGGCCCAGCACAAACTTCCAGGAACCATACAGATCGCCCGTCTTAAGCCCGGCCGCGCGTGAAACCACCTCCCTAATAGGGGGAACGCGGCGGAAGACAACCCTCAGCGGCCGCTCTCCGGCGTAGTCACCCTAGCAGCTCCGCAAAACGCACTGGACAACGTGGACCCGTCTGGACTAATGCCGTCGGAATTCGCCAGAACCCCGCATTTATCCATATTCCTCTGCTTGCTCTCCTGCGCGAGGATGTTTCCTTCGGCAAGCGGCCCAACTTCGTTGCTCGTCAACCGTGCGGCCGTATGCTACCATCACGTTCCTATCCGTTGCCGGTCAGATTCAGCCGCCCGGCCGCCAGGTCGGTCTCGCGTTGTCCGCGTCTGAACGCCCGCCGGCCAGTCGTGTCCACCGCCGAAGCCATCAGCCGAAAGAAGCGTCCCATGGCGATCGACTCCTATAGCCTTTGTCCGGGCGGAACGGGCAAGAAGATCAAATTCTGCTGCGACGACCTGCTGGCTGAATTGAAGACACTCGACCGGATGATGGAGGGCGAGCAATACGTGGCCGCCCTGCGGCACCTCGAGTCGATCGAGTCGCCCGACGCACCGCGTGCCTGTCTGCTGACGCTCAAGATTCAGTTGCTTCGCGCGACACAGCGAGACGAGGATGCGCGCGCCGCGGTGGACCACTTCCGCAAGCATTTTCCCGACAACTCGATCGCCCTGGCCGAGTCGGCCATCAACGCGGCCATCGACGGGGACGGCCCGGCGGCCATGCAATTGCTCCAACAGTCGCTCTCCGGCAGCGGCGAGGAGCTTTACGCCCAAGTCTACGGCGCCATGTCGGTCGTTGCACAACTGCTGGCCAGCTCGGGCATGATCCGGTCGGCTCGCGCTCTGTGGCATCTTCAGACGATGGCCAACAGCAATGATCCGCATCCGCGCGAGTTGTTGACCAAGATAAGCCGGTCCGACGCGGTGCCGTTGTTGCTCAAAGACGAACCGCCGCTGGCCGAGTGCCCCGAGGACGTTGCGTGGAAGGACCAGTTCGATCGCGCGCTCGAACCGTTGGCCGGGGCGAATTGGGCTGAAACGGCCCGACGCCTCGAAAACCTCGCCGAGCAGGTTCCCCAGCAGCCGGCCGTGTGGCAAAACCTGGCCATCCTGCGTAGCTGGTTGGCGGATCAGCCCGGCGCGATCGCGGCCTTCGAAAAGCTGGCCTCGCTGGATATCCCACTGGAAGACGCCGTCGAAGCCCGAGCCACCGCCATGCTCCTCTCCGACGACCCGCTGGGTGACGCGACCGACGGCCTACGGCTGACGTTTCCGGTCGGCGACGCCGACGAGCTGGCCGGCCTTGTTTCCACGTGGAAGCACGCGGTTGCGGTGCCCTTCGATGCGGCCACGTTCCGCGAGCAGAGCAAGGAAGAGGTGCCGCCCAAGATCATGTTCTGGCTGTTGGACCGGCCGACTCCCGACTCGGCGGAAGGCTTGACCCTGGACACGGTGTCCACGGTCTTGGGCCAGGCCATGCTCTTCGGACGACAAACGGACCGCGAGGCTCGGCTGGTTCTGATGGGCGCCACGTCGGCCCAGCGAGAGGAAGTCGTCAGCCTGCTCGGCCAGGTCGCCAATGGTCAGATTACCGGAGAGCCCGAGCAGGAGGTGATTGCCCAGGTGTCGGCTACCCGATCGTTGCTGCGTCGACCGTGGCGATTGCCGCCGGACGCGTCGCGTGAGACGATTCGTTCCTTGGGCGAGCAGAATATCGAGCGCACGGTGATGGAGGAGTGGCCCGGGGTGAAGCTCGGCGTGCTCAACGGCCGATCGGCCGAAGAAGTTGCCGCCGAAGGGGACAAGAAAGTCCTGGTATTGGCCACCATCTTGATCCTGGAAGGTTGGATCCGGCAGCTGGGCGACCCCGCGGACCTCAACCGCCTGCGGAGCAAGCTCGGATTGCCGACGCTCGGGCCAATCGATCCGGAGAATATTTCTCCGGCGGACCTTCCGCTGGTGCGTCTCCATCGCGTCATGGTCGAGCGGCTTGCCGACGACGCACTGCTGGCCGGTTTTCATCGGGCGGTCGTCTACGGCGCCCACGAGGCGACGGACGTTTTCGGACGGGAATTAATTGAGCGACCGAAAATCGCCGACGACCAGAAGCAGCAGGCACTGGCCGTGCTGGTCGAGAACGAGCGCGACTCCGACCGGGCTCTCGGCTATGTCGAGCGTGGTCGACAATTGGCCGAGACGCTGGGCCAATCGTCGGCCGCGTGGGACTTCAACGAATTGGAGCTGCGCATGGCGCGTGGAGAGGCGGAGGAAGGGTCCCGGCTGTTCGAGCATCTCCGCCGAGAGCACCTTCGCGAGCCGGGCGTGGCCGAAGCGTTGCGCGATTTTCTCATTCGAGCGGGAGTCGTCGACGCCCAGGGACGCCCCGTCGAGCCCGAGCTGCCGCCGGACGCCGTGCCCGAGCCGCCCCAAGACGAGCCGGCCGCCGGACTCTGGACCCCCGATAGCGAACAATCCACCAAAGAAAAGCCTAAGCTCTGGACCCCGGACATGGGGTGAAGTGTGAAGGATGAAGGATGAAGGATGAAGGATGAAGGATGAAGGGCGAAGCGTGAAGTAGGCAGGGTGGCACCCAATGCCGTTGCCGATTGCTGTTGGGTTTGTAATGGAAGGCATTGTG
>CAZWWC010000222.1:0-7522 GCA_964637625.1 uncultured Planctomycetaceae bacterium
TATTGGACAATCCAGGAACATGGCCTCTTGTTGCTTTGCAAGACCGACGGTTTTCCGAAAGAGCCGACAGCAGAGGCAACCGATTCGGCGGAAAATCATCGGCGCCACCCCACTGCTTCGAATTCCCGGACACCCGCATGACGCACGTGGTCATGGCACCCCAATGCTGATGACAGACGAGATCCTATCTACCGTTTTACCCGGAGAACGAACGGATCGGCCTGGATGATCTCGACGCCGCCGTTGCGCATAAACCGCCTCTCTTCGATGCCCAACTTGACTCGGTACGTCGCTTCGTCCGGGTCGATCGACACAAGCATCTTCCGGAGCGTAAACCGGCCGTCCTTGTCCGTCTTCGCCGTGGAGCAGAGCCAGTTGGCATAGTAGGCGATGACCTGTGCATCGGCGACCGGCCGGTCGTCCTGGTCGACCAACCGCCCGTCGAGCGGTTCGGACGGCACGACTTCGATCGGGGGCAGCTCGAAGTCGTCAGCATCTTCAGGCACGTCGTACCACGGCGGCTGTCCGAATTGCAGGTACTTGGTTTTGTACAGGTTCATCGGTTGGAAACGCACCCTTCCGGGCAGGACACGAGCCGTGAAACGGCCCTTCGCGTCGCTGACCACGTCGGTGCCCTGGCGGAACGTGCCGTAGTAGACGTGTATCTCTACCCCGGGAAGTGGTTTGCCCGTGTCCTCGGCAAGGATTGATCCGCGAATATCGACCAGGGGAAGCATCGGCAGCGCGAGCACGGTCGTCTCGCCAACCGAGAGGTCGACAAACCGGGGCAATTCGGGCCGCACGGGCAGTTTGTCATCGAGGACCGTTTCGATCATGCTGAGCCGACCTTCGGCAATGATGGGCACCACGCATCGACCCTCGTCGTTGGTCGTGACGTCGGCACGTCCTTCAGCCGGCCAGGGCGGACGGTGTTCCGGCTCGGGGCCGGTGCCCCACGCTTGTTCCGTGGTGAAAACGATCCGTATTCCACGTGCCCATTCGGGCTTCTCGGCGATCACTCGGCCCTCGATCCGGCAGACCGGGCGCAAGTGAATGGTCCGCTCGGCCGGCTCGGTGGCCTTGACCGTGAATCGCTGGGTTTGCACGCCGTAGGCTTTCGTAGTTACCCAAACACTAGCCAGGTGATCGCGAGCCATGGCGGGCAGCCGCACGCGACCTTCGGCATCGGTTTGCCCGCCGACAAGCGGCTTTGCCCCATCCGGGACCAGGGCGTAGCCTCCGTGTGCGAGATAGTGAACCGGCTCGACGAGCACCCCCGTGACCGGCCGGCCATCGGGATCGAGCACCACCAACGACGTGTCCGTCGCCGGGGCCAACTCAACGCGGACCTCTCGTGGGTCCTTCTTCACCCGAGTGTTTCCGGGATAGGTGCTCCCCAGGCAATGTTCTGGCGAATAGGCCCAAACGCTTGAAGATACTCTTCTAATACCTTCTTCTTTCGTTGGAGCAGGTGGTATTTCGAGTGTGAACCGGCCCTCGGCGTCCGAACTGGTCTCGACATCGAGAGGTTTGCTGCTGTATTTGTTGAATGCATATGCATACCATAGCCTGGCCCCGGCAATTGACTTGCCCTGCTGATCGACCACACGGCCTCGGATGAGCTTGACGTCGGTGTCCTTCTCGGGGTTTTTGCCTGTCGCTGGGCTATCTGGGCCACCGCTTTGCTTTGGCCCAGGCACCCCGAGGTTCGGGCTACCGTCTTGTTGCGTTCCAGGCACGGCCGGTTCGGCGGTCGGCTCCCCACGCAACGTCGGCAACGCGCAGGTCAATAAGCCGACGACACACAGCCCGAACACCGCGCGCCGGGCCATGGTCGGTTTACTTCGGTGGACCCGTGGAAGCATCATGAGCCGCTGCTTCCAGAATGCACTGAGCGTCGGATTCATCTCACCTCGCATGGCCGTGGCCCAGGGCCCGAAAGACGTTTTCATGACGCGTCTCCTTTTGCGAGAGGGAAATTGCCGTCCAGGCCGGCCGAGATGGCTCCGACGGCGGGCACGGGCGATGAGATTCGCGTGATCACCTCGACCAGCGCGTCGACGTACTCGCGAGGACCGGCGCCGCTGACGGCCATCGCCCACTGGTCGCACGCCAGCTCGCGTTCGAGCCAGAGTCGATAGCGGACCCAACGAACCAACGGATAAAAGAAATACACGATCTGGGCAATCTCGACCGGCCAGCCCCAGAAGAGGTCGTGCCGCTTGACGTGGGCCAATTCGTGCAGGATAACCTGGTCCAACTCGTGCCGGCCAAGCGACAAGAGACTCCTCGGCAGGACGAGCACGGGCTGGCGAAGTCCACAGACGAAAACCGAATAGTCGGTCTCGACCAACAGCACCGACGGCGGATGCCGCAAGCCGATACGCTGGCTTAGTTGCCGCACCAAGGACGCCAGTGCGGTATCGGCCGTCGCGGGACGGCGGAGCAACCGACGGAGCCGAGCGCGTTGCACGAGGAGCCGGACAAGCTGTCCGATGACGACCGCCAGCCAGACCAGAAACAACCAGCACGGCCATGTCGGCGCCGTTGTTGCCGAGATTGGGTCCGGCCGAGCGACTTCGCCCGGGGCGGTCAGGCCGTCGGTGGAAACAGGCCAACGAGACGGAGCCGCCGGCAACGGGGTCACTGTCGGCCGAGCGGAATCCATCGATGCGACTTCGGTCGTCGCGCTGATCGGATCGCCCGAAGGGAAATAGAGCAGCGGCACGCCAAGCGTCCAGAAGGGCATCACCAGGAGCTTGAGGGCCACGATCTGCCAGAGCCAGAAGCGCAATTGCGGCGACCAGCGCGGCAGAAGAATCGCCACCAGCGCGGCGCCGGCGATCAACAACGTGGATTGCCAAAGGACGGCCACCATGCGTCCGGCCCAATCGGCGCTCAATGTGTTGAGGCTCTCGATTATCGCTGCGATCATGCGGTTGCCCTTATCTCAGGTTCTGGTGTTTTCTTTGACCTTGCGTGCGATGGCCTTTAGCGTCTCGACGTCTTTCTTCGAGAGCTTGCCGGAGTCGGTGAAATAGGCGACCAGGGGATCGGTGGTGCCGCCGAGGACCCGATCGACAAAACGGTCGACCAGTGCCGGCAGCAAACGTTTTTGACTCACCGCGGCCCGATATTGGATCGGGCCCTTGCCTTCGTTGCGGACCAGGAGTCTCTTGGCTTCCAGACGCTGAATCGTCTTCAACACGGTGGTACGTCCGACGGAGCGCTGCTGTTGCACCACGTCGCTAATCTGGCGCTCGGTGCACGGCTGATGTTGCCAAACGAGTTGAAGAACGCGGATCTCCAACTCACCGAGTGAGGGGATTTCCTTGGGCATGCGACTCCTCCTGAAATTACGGCGGTCGTCGTAATGAGTCTGATTTTACGACGCGTGCCGTAGGCTGTCAAGAGTACAATTCGTCTTCTTTTCTCGCATCCTGCGCTCGCTTGGGGGGCGGGCTGTTTTTTGAAAAAAATTCGCGGTCCTTCGCCGGGCAGCCAGTCATGTGGAATTCCCCGAACCCCGAAAAAACTCGAAGAATTTGGGGTATTGTCTCGCTTGCCCCGAACGAGGGAAATGGCTTACCGAAATCACACAAATGCTTCGCTGACAAGGCGTTGAGAAGATCTGAAAGGGAGTCATTGACGAGAAGAAAGATCTGGCTACACTTTGACGATCTCACCTGTATGTTGTGGTGCTTCCGTTGGAAACTACAATATATAGGAGGTGCAGACCGGTAGACGCCTTTGGGGCGGGAGTATCTTACCACTCGGGAGCGGTGTTTTTTGGAACAATGGACAAGCTGCGGTGGCGGCTCGGTTCGTCTGGGGTATAATTGTACAGATGTACATTATCCGGTACGGATAGCCGGCGCTCACGGAGGAAGGAACATCAGTCATGGAAAATGCGGAGTTCAAAGACGCCCAACAGACGGCGACCCAGGATCGGGAGAACGACGTGGACGCGACTTTCGGCGGGCCCTGCGAAGGGCTCACGATCGATTCTCATTTCTGCCCAAGCGACGTCTCCGATCCCTTCGACACGGTCCAGTGGGATCTGAGAGTTGCGACGATCAAGGAAGAAGGGGGAGGTACGCTCTTCGAGCAGCGGGACTGCGAGATCCCGTCGACGTGGAGCCAGTTGGCCACGAACGTCGTGGCAAGCAAGTACTTCTATGGTGAGAACGGCACCGAGGAGCGCGAGACGGGCGTGCGGCGGTTGATCCACCGCGTCTGCCGCACCATAGCCGATTGGGGGCTGGGCGACGGCTGTTTTGCGAGCGCCGACGATGCCGAGCGATTCTATCGCGAGCTGGCGTGGCTCTGTTTGCATCAACACGCCGCGTTTAATTCGCCCGTCTGGTTCAACGTCGGGCTCTATCATCAATACGGCGTGAAGGGAGCCGCGTGCAATTGGCACTGGGACGAGGAGGAGAAACAAGTTAGCCAGCCGGAGAATCCCTACGAGCATCCTCAGGCGTCGGCTTGTTTCATCCAGAGCGTTCGGGACGACATGGAAGACATCATGGAGTTGGCTCGATCCGAGGCCATGCTCTTCAAGTTCGGCTCCGGCACCGGGACCGATTTGTCCACGTTGCGTTCGCACCGTGAGAAGCTGGCCGGCGGCGGAAAGCCTTCGGGGCCGTTGTCGTTCATGCGGGTTTACGACCAGATCGCGGCCGTGGTCAAGAGCGGCGGCAAAACCCGCCGCGCGGCGAAGATGCAGTCGCTGAAAGTCTGGCATCCCGACATCCTCGAATTCATCGAGTGCAAGTGCAACGAAGAGAAGAAAGCCCGTCTGTTGATCGAGCAGGGCTATTCGGCGGACGAGGCGTATAGCTCGATTCTCTTCCAGAATGCCAACCTCTCCGTCCGTGTTTCGGACGATTTCATGAAGGCGGTCGAGCGGGACGAGCCCTGGACGACGCATTGGGTCACCGACCCGGGCAAGCAGGGGCCCAGCCACTCGGCGAAAGAATTGATGGAAAAGATCGCCCAGGCGGCCTGGGCGTGCGGCGATCCGGGCGTTCAATACGACACGACCGTCAATCATTGGCACACGTGTCCGAACTCGGGTCGGATCAACGCGTCGAACCCGTGCAGCGAGTACATGTTCCTTGACGATTCGGCCTGCAATTTGGCCAGCATGAACCTGATGAAGTTTCGCACCGAGGACGGCGGTTTCGACGTCGAGCGGTTCGCCAGGGCGTGCCGTGTGGTCTTCATCGCTCAGGAGATCCTCGTCGATCACGCCAGCTATCCGACGAAGCGAATCGCCGAGAACAGTCATCGTTTCCGGCCGCTGGGGTTGGGTTATTCCAACCTGGGGAGCCTGTTGATGGCTGCCGGATTGCCCTACGACTCGGACCGTGCGCGGGGGCTTTGCGGGGTGATTACGGCGTTGCTGCACGGCGCGGCCTATCGGACCAGCGCCGAGTTGGCCGCCACGACCGGCCCGTTTGAAGCCTACGAAGAAAACCGACTGCCGATGCTCCGCGTCATGTTGAGGCATCGCGAGAAAGTCGACGAGATCAAGCATTGTCCGGAGTACCTCACCGACGCGGCCAGGAAACTCTGGGACGAGGTGCTCGAATTGGGCGGCAAGTCTGGCTTCCGCAACGCGCAGGCCACGGTCCTGGCCCCGACCGGGACGATCAGCTTCATGATGGACTGCGACACGACGGGCATCGAGCCGGATATCGCGCTGGTGAAGTACAAGCAGTTGGCCGGCGGGGGCATGCTCCGCATCGTCAACCGGACCGTGCCACTGGGGCTGGCGACGCTCGGCTACGACGACGCTGAAATCGAAGCCATCACCAACCATATCGAAAAGGAAGAAACGATCGAGGGCGCCGCCGACATCAAGGAGGAACACCTTCCGGTGTTCGATTGCGCGTTTCCGCCGTCGGGCTCTGGACGCTCGATCCAGTGGATGGCACACGTCCGCATGATGGCCGCGGCGCAGCCGTTTATCTCCGGAGCCATCTCGAAAACGGCCAACATGCCCAAGGACAGCACACCTGAAGACGTTGCCCAGGCGTACATGGAAGGGTGGCGTCTGGGGTTGAAGGCGTTGGCCATCTATCGTGACGGCTCGAAGGGAGCTCAACCGCTCTCGACCGAGAAGCAGTCGGCGAAAAAGGCCGCCGTCCCGCGCCGCGAGCGGCTGCCCGACACGCGACAGTCGGTCACCCACAAATTCAGCGTCGCCGGCCACGAAGGTTACATCACCGTGGGGCTCTACCCCGACGGGCGGCCGGGCGAGCTGTTCATCACCATGGCCAAGGAAGGCAGTACCATCGGCGGCATGATGGACTGTTTCGGAACGGCCGTCTCGATGAGCCTGCAATACGGCGTGCCGCTGGAGGTATACGTCAGAAAATTCTCTCATACACGATTCGAGCCGATGGGCCATACGAAGAACCCGGACGTTCGCTTCGCCAAAAGCATCATCGATTACATCTTCCGGTGGTTGGGCGTCACCTTCCTGCCCGGCTATCGAGAAGCCAACAACGGCATCGCGCCGGCGGCCGAGAAACCACCCGGTGATGAGTCGGGAGAATCGGAAACCGAGCCAGGGCCCACCGCCATGATGGCCGGTGGGCCGGACGCCGGGCAAGGATCGGCCGCCAGTAATGAGAACGGCAATGGTCGGATGAATGGGTGCTCCCATCCCTTGGTTGCTCCGTCGGACGTGGAAACCGAGGCCAGCATCGCCGTACTCCAGCGGACCAACGGCGAACCGGTGCCGAGCCATCCGGCGCCGCCGAGCGGCCTCAGTGAGCAGTTCGCCAAGTTCCAAGAAGACGCGCCCGCTTGCGACCATTGCGGCGCCATCACCGTCCGCACCGGCAACTGCTACCTTTGCCACAACTGCGGCAACAGCATAGGCTGCTCGTAGGGGCGTCACGTTCCCTAGGACGTGGGCCTATTCGGTGATGACGTCAAAAGGCGCTCCCGGAGGCAGCGCGGCTCCGTGGCAAACCGAGCCGCGCTGCGCAAAGGAGCGGTCGACGAAATCGAAGTGGCCAAAAAGTCGACTTGAAAATCGCTCCGCCAGCGGCTATCTTCACGCTCATGGTCACGCAAGCCAAGACCTCGACGAATCAACAGAAAGTGTCACAACTTCGTGCGGTGCTGGCCGAAATCCTCGTCGAGATCCTTCGGCGTGGGTTTCATGGAACGGCCGGCATCGAGCTGCGCGTGCAGGACGGAACCATCCAGCACATTCGACGGCGTATTGAGCGTATTGAGCGATGAGGACGGGGATTAGGAGATAGTATGGGAATGCCAAATCCCCCAATCCCTAATCCCCAATCCCTAATCCCTAATCCCCAATCCCTACTCGGTATCTGAAGAGCCTGTCACCAGGCAGGTATCCGAAGAGCCCACCATGACCCTTTGTGGCTGGTGGGCTTTTTTTGTGCCCTTTGAAAGAACGGCGATCTATTGATGTCTGCATTGTTATTGACCCTTGCATGGCTAATGAACCCAGGGCGACCAACGGGAGCCCGGCTTT
>CAZWWC010000223.1:0-7508 GCA_964637625.1 uncultured Planctomycetaceae bacterium
CTCAGGGCGTACCACCCAAGAATTCCTCAAGTTGTTCTGATGCGGTTCCTTACGGGTGCAGGATGACTCCCAAGCCGCGATGACTGCTTGCCCTCTTATAAGCCTCCAATTTCTTTGACCTGCCGTCGAGCTGGCCTTGCTGCTGGCCACTCTTGAAACGGGCGGCCCGAACCGTAATGACGTTCTGTTGCATCGCCGGGATCTTCGACGCCTTCATCACCTCGGGTGAACTGAGTCGATTGCCGATCGAAAGGACGCGAAACGGCCCGATCATCTCCGGCGTCCTCGGCCCCTCGGCGCGGGTCGGCACGCCCGATGGAAGCAAAAACGAAATCTCGTCGCCCGGATTGATCAACGCCGACACGAACGTACGCGTGTCGACCGGCACGAACAACGCCACCTCCTCCGCGTCCGCATCCAGTGGCAGCCCCATCTCTTCCAGGTCTTTGGGGGTGAGCGTCTTCTTCAGCCTTAGCTCGGTCGGCGCCGTTTTGACGTCGTCCTCCAACAGGAGCGATCGGCCGTTGAGCGTCCGGGCGGCGTTGCGATTGGCGATCGCCGAGGAAAGATCGGCCCACCGAATGGCGTAATCGTCCAGATTGCCGATGCGGTTCTTCGGGATGGGGACCTTCTCGAAATGCTTCCCGAGGAGTTGCTCGCCGCGCCCGATCGTCACGTCCGGCATGATGCCGATGTAATCGACCATCTCGACCTGCCGCGACGCGCTGCTGAGATAAGCCCAGTTCAACAGGGCGCCGGCAACGCCCAACGCCAGGGCAATGATCAAACCGTGAACGTTTTTCATGGCTCTTCAACTCACAAAGGGTAGGGTGGGCATCGCCCACCGGAAAAACTACGTCATGGCGGCTAGAGCGCTTCTCACGATACTGTAGCGGCTGTAACAGGGTGCCACTGGCGTCTCGCCAGTGCGCGCACGGGCAAGATGCCCGTGGCACCCGCTACACCGATCTGGGAATCGCTCTAGTGCTCTGGCTCACTTAGCTTGTCGGGCGCCACGGTTGGCTTGTCCAACCGTACACTGCTGGACAAGCCAGCAGTGGCACCCAAAACCAATTCGATAGATTAAGTGCAACAGATTACTAACCGTCTTCTCTCAATAGACGCCGCTGAGCACCAGTCCGCCAGCCCGACCGTGCCGGTCACGCCAGAGGTGCACGTCGACCGCGCCGGCCCCAAGGGTCTCTTCGGCGCCGCCTGGCGCCCGAAACCGGGCGTGGCAGCCGCCGGTCGTTCTATGCCATCCGCTGTCGGCCGTCCATCCGTGCCCGGCAAAGTGACGATCGAAAAACACCCGCCAAGAGTCCAATTCTACCAGGCCGCCGAACGTGGCCAAACGGCCCTTGCCGGCCGTGCGGAGCGACACGATCGGCTCGGCTCCCGGCGGCAACGCCATCGGCGGCAGGCCGCCGTTGGACTCGCCCGACGGCTTGGCCCTTGGCGCCTTCGCGACCACTGGGTCCACCGTGCCGAATAAGAAAGTATACAGCGTCCATCCGGTCGGTGCGGAGGGCATGCCTATCCCCCAGAGGACAAGTCGGTCTCCACGACCGGCTTCGCCCCCCGAGCGATCGTCGCCAGGAAGCCCATCGTCGGCGCGGGCCGGTTGACCAACCGCACACCGAACCCCCGCCACCAGGGGGGTGTTTTCCGCGACTGCGTACAGCCGCCATTGGCCCGGCGCTTCGGCCACGGGGCTCTCCTTGGCCAGCTTCGCCAGGAAACGGAGTTCTTCGGCCCGGGGCGGCTCGGTCGGCGGAGGAATCTGCGGCAGCAAGTCCGCACCAAGTCTACGCAATGCGGCGGCGGCCTCGGCCTGGGTGCCGTCGACCGCTCGGACCGCGACCGACGCCTCCTGGTTGCCGAAACGCAGAACATAGGGCTCGGCCGAAAGGCTCAGTAAATCGGTCGTGGTTGATCCCAGGCTCGCCGCGGCCGACGGGACCTCGTCCTGGGCCCACCAGCGAAGCACCTGGCGGCCGAACGTCACGCCGGCCAAAAGCACCACAGCCGTGAAAATGCCCCGGGAAGTCCACGCCGTGATCCGCTTGGCCAGAGACGTCTCCACGTGAACCGGGTCGTTGTCGAAATCGTGGTTTTCGGAGTTTTCACTGTTCAACATGCTTCAACCGTAGGGTGGGCATCGCCCAGCAAAAATCGCTTCACAATCAACCAAAGTGATTCCGCTGCGCGGTGCCCACCCTCAGTAGTTCCAAATTCCATCGAGACCTGGCATTGTCATTCTGAGCGTAGCGAAGAATCTCCTTGGACAATCGAGATCCTTCGCTACGCTCAGGATGACCTGCTGAGGTATCAGCCAGCCAAACTTGGAACTACTGACCCTACTATTGCTTCAGCGACCCAGACTGGCTTTGAACTGTTCCAACGTATTGATATTCGTCTCCAGCGCGGTGATCTCCGCCTCTAGCGCGGCGGCATTGTCGGCGCCGGCGTCGATCTGCCGCTGGAGTTCTTCTTGCACCGCTTTGTAAAGGCCGATGAACGCGTCGGTCATCCGCTCGGCGAGGCTGGGAATCCTTGGATGGGAATAGCGATCGCCTTCAATCTGCTTGATCAATTCTTCAACCTTTTTCTTCACGTATTCCGCGCTGGCGTCGCAATCCGATTGGCAGGGCCAACTGTTCTGCAGACGCAGTCGCGGATGAAAATCGGGCGCGCCGTGGTAAGGAAACGTTCCACTGCCGGCAAACCGCCGCGAGTAGTAGATGAACTCGTCGTCGCGATCCAGCGGCGCAAGATCGATGTGAAACGGCGCATACAAGATCGCGATCACCGCCGACACGAAGTCCTCGATATAAACGGCGTCCGCCTGCGGCAGCGTGTAGATGACCGGCATCCGCCGGGTCCGCGTCGTCCACAGTTGATCGTCCCACGCGTCCGCGTGCATCTCGCGATGCTGCCACTGGCGGTCCAGCAGCAGCTCTTCGGCGTCCATGCGATACGGCCCCAGGCTGCCCAACAACGGAAAAGGACGCGACAAATGGGCCGTTCCTCGAAGAAGTCCCCGCGTCGGATCGAGCAGCTCATCATCGACGACCGTGCCCATGGGCAGCGGACCTCGGACCACCGGGTGGTAAAATGCCGGATCGTCCAACTCCGCCAGGTTGCCCGCCCCGCCGGCGCTCATCGTCGCCTCGTCAGGCCACCAGCACGACGGCTTTATCAGCGAGCCCGGCTCATCTTCGGCGAGCCCGCCTGGATGTCTTGCGAGCCCGCGTGGATAGCGACTTGCCCAAACCGCGTGGCGCGCCACACTCAACTCACGGATCCGCCAACTGGCCACCGTGCCGAAGTTGATCATCAGCGCCATCACAAACAGCAACAACGGCAGCCAAAGGACCAATTCGAGCATCGACAGGCCGCGCCGCCGAGTGCCACTGCTGGTTTGCCAAAGGCTACCTGGGAATGCGGTGTGCCACTGCTTCTGCGAAGCAGTGCCGAACGACCGACGACCGAGCACTGCTTGCCCAAGGGCAAGCAGTGGCACACGATCACAACGTGTTGTTACACCACTCATTTCCCGTGTCCGTCTAGTGTGGACTGACCCTGACAATATCCTCGGTGCTCATGTCGCCAAGGTTCGGCAACGCGCCCGGCATGCCCGCCACCGGCGGAGCGGTCTGCAAAATGGTGGCCAGCGCCGGCGTGGTCGCCGGCACGAGCTGCACGGTCCAGTGCTGGTTCAGCAGGTTCCACTCCTCCGACAAGCCGGGGCTGTAGTGGATCTCCCAATGGGCTTCCTCCTCGTCGCCCGGCTCCTCCGGCTCGGGCTCATCCTCCGGCGGCGGCCACTCGACGTGATGGCCGCCGATGTTGCCGGCCCACTCCTGTTGTTTCGGACCCGGCTTCCACCAAACCAGACGATTCTTCGGCACGAAAAACCGCACCTGGGCATAGGCCGTCATGCAGCCGTCGATCGGATCGCGAAACAGCCCGGGCATCATCTCGGGCATCTTGTCCCAATAGACCACGGCCACCAACGTGAAGTACGCGTCGAGATGGTCATTGCCGTTGATCCCCTCCATCTCTTCGGTCCACTCAGAGCGGATCAAATGGGGCAGGTTCGTCGTCGGATATTCCACGTCCAGCAGATGATTCAACTGCGCGCAGGTGAAATGACGCCAAAGGGCGCTGAACTGGCACATCTTGGCTTCCCGGTCGAACGCGATCATCGCTCGGTTGTTCCACTCGCGCAGAAGATGAGCCGCCATGTCGCGCCGCTGCCGGCGGGCCGTGTTCAGGTATTGCGACTGATCCAACAGCAGGTCCATCACCGGGTCGACCACCGGCAGGGTCCGCTCCATAGGGTCATCGCGATTCTCATTGCCGACCGGCAAGACGTCGGTCCGCCACAGCACGCCGAGCATCGGCCCTCGGCCCCGCGACACACCGCTGTGCTGCTCGGCAATCTCGCGCGCGGCCGTCTGCGCCAGCTCGGGCGTTGCCGTGACCAGCGCGCGCTGGAATTCGGGTATCATCCGCTCGGCCAGAATGGGCTCCGTCACCGGCAGGATGAGCTCGCTGGCCGCCGCCGCCCACTCGCTGTAGCGAAACACCAATTCTTGTTCACATGGGATTTTCTGGATAATGGCCTCGCCAAGACGCTCGAATTTCTCGAAGTCCGACCCGGCGAACTTGCCCGCCTCGCGGTTCCATGCGGCGAGAATCTCGGGCACATAGGCTTCGCCGTGGCGATCCCGGGCCTCGCGCATGAACGCCGTCATGGCGAAAACGTCGAAAAGCAGATGATTGGTGAAGGCCAGTCCGTTCATGCCCCGGGCGACCACCACGGTACCACTGTAGGCCGCCGCGTCGGCCGCGTTCTGCATGCGAATCTTATTGTCGGCGTGCCGCCCGACGTTCATTACCATGCCCAAGAGTATCGTGAAGAGGAAGACGGCGAAAGCCGAGACGATGCTCATCGCGCCGTGCTCGTCGCGATGCAAGCAAAGCACTCGGGTGCCATGCTTTTCGACATCGGGCATCCCGGCGCGCCGGGACGCCAGCGTGGCCATGGCACCGAAGCCGGCCAGCAGCCGGCGGCGCCCCGGCATGTTTTTCAAAAGACGGCTAATAGACATAATACACATACGGGATCACCGATTTCTCGCCTTCGTTGCCCAAGGTGGCCGTGGCAGTCAAGCGATACGTGTGCACGCCCGTTTCTTTCTTGATCTGCTCTGAGAGTTCGTCTTCTTTGTCGTCCCACTGCCTTAGGAAGGCCCCCCAGAGCCGACCCACCCCCGGCAACAGGGCCATATGGTGATGAACGGTCACCGTAATATCGTCCTGCCAGGCCAGTTCGTTGGGAAAGAAATAGGGTACTTCGGGGCCGTTGTACATGTAGAAAGCCGGCGGAGGCGGCCAGTGCGGAGCGTCCCTGTTGCGATGATAGAACCGTAATTCCACTACCGTGGCCAGATCGGCATACGCCAGCTTGTTGGCCATCCGGCGCGGCACCGCGCCAATGCCGGCCGAGTCCGGCGCCATCGACCCGTAGGCGTCGGCCATCGTGTCGGCCACGTCGCTCATTCGACTTGCCTCAGTCAATCCCAGGTCGCGCGAAGGACAGATCGACGACAATCCCATCACGGCCGCCGCGCGGATCTTCTGGAACTTCAGGTTGTCCGAATCTGCGACGAAATCCACGACGAACGTCAGTCCGCCGTCGGTCGGCTCCTCCCAACTGGGTGGGTCCTGGTCCGGCGGATCGACCCTGTGACCAAAGCCGATACAATTCTCCGGCTCCATGCCCAGCCGCGCCGGGATCCACACGATGGCACTCCGCGCCGCCGCAAAAGCCGCGTAGTGGACCACGATCGTGCCGATCGTCACCTGGCTGACCTGGATGATGAACAAGACGATCGTCACGAACAGCGGCAGCGTCAGCACGAAGCTCAGAGTCTGGGCACTGCCCAGCTGGTCGGTGTGCAACGAGCCCAAGCGCCGCAAATCAAGCCGCCCGCGGTTCAAACGCACCAAAAGCCAAAGGCAAACGACCAGCCCGGCCAAAAGCACCACCCACGGCAAACAGGCTAGGATGATCGCGCGACCCATGATTCTCTGACGCTCCAACAACTGCGGAGATCAACGTTGCCCTAGACGTTTGTCGGAAAACTCAAGTCGGGGGTGCCTGGGCTCCCGGCGCGCCGGGACAGCGGTGGCCCAGAGCCCCGGATTTCCGGGCCTTCGCTGCGCTCAGACCCGGGCACCCAACTCGTTGCACTAGTTTTCGGACAAAGCCTGACCCGCCCACTACCGCGGCCCTATCAACCCGAAGCACACAATGACGACCGCCACCAGCGCGCTGGGCGCCAAAAACAGCGGCGGTTGCAGTTGCGCGCGTTCTTCTTCGCTCAAGGGACTCCATCGTCCCAGGCGCACCTTCCAGAGCACCCATCGCGTCAGCCGGACCAGCAAGGGCCACGGCCCGACCCGCCATATCAGCAGGATCACCCCCACGCAGCCGCCCAGCACAAACGTCCAAAGCATGGCTTCGATGCCCTTCTCCGGCCCCAAGAACGCGCCGAGCATAGCCATCAGCTTCACGTCGCCGCCCCCCACTCGCAGCAGCACGTAGCAGACCAGCAGCACGAAGCCGCACGCGAGCAACCCAATCAGACTCGGCATCACTCCGATCCAGCCAAGCCGCTCCAACGAGGATTGCTCCACCAACTCAAGCCGCATCAGCGCGCTGCCGGTGCCGTTCAGCGCCAGCGCGGCCAGCATGCCGGGATACGTCGTCCAGTTGTAGATCTTGTGCCGGCCGAGGTCGGTTGCCGCCGCAACGGCCAGCAGCGTCAACAACAGCACGGTCACGAGCATGGACGTCTTGGCCTACGAGGTCTGGGTCGCTTGGTCGGTCGTCGTCTCGAGATCCTGCATCTGCTCCTTAAAGTAAGTCTGGATCAGCGGCCAGCCCCATTTGATCATGACGATCAAGACCGGGATCGCAATCGCACAGAGGACCAGGACCGTCTCCAGGCTGACAGTACCTTCCTCGTCACCGTGTACTCGCCGTAAAAGGCCAAGCAACGAAGCTTTCTTCATGACTCCACTCCTACTGCGTTCTCTACATGAACGGCCATGAAAGCATGACCGCGACCATTTCATATACCAAGCGAATAATCCGAAGACCCCCGAGCCATATCATAAGCGTAATCGTCGCGATCGCGACCGAGAGCACAAGGACGTACTCCAACGCCGCCAGACCCGAACGTCGGTTTCGCATGGCGTTTTTCCTTTCGCTTCCTCTTCCTATTAGATTATCACGCGGGTCCCGGCGCGCCGGGATAGCGAAACGGTGGCCCAGAGCCCGAATAACCGGGCCTTTCCCGGTCCCGATAGATCGGGAGGACTCAGACCCGGGCACCCGCTCATAACTCGTCTTCTTATAGATTACTCGGTCCGTACGATCATTTCGACCACAATGCGGCCGATTGCCGCACCAGATCGTCCATTCCCTGCTC
>CAZWWC010000224.1:0-5227 GCA_964637625.1 uncultured Planctomycetaceae bacterium
ACGAGCCGCCCATGGCACCCGTGGATGGGCTACAGCCATTTTCAAAACACGTTCTCAGACACCAGCCACCCAATACAGCCAAACGGTCTTCGGATAGTCTCTAAGGAGCCCAGGTTTGTCGCGCAACGACGACCCTGGTAAAATGGCTATCGGAGGCATAGATTATGAAAAAAGTCGTTTCGCGCAGGGATTTATTGAAGGTCGGATTGACAACCGGAACCGGGGCGGCACTTCTCGGATGGGGCGGGCTGGGAAAAGCCTGGGCCGCTGAGACGGACAAGCGGCTCTGCATGGCGGTGTGCAATCATTGGAGCTATATCGGCATCGGTTGGCAGTTGGGTATCGAATCCAACGTCCTTTCCGTAACCGACGCCATGGAAGTCGTCGATCGACCGCCGCACGCGAAGACCTGCATCAATCTCGACGCCCGGGCCTACGAACTCATCGCCGAGAAATTCCCGGAAGTCGCCGACCGGTTGAAACGGTATCTTGCCGTGGGCAAGTTGGAACTGATCGGCGGCACGTACGGCCAGCCGATGGGGACCACCGTCAGCGGCGAATCCAACATCCGCCAAATCGTCGTCGGCCGCGAGACGATCCGCAAGGCCTTGGATTATGAAATGGTCACCTTCCTCGAAGAAGAGGAATTCTCCCACCCGCAATTGCCGCAGCTGCTGGCCGGCGCCGGTTACCGTTATACCAGCCTGGGCCAGTTGGACACCTGGGGCCGGGCCGGCTGTCCGTCGTTCGATCAGAACGTGATTCGCTGGAAGGGAATCGATGGAACCACGCTGCCGTGCATTGCCAAGAACGCGCTTTTCTGGTGTTGGGATATGTATTACCGAGTACCCAACCTGAAAAAAGAAGTCGTGGCAACGGCCGACTTCAAAAAGCTTCAGGCCCTGGGCGTTCCGCTGTTGTGCTATTGGGAGGAATTCGGTTGGGAATCGCCGGAACAGCCGGCGTACCTGGATGCACCGCGCAAGTACCAGGCGTTTGCCGATCAATATCCCATCGAATTCGTCACCCTCCGGCAGTACCTGACCAAGTACGGCGCCGATCCGAAAAAAACCGTCTTCTTCCCGATGGACGCTTGGAACAAGTCGCTCACCTGGGGAGTGGGCGGCGACCAGGTCCGCATCTTCAACCGCAAGGTGGAAGGAACGCTTCTGGCGGCGGAACGCTTCGACGCGCTGGCCGCCGGCTTGGGAGCCCCCTCACAGGCAAAACGGCTCGAAGAAGCCTGGAAGAATCTCATGACGTCCCAAAGCCACGACGTCGGCCTGTGCGAATACTCGCGGTGGCAGTTGGACCGGTTGGCGCCGTTGGATCGGCTGGAAGACCACCATAACTTCACCTGGGGCACGATGGGTTTTCAGCATCTCGACCGCGCCGAACAACAAGGCAAAACAGTGCTCGATGCCGCCCTCGATTCGCTGGCCGGCCGGATCAACTCCGCGGACAACAAGCAAGGGCAGCTTGCGGTCACGGTGTTCAATCCGCAAGGCTGGGACCGGACCGAGTTGGCGCGGACCGGCCGGATCTATCCCCTGCCCGAGAAGACCCAAGACCTGATCGTCAAGGACCGTAGCGGCCGCGGAGTGCCTTCGCAGATCATCAAGAGCACGAAGGACGACCAGGGCAATCTGATCGTCGCCGAAATGGCCTTCCTGGCCTCCGGCGTCCCCTCGGCAGGCTATGACACCTATTACTTGGAGCCGACGCCGGCTGGGCAATCCGCCGCCAGGTCGAACCTGATCATCGACCAGTCCAAATTAACCTTGGAAAATGAATATCTCCGCGTGGGTCTCGATCCGACCAGCGGCGCGGTGGCAAGCCTCGTCCAAAAGCCGTCCGGACGCGAGACGCTCGACGGCCGTCGGGGGGCCTTCCCGCGCTTCACCGGAAGGCCAAACCCCAATCTTTCCCGCCGCCCGTCGCCCCCCAAGCGCTACGACAGCGCCACGTCGAAAGCGCAACTGGATTGGGTCGCCCAAGGCCCATTGTTTGCCACCGTCCGGGCCAGACACCGATGGAAATATCTGAAGTTTGAGACGCGGGTAACGTTGGCGACGGGCCGGCCTTATGTGGAAGTCGTCAGCCGCGTGCTGGCCCAGGTGCCGCCGCACTCCGACGCCTCGCCGCCGGATATCAAAGAAGGCTATTGGATATCGTTCGCACCGGGATTCGACGTCTCCCAGGTATTGCGCGACTATCCCCTGGCCATCGAAGCAACGAAAAAAAACGCCTTCCACGCCTTGACCTTTGCCGATCTGTTGGGCAAAGACCTGGGACTCCTGGTCCTTCACCCCGGAACGCAATGGTTCACCCGCGACGAGAAGGGCGTCTTCTCGAACCTGCTGATGCGGGAATGGGAATCGCACTTCACCAAAGAATACGGCTGGCCGTTGTACGCCGAATACCGTCATGCACTAATGCCTCACACAGCGGACGTGAGCAATGCGGCACGCCTCCGGGCGGCAACCGACTTCACGCAGCCTTTGCTCTGCCGAGTCGGCGCCGCGCAGCCGGGCGTGCTGCCGCCTTCCCGGAGTTTCATCAAGCTTACTCCCGACGCGGTGATGCTCTCCGCGTTCCGCAAGAAAAAGACACACGGCTTCGAACTCCGCGTTGTGGAAACCGAGGGCCAAGGAGCGCAAGCCACGGTCCAGCTCGCCTTGCCGGTCACCGGAGCAATCGAAACCGACCTGCTGGGCCGAAAGACGGGTGAAGTTTCCTCTGGTAAAGGCCGGCTGGCCTTCTCCATGGGACCCTGGAAGATCCGGACCTTCGAGGTAACCTGATACCAAGGGCGCATGCCAGAAGTCCCCTCTCCCGCCGGGAGAGGGCCAGGGTGAGGGCAAATCACCAAACGCTCTTGTAATTGCAGTCTATCCCAGAACCGCAATCGGGGTCCCGGCGCGCCGGGATAGCGAAGCGATGACCCAGAGCGGAGCGATGGGCGTGGAAAACCACCTCTCGGCCTAGCCACGCCCTTCGTGCCTCAGGGCGTGCCACACGATTGTCACACAAGCTTAACGGCAGCGGGCACTTCCGCAGGCAGTAGCACGCCACCTCCCAAAACGACGCCGGTGTATCTGGCACCAACGGTTGACAACGTTCGCCCGGTCCGCTAGCCTCAAGGTTGTTGCATACGGCCCCAGGGGTGTTTTTTCTGTGGGCAGCGTCAGAGCTGGTGAGTATGATGGGAAACTCCATCCATTTTCGGTCGGGGCGGTCCCAGCCAACAGAAACAACGAACCAGGCATGTGAATCGGCACCCATTCAGTGAGCGAGGGCAACCATGAATAGCTTTGGCAAATCCTTGAGCAAGGCCTTGTTTTGTATCGCCGTCTGTTGCGCCAACGCAAGTGCCGAGACGGTTTTGAACCCGAGTTTCGAATTCGAGCATGATGCTTTGATGCCAAACGGCGCTTCCACCTCAGGAACGTCCTGGGGAA
Source organism: uncultured Planctomycetaceae bacterium (assembly GCA_964637625.1). GTDB lineage: Bacteria > Planctomycetota > Planctomycetia > Pirellulales > Thermoguttaceae > UBA11386. The sequence goes on from CAZWWC010000224.1 coordinate 3,462, forward strand.
TGCCCGACGATTGGCCGTGGCGCAATTCCGGCAGCACAAACGCACACGGTATTCGATCAAGCGACAAAGTGGGATGGAGTTCGGACGGAGACTGGTCTCTGTACGTCTTTGCCTCAACCGCAGGAAGTCATTCCGCGGGGGACTACATCGAATTCTATCAGAGCATTGACATGAGCGGCATCACCGAACTGCTATTTGATGTGAAGCTTCTCGGGGGTGCCCACACCAATTCCTATGTGGCCGTCGATTCACAAAAGCTGTGGATCCACAACTGGGCCGGGACGCACTATGACGTGAGTCTCGACGTCAGTAGTTACTCAGGTACGCACGAGATCGAAGTGGGAATCGAGGTGTTTGAACCGTTTGGCTCCTCGGCGGATGGATGGACCTATTTCGATAATCTCAGGATGATACCCGAGCCGCGTACGATCGCTTTGCTTAGTCTCAGTGGGCTAGGATGGCTGCTCAAAAGGAGACAGGCACGATAGGACTGGCCCTTCATTTGCCTCTTAACGGAGCGCAACGGATACCCCGGCGCAAGGTCAAGACCGTCACGGTTTAGCGGGTGGGCCCCGCGGCCACGCGCGCGCCGACGGGAACCTCGTGCGAGGCCTGCCGTGTCGACTTCTGGGCCACTTGCCTGGCCAGCGCCGCGAATTCCTTGCGGACCTCGGGCCGCACCCGGTGAAGCCGGGCGGCCAACCGCTGCGCCCCCCGGTGGTTGAGTTCGACGGTTCGTGACAGACTGCCGACGAAGGCCGACGTTTGCAGAAAGTTGTGGTCGGCGATCTTGCCGACCAGCGGCTGGAAGGTTCGGGTGAGAAACTCGACCGTCGCGTTGTCGATGTGGGTGAACGTGTCGAGCCGACTGATGATGTAATGCCGGCCGTCGCCTTGGCGAACGTAGCCCGTCTTGAGTATCAGCAACGTGCGACCGCGAATGGGTCTGCCCAGAAACGGCCCGTGATACTCGCCCTCGCAGTAGACGATGTGCGTATCCTCGTCTTGGTAGAGGAACTCGGCCGTTGCGACCGTGGACTTGCCTTCGACGGCTCGAAAGGTGCCCGGCCCGCTCTGGGCCATGCGCAGCTCGCTGATCCCCAGCTCTTCCCAAATGCCGACGACCACGTCCGGGTGGCGGACCAGAAACCGGTAGAGGTCGGGATCACATGGAATCACATGAGCGGGCATGCGACGGAAAAGCGTGGTCGCCGATAGGACCGAGGCCGCTTTGCGTCGGGCCTCGGGCTCGAGCTTCTCGAAAGGAATGGCGCCGACGGCCGAATGACGCGCGGTGGAAGTCGTATCGGCTTTGGTCGGATTGGAGCGGGACGGCGCGGCGTCGCTCGGGGATCCGGCCCGTGCCTGTGCAACGGGGATCGACCCGACCGAAACGGGTCCAAGCCAAATCCACGCGGCCAACGCGCAGGCCCAGAAGAACACCGGACCGGCTGTTGGATTCTGCGTCTGATGCGTACGTTCTCGTCGCGCGGCGCGAGCTGCCCCCCCAATGCGAAGTACCAACACCATGTTCCCCCCGTCTGTTTCCCCCCTGATGCTCGACGCCACCGGGTGGAGCCGCGCGATTATGCCGATCTTCCTGATTATTCGGCCTGCGACGCCTCCGTAGCCCAGCAAAAAAGAAGGTCGACGTCGAGATCGTCGACAAGATGGGAAGTGTGTGCTGCTTGGGGTACAATGTCTGCTTCCCGCGACGGGTGGCTGGGGCATAGCGCCGCGGTGCCCCAGTTTTTTGGCAGTCTGCC
>CAZWWC010000224.1:5237-7428 GCA_964637625.1 uncultured Planctomycetaceae bacterium
ACTTTCTGCTCCCCGCGCCGGGGGGCGGGGGACTCCCCCCCCGGCCCCCATTTTTTTGGCCATTCGGGGCCCCCACGGCGCTATGCCCCAGCCACCCCTGTTCGAGCATTGGACAATGCAAACATGCGTAGGAACCCCAAGAGAGACCGCTACGTCGGAATCGCACTGTTGCTGCTGCTTGTTGCCGCAGTGAGCATCGGTCTCTGGAAAGTCGGCAACCAGCCCTCGGAACGCCTCGTGGCGCTTGAGCACCGCCCGAAGCGGATCATGGGAACCGACTGCAAGATGGCGGCGGTCGTGCCCCGTGGGCAAACGCGGCAAGCTGAGGCTGCACTGCGCAAGGCCGAGTCGGCGCTTCGACGGGTCGAAGCCCGAATGAGTTGTTGGCTCGCCGATTCACAGATTTCGCAATTGAATCGGGCCGCAGCCGGCGTGCGAGTCAGACTCTCGCCCGAGGTGGCCGAAGTCTTTCATCTGGCCGGGGATGCCCGCGAGCAGACCGGCGGCGCGTTCGATGTTACGTGTCGCCCGCTGGTCGAATTGTGGCGCCAGGCGGCCGAACAGAACCGGTTGCCCGACGATCAACGGATCGCCGCCGCTCGGCGCCAGTCGCGTTGGGAGGATTTCGAGTTGGGCACCGATTGGGCCGAAAAACGATTGGCCACGGCCGGGGTCGACCTGGGCGGCATTGCCAAAGGCTATGCGATTAATCAGGCCCTGGCGGCGATGCGTCAGGCGCACCTCGACGGCGGGTCGATCGACGTGGGCGGCGACGTAGCCTGTTTCGGACGTCCGCCCCGCGCCCAATTCTGGACTGTCGACGTGCAGAACCCATTTGGCCGGGGACATTTGACCACACTTCGACTCTCCAACGGGGCCGTCTGCACGAGCGGCAATTACGCCCGGTATCGAACGATCGAAGGACGCCGTTACAACCACATCATCGATCCACGCAACGGTCGGCCTGCTGAATTGGTGCCCTCGGTAACGGTTCTGGCGCCAACTGCGACGGAGGCCGACGTTTGGGCGACCGCGCTGAGCGTGCTCGGCCGCGAGGGACTCGCCCGGCTCCCGAAGGACGTCGAAGCGCTCTTGATCGTCGGCACGGCGGAGGACTATAAGATCTATTGCACGCCGGGCGTCCCCGAGCGGCTCCAGCGGCCCTTGCCCGTCGAACCGATCGTCGTCGACAGAAGACCCGTAGGTCAGGCTGTGCCTGACACCACACCCTAGGCGGCAGGTAGAACACACTCGTAGACTGGGTCATGGGTGCGGCGAAAGACGGGACGCAAACGGTTCAACACGCGGCTTGAAAACAAGATGGTCGCGGTTAGAATAGGACGTAGCAATACTCGCTGTTCCACAATGAGTTGGGGGGCAAGCCATGCGTTTTCTCAGCATGCAGGTGAAACCTTGGCGGGTTGGCATCCTCTTCCTCCTCGGCATCATGCTGATCGCTGGTTGGCTATGGGTCACAAGGCCTCCCTATGCCAAGTTGAAGCACAACATGACCATGGCGGAAGTGGAGGACATCATGGGCAAGCCTCTTAGCGTGCTTGGCAACGGCCAGTCGACCGAATGGCATTACTACTTCCACGACTCGACTGGCAACAATCCCGTGACACTGTTTTTTGACGAGGGACGCCTGGTCCGCGCGACCGGGGCAAAGGGTGGTACTTTCTGGAGCGTTGATGTTGGCGGACTCAACGGGTCGCAGTGTGACTGACGAGCGCCGAGCCGGCTTGCGTCTCTTGCTGTCAGGCACAGCCTGACCTACATCTTTGAGCAATAACCATCTCTCTGCGTCTCCGCGCGAGAATGAATTCTTGGCCGAATCTCGGCAACATGGGGGCCGTCATCTGTACGTTTGCCCACGTGCGAAAGAGGGGCGAGTTTCACGATGAGCACAAAAAAGGGGTGCAGACGGTCGAAAAATTTCTTGGACTTTTCCTTCCAGGTCCTTGCCAAGGAGGCAGAAATCGCTAGACTCTCGTTTGTGGGTTTTATGCCCAGAATGGATTAGCGATTGATTAACTAGTGGGAAATGAGCCCAAAACAAGGCAACAGGCAACCCCGGAGGCCACGCCGCACAGGGAACCCTGAAGGAAAACGGCGTCGATGTCCGCAGCCCAAGAGTTGATCGTCGGCGAATTCAAACGCGTGTTGGACGAGCGGTTTCGGCTGTCGATTC
>CAZWWC010000225.1:0-7425 GCA_964637625.1 uncultured Planctomycetaceae bacterium
TGACGATCGGCACGCCCGCCTGATTTCGCACGGCCCGCTGGACGGCCGTACCGGCGGGCGTGGGCCCGGCGGGCGGGCGAGGCGTACGAAGCGCCGCTTCGAATTCGTTCTGAGCCCCTTCAAAGGGATCAGTATCCGCCTTGGGCGACTCCGCCATGGCTCTGCCTTTTGGGGCGATTCTGGCGGATTTGTAGGCGGGAGCTTTTGTCTTGGTGGCAATGGTGTCGGAAGGCAGCGCCGCCGGGCCGGCGATACCGGGACGCGCCTTGCCGGCGGACCGTTGGCCACCGTATGTATCTGCGAGTAGTCGCTTCGGCGCCGTCGGCGCCGTCTTTTTCGCTGCCGCGGGACGTCGCTCGTCGCCGACATGGCCTCTCTTCGTTCCGTGAAGTGGTTCGGGCTCTCCGAAAGACTCCTTTTTGGCAAGATGCTCGGCGGCCGGCTCCCGTGCGGGTTGGATGCCGCTCTCGGCCACCCTGAGTCGCACTGGGTCGTTGGCCGGGTACGCCCCCCGACTCAGGGTGTCCGACTCGCCTTCGGCCGGCTCGGCGCGGGCTTCATCGGCTGCGACCAGCGCGGGCGCGGCGTCGTCCGACTTGGACGCTTCTGGAGCGATTGCGACGTCGCTGCCCGGGCCGGGCGGCTCCGTCTGGAACACCATCAGGAGGATTGCGATGGCCACGGCCAGGCCCGACCAGGCCAGTCCGCGAAGCGAGAATAGCCGTCGCGCAAGCCGGCGGACCGAAAGCGCCTCGGCCTGGGCTGCCGGCCTAGGCGCGTCGGCCAATCGGGTCGGCTCGGCAAGAATCTGCTGCTCGGCCGCGCGCAACACGCGCTGGCTAAGATCCTCATCGAGCTGGTGCGTCGGCAGACCCTTCAGGCTTGCACCGACCGCGCGGAGTGCGTCAAGCGTTTTTCGCGCGGTTGCATCCTTGGTGAGCCACTGCTCGACGCGCGCACGATCCTCGGCCGACAGCTCGCCGTCGAGGTAGGCACTGAGCAATTCATTTTGCGGCAGTTTTTTCATGACATCACCCCCAGGTGACCGTTGTGCGATCGACGGATACGGTCCGGCCAGGGCGGCAAGACCCACCGGATTCTATCCATCGCTGCTTTTCTCGGCGGTCAGAACCTCCTTCATTTGTTCGTGCATTTGCATTCGTGCTCGATAAAGACGGCTGCGGACGGTGCCGACCGGCACTTCCAACATGCCGGCGATCGTTTCATAGTCGCATCCCTCGATCTCACGCAATACCAAAACGGTTCGGTGCTCTTCGCTCAGCCGCGCCAAGGCCCGGCGGACCTGGCCGCGGCGTTCCTCTTGCTCGAGTTGCTCGTGTGGCCCGGGATTCGGTTCAATCGGCTCGCGGCCGCCCTGCGCCCGGGCGCGATCGAGGGACGTCGTCGGTTTTTTTCGTCGGTAATAGCTGGCCGTTCGGTTCATCGCAATCCGGTAGAGCCAGGTGTAAAAGGCACTCGAGCGACGGAACGTGTCCAACTTCACAAAAGCCTGAACAAACGCTTCCTGGGCCAGATCACTGGCGTCCTCGTGGGAGCCGGTTACATGGACCAAAGTATTATAGAGACGGTCCTGGTACTTCCGGACGAGATCTCCGAAGGCCGAGGACTCGCCTCGCAGGGTGGCTTCGATCAATCGAATGTCGTCGCTCAAAGCAGGTCCATTTCTTGAGACGCGCGAAGGAGTGCGGAAGTTCCGAGTGGAGAGAAACCGGGTGCGAGCACGTCCGCTGAATCAATCTCTCAAATAATCCCCTTTTTGGGGCCGTATGTCAAATCCTGATTACACTTGTGTGGCCTGTTTCTGGCCTGGCGGCGGGATGGGTGAACGGGATCGGCTGCCAGCGTCGTCCACCACAAAGAGGGGGCAATTGGTCCTTTCCAGAGCCGGTGTTCAGCGGGACCGTGTTGTCATTTCCTGCAACAGCCGCGCGATAGCGTCCGAGGCTTCAACCTCTTCACTGATGACCCTGTCGGCGCCGGCCTTTTTGACCCGGGACACGTTGGCCCGGTAGCGGCAGCGGACGACGATCTTGCAGGCGCGACTGCGCCGGCGGATGGAGAGCGCAATCGTCTCGGCGATCGTGTCACGGGGAACCGTCACGACGGCCAGCCCGCATTGTTCGATCTCAGCGCGGCGCAGCACCTGCGGATCACAGGCGTCGCCGGCGACGGTGCGGAATCCTTGAAGCGCGTAGGCGTGGAGGTTGACGGGGCTGAAATCGATCAGGCACACGTCGACGCCGGAGGTCTCCAATTGCGAGGCAACCTGGCGTCCGATGGGACCGGCGCCGATGACGACGGCGTGGCGGATTTCGTCGGCTGCGGTTTCGCCTTCTTCGAGTTGTTCTTCCAGGCTCTGCTTAGCCAACCGTAGCCCGGTCTTAAGGAGCTGCGGCGTAACGATCAAGGTTCCCAGCGCGACGGGAATCAGCAGGTGGCTTTGTTCCGAGGGGATCAGGTTGCGGTCCAATCCGATGGCCAGCAGGACGAACGAGAACTCACCCATCTGTGCCAGGCCGACGCCCATGCCCAGTGCCCCGCGCCACGGCAGCCCCGTCAGTCGCAACGCGACCAGCGCGGCCGCCGTTTTCAGCACGAGCACGGCGGCCAGCAAAGCCAGCGCGATGGCGGTCTGTGTGCCCGAAGCAAACACGTCGAATTGCATCAGCGTACCGAGACTGACGAAGAACACGGCAGCGAACGTTTCACGATAGGGAAGAATCAACGCGTCGATTTGCTTCGTCAGCCGATTGCCGCCCACTGCTGCGCCGGCGGCGAGTGCGCCGAGCATCGCGGGCAAACCGTAGGTGTGCGCGACCAGACCGAACGCACCGAGGACGGTGAGTGTGAAGAGCACGACCAGTTCGACGCTCCGAAGTCTTTGCAGCCATGGGACAATCCAACGTCGGACGGCTGCACGAAATACGACGACCACGGCCACCAGGAGCGTCGACTTCAGCGCCAGAACGACGAAGCTGCGCAGTGTCGGGGCTTCTGCGTCCTCGGCCAACATCGGGATCAAGAGTATGAGCGGGACCAGGGCGATGTCCTGGAACAAGAGAATCCCGATCGCGCGCCGACCGTGAGGGGCCGTGGCCTGTCCCCATTCGGTCAAGGCCTTGAAGACCAACACCGTCGAACTGAAGGCAACCGCGGCAGCCAGAAGTGCGGCGCCCGGCCAGGCCATGCCGACCAGCAGCCGCAGCACGAGGGCGACGGGCACGGCCACGAGGAGCATCTGCGTCGCGCCGCCGACAATCAGCCACCGAAACGTGTGGCGAAGTGATTCGAGGGATAGCTCGATTCCGATCGAGAACAACAGCAAAAGCACCCCCGCCTCGGCGAGGACCTTCAATGGGTAGTTGCTCTCGGAGATCCATCCCAGCGCACCGTGGCCGATCAACGCGCCCGCGACCAGATAGCCCACCAGCATCGAGACGCCCAACCGGCGGCACAACAACCCTGAGATCAGGCCCGCGCCGAGCACGAGCAACAAGTCGCCGGCAAGTTGTTCGACAAGCGACGGGTCCATGGGTATCTCGACAGGCCAGTGTTTCGAGGGTCACCGAAAGCCTAGGTCGATCGGCCGTGCCGTCAAGGCTCGGGCAGCGCGCCAAGGGCCGTGCCTCGTGGTTGCCTCAGCACGAATACCCATAACCCGACGATCGCCAACAAGATCAGCAAACTGATGTTTTGCGAGATACTCAGGCCGGTGCCCAGTGCGGCGCCTTCGTCGGTACGGATGATCTCCAGCAGAAACCGGGTCGTCGGGTAGATCGTCAACATCAGGGCGAACACCTCGCCGTCGCGTCGCCGAAACGGACCGTAGGCCAGAAGAAACAAACAGATCAGCAGGGCGTTGATCGAGCTGTAGATCTGGGTTGGGTGAACCGGGCGGCTGCGGGCCGGCAACGGCTCAGCAGGCAATTCGACCGGTCGTCCATGGTCGGTTTTCAACCGGATTGGATCCCCCTGGGTCGAGGCGTTCTGCAGGCACCACGCCATGTCGCCCGCACTCCGTACGGCCTGGCCATTGACCGCAAGGAGCCGATCGCCCGGGCGCAGGCCGGCCACCTCGGCCCGGCTGCCGGAAGCCACCTCGGTGACGACCGGCGGAGCATCGCGATTACCGCTTATCGAGAAACCCCAGAGCTGGCCGCGGGCAAGCTGTTGTTCGTACGCGAAGCTGCCTTTCGGAAACGTCACTGCCCAGGGCAAATCGCACGGGCCACCGAAGCAGCACCCGTTGGCCAGGCAACCGATCCGACCGATGGCCAGCCCGAGCAGGAGGCTCGGGGCCAACAGATCGCAGATGGCCAACAGCGGGAGACGCGATTTGTGCAGGAAGAACAACATGCCCAGCATGCCGCCGATCAGCGAGCCGTAGACGACCAGTCCCCCGCCGGTAATACTAAGAATCGCGCCGACGGTCTGGGATAGGTTTTCCTTGTGGAAGTCGGGCCAATACTCGATGACAAAAAACAGCCGCGCGCCAATGATGCCGGGCACGAACATCCAGAATACCAGCGAGACCATCGTGTCCGGATCGACTTTGGCGCGCTTGGCCCGCCACACCAGCAAACCGGTGCCTGCGATGACCGCCACCAGCAGCATCGTGCCGAAACCGCGGATCGGCAGCCCCGCTTCGTCGCAGAGCCGCGGCAGGAGCCAGATGATGGCCGCCGCGACCAGCACCAGTAGCGGGACATAGCTCCAGCACTCGCCGCCGGGGCCACCGCGTCGAGCGACCGCCACCAGCAGAATCAGCCCGAACAAACACCAGACCCCCAGCAGCAACCCGACGCCAAAAACCGGCAAACCGGCGATTTTCTGAGGAATGTAAAAGAGCGTTTGCAGCATAGTGTCTTCTTAGCCTCCGATGCTCTACAACGAGCATCATGCTTACGGAGTAAGCAAATCGTTGTCGATCAGCCGCGTGTTTTCAATCGTCACGGCCACTGCCGCCAGCGTCGGGCCGGTGATCCGCTCGACCGGATCGAGCGTCTCGGGGTCGGCCAGCGCAATGTAGTCGATCTGGGCGTCTTCGGCCGAAAGGACAATCGCTCGCATCCGCTCGATGAGGACTGTCGCGTTGCGCTCGCCCCCGGCGACCAACTCGCGCGCCACGCAAAGACTCTTCCAGAGCACCGTCGCGCGTCCTCTTGCCTCGGGACTCAGATAGACGTTTCGCGAACTCATGGCCAGACCGTCGGACTCGCGAACGATCGGGCAGACGTTTATTTCGACGGGCACGTCCAGGTCGGCGACCATCCGCCGAATGACGACCGCCTGTTGGTAGTCTTTCTGTCCGAAAAACGCTACATCGGGACCGACCATGCCGAGCAGCTTGAGCACAATCGTCGCCACGCCGCGGAAATGGGTCGGCCGATGCTGGCCTTCCCATTGCCGACTGAGCCGGTCGACCTCGACCCAGGTAGTGTGCTTCGGCGCGTAGACTTGCTCGGCCGGCGGGGCGAACACCAACTCGGCTTCGCACTCGGCCAGCTTGTCCAAGTCGGCTTCGAGCGTGCGAGGATAACGATCGAGGTCTTCGCCGGGCGCGAATTGCGCCGGGTTGACGAAAATCGAGACCACCGTGAAATCGCACTGGGCCTTGCTCGCACGAACCAAACTCAGGTGGCCCTCGTGCAACGCGCCCATCGTCGGCACCAGGCCGATCCGCCGGCCCGCTCGGCGCGCACCCCCGACCTCGCACCGAAGTGCTTCGACGGTCCTAACTAATTTGGGCAGAGCGGAGGGGGTGCTCATGACTCGGTAATACGCCACCAGCGCGAGAAAGGTTCGTGTGGTTCTTCCTACTAGGCCATGGCTTGTATCGCGGCGACGACCTCTTCGAGCGATTCTTCCGACCGCGGATCGGCAATCCGCAGCACCGGGCCGACGTCTGCCCGGCGCAAGCCTCGGTCCAGCGCCCGCTGCCATTGCTTTACAGCGGCCATCCGTAGCGATCGTTTCCACGGTCGGTCTTGCTGCTCGATCCGCCTGTGAACCTGCCTTGCCGAAATGTCCAAGAAAACCACGAGTCTCGGACGTACCACGCGGGGCTCAAGCCGCCGCGATAAACGGAAAAAAAGGGACTGCCCGAAGCACGCGAGCCGACACGGCCCCAGCGCTCTCGACTCGCCGAACCAGAAGTCGCTCACCATCGGGTGTTTGGGTCGTGACCACCGGGGAAAGTCGGCCGCCAGCAAGCGGGCTCGCCACCGTAGGCATTCTAACTCGCCGGACAGCTCCCCGCCAGACGGATCGGCTTCGAATCTCCGTAGTGTATTTCGACGACCAAAGATTCCGGACGGCCAGACCATGGTCTTGTATTCCTCGAACAGCCCATCGACCGAACAAGCTTCGACCACGCGACGAGCAAAGACGGTGTTCTCGGAGCCGACGACTCCGGTGATGGCCAGATAAGGAGGCGTCATGTTGAGATGGGCCAACAGCCGCGCCATGTCCCAGCCGATCACGGGATGGACCATTGACTGGGCAATCTCCGAGGCCGGTTCGAGCACGAAACGACGCCAAGCCATGCGCGGGTGAGGAACCATCAACGACGAAGACCGCTCGACGTGATTCCCGTAGAGCAACAAATCGAGATCAACCGAGCGCGGTTCCCAGCGCTGCTGCCGGCGGCGCCCGAGCTGGTTTTCGATGTCTTGGAGCACCGCCAAGAGTGCTTGCGGCCCAAGTGACGTTTCGACCGTGGCGGCACCGTTGAGGTAGGTAGGTTGGCCTGCTGGTCCACCGGCCGGCTTCGTCTGGCGCCATTGGCTCACCCGAAGCAGGCGCACTTCCCGGTGTCGCTCGAGCAACGCGACGGCTCGTTGCAGCGCCGCTGGGCGATTGCCGAGGTTGGCTCCCAGGCCGATCAAACAAGTAGGCATGTTATTGAGGTCTGCGCTCGGCTAATGATCGAGGGATCCGTCCGACTCCGCGCAGAATCGGGCTCCCCATGGTCGCGCTTTGCTGCGTGACCATGCAGGCGCCGGTAGAAGGATCCTATTGATGTTTGCATGGCCATTGAACGGTTGGCTATTGCCGAACTGCCTTGAAAGCCGGGCTCCCGTTGGTCGCCCTGGGTTCATTAGCCATGCAAGGGTCAATAAGTGTGCGAACAAAGAGACGCCATAGGAAGACGACACAGGTTGATTTCCAAGAAGCGTCCTTGGGCAACGCGCCGGCAGTGATTGCCTATGGGAACGAGTATACTCGTTTGCCCGGTCGGAGAAAGACCCACTCACTATAGCGTCTAGCAAACGGGCGCAACGTGTCAGCCGGTGGGCCACGTGAGATGGGATGCGTCTGGTGGGCGCGCTGCCGGCGAGCTATATGACAAACCAAGGGGGGGCCATCCCGGCCACGACCTCCGCCGCCGACTATCGTTCCTAC
>CAZWWC010000226.1:0-1182 GCA_964637625.1 uncultured Planctomycetaceae bacterium
ATGTTGTGCAAGAGACAAACCTGTCGGGCGGGATTCACGTTGGTCGAACTCCTCGTCGTTATTGCCATCATCGGAATCTTGGTCGCTCTGCTGCTGCCGGCCGTTCAGGCTGCCCGCGAGGCGGCCCGTCGCATCAGTTGTGCCAATCATCTTCACCAATTGGCGATCGCCGCGTCCAATTATCATTCGGTGCACGGCTGTTTTCCGGCGGGCCGTTTCCGAGAGTATGGAACCATCGGAGAATGCACTTGGAGCCAGCATGCAAGATTATTGCCGTATTTGGAACAGGTGCAACTCGACACCATCATCGATTACAACCGGGAGCCGGCTTACAGCGTTGGTCGACTGCAACCGATTAGTTTTTTCCGTTGCCCCTCCGATATCGATCGTCTGGCCGACTCGGATCCCGACTATGAATACAGTCATGCACAGTGGGGAAGAAACAACTATAAAGGCAACGCCGGCAACGACGTGGGTATCTGGGACCCTCCCGACGAACAAAACAACGGGATCTTTTTGACCAATGTCGTGATCAGCGTCGACGATATCACCGACGGCACCAACCAAACAGCCCTGTTCAGCGAAGCCGTGCTCGGGGATGGCGACTCCGACAACATCGACATACCGGGCGACTGGTTCGTCATTGGTATACAGAATGCCACGACCCAACACGTCTATCAGGCTTGCATGAATGTCACGCCGCAAACCGGATCGTCGAACCAAATCTCCCACTCCGGACGGAATTGGATTTACGGTAACTATGTCCCAACACGTTATAACCACATCATGCCGCCCAATAGACGAAGCTGCACGCGTGCGTGGGGCGGTAACAGCGATGCCTATGTTAATGACGGCGGCGGGGCAACCACCGCGTCAAGCCGACACCCAGGCGGAGTGAACCTCTGCACGGCCGACGGCGCTACGCGGTTTATTTCTGACGATATCGACATCCGTGTGTGGTGGGCCCTGGGCAGTAGCGATGGGGGTGAAGCGATCAATAACGAATCTTATTGATGAGCAGGAGCTGTCGTCGCTCGTGGCAACCTGCGAGTATTCGCCCGAGGCGTTGGTTCATAATCTCGTTCTTGGTCTGAGATTATGTCGTTTTTTCGAACTCGTTCGAACGCCGTGTTGGCCGGCGCGGTGGCATTCTTCTTGTCCAACAGCTTCTGGCCCGGACTA
>CAZWWC010000226.1:1282-7391 GCA_964637625.1 uncultured Planctomycetaceae bacterium
CGTGTTGGCCGGCGCGGTGGCATTCTTCTTGTCCAACAGCTTCTGGCCCGGACTAGACTGACAACAACTTCGTGTGAGGATCACCGTCTCCTGGGAACGAGGAGAAGGCCGAGGGCACCGAGAAGGATCATGGTCACGGCACCCGGTTCGGGTACGGCGTTTGTCTCGCTCGCACTGTCGCCCCAGTTGGCCGCGAGAATCGAAGCATCGGCCGCGTCGACCACCCCGTCACCGTTGAAATCACCCTCTGCCCAGCCGCCGCTTTGTCCCCAGTTGGCGGCCAAGGTCGCGGCATCCTCTTCGTCAACCCGGCCGTCTCCGTTGGTGTCGCCCGGCAGCGTAGCGACCGTCAACCATGCCCTGGTCAGATACACGTCATAAGTGGCCCAATACGAATAGTTGTAGAAGATCGTCTTGCCGCCTCTGGCGACGTAGAGAGGATTCATGTACGGGGCATACATACCCATGAGATAATCGTCCCCGTCGGCCACTATCACCGGATCGGACCAGTTGCCCCACGGGTCATTTGCCTGGCGGATCTCCAACGCCATGCTTTCCACGTTGATATACAACATGGTCCACGCCTCGACCGCCGGGTTGTACATGACCGACATTTCGCTGACCGCAGGCTCCACGATCAAGTCGGCCTCGAACTCGTCCGCCGTCCATTGAGGAGTCCCGTTCAGTAGTCCGTCGAAGAATTCATACTGGCTTCGATCCTCGATTTGCCCGGGCATCACGCGAGCCAGCTTCACCCCGCCCCATCTTCCGGAGGGCGTTCCCCAGATATAGACGTGCTCATCGTCGACGCCTTCGGCGGCCGGTCGAAGACTAGCCGCCACCATGCCGAAATTACCCTCGCCGTCAAACTCGAAGTCGTTGATGACGGTAAACTGAGGGTCACCCTCTTGCCAGTAGGCCAGCCCGGCGTAGTCGATGTCCCAGTCATTTTCGCCGTCCCCTTCCCAGTCACTGACCGCCATGTACCAGGCATAGATCCGTCCGCCGGTGCTCACCCCGCCGGTCGGAATCTCCCCGATCGGGTTGCCCTTGCCCGAGTGAATCACCTCGCACGCTTGCCCACTGGCGTCCGTGATCCACCCGTCGAAGATGATGCCATCGAACGGGTTGGTGTCGGTCGAATAGGCCATCGCGTTCTGGCGCCAGTTGCCTCCGTCGGAGGGAGTGTCGCCCGAGAACGTATCGCCGAAGAGAAAATAGGTTTTGCCGTTATGGTTGACCATGTGTCCCAGGTCGGTTCCGCCGATGCCCACCGAAGCCGTGTCGTTGATCGCACCCGGACCGGTCAGCCGCCAGGACCAGAAAGGACTGCTCGGCTTGGAGACAGCACCGATGATCCCGCCGGCGTTGGCCAATGGGCCGAGCAGCGAAACCAGAATGCCGACGATCAAGATCCGTACGGCCGTCCTGTTCATCCGGCAGTGCTCCCGGACACGGTCCGTATTGCCAACTTGGTTACAATGAAACTCAGCTTGCACTATAATGACCCAGGAGACCGAAGTCAAGCGTCGGTCGCCTCTGCCGGCTTGTCCAACCGTGTCCGGAGATTTGACCCTGAGAGGCCCCTAGTCACCAACCGAATCTTGTCGTAACATGGCTCGAGGGCATTTCAAAACGGTCATCCTGAGCGAAGCGAAGGATCTCTTCCCCCGTAGAAGCCGAGATTCTTCGCTTCGCTCAGAATGACAACAATCAGACCATTGGTTTTGAAATGTCCTTTCGTGTGAAGGTCACGGACACTGAGATAATTCCCGAAGCTTCGTCCTCAAAATGATACAGGAGATTTCAAGAAATGGCTAAAAGAACATGGACCCTTCTCAATGTGGCGGAAGATCAATTCGTTGAAAAGCTCGAGTTGACCTCGAAAGACGTCGACGGCGTGCCGGAGGGCCTGAGCATTATAAAGCGACGGCTCTACGGCGGCATGCGCGACGGCGTGGACGTGATTGAAGTCGACAACGGCGCGTTCCGCTTTGTCGTCGTGCCCACGCGCGGGATGGGCCTCTGGCGGGCCACGCTCGGCGAGGTGCAGCTCGGTTGGCAGGCACCCGTCAAAGGAGGACCGATCCATCCATCACTGGTCCGTCTCGAAGCGGCCGACGGCCTGGGCTGGATGGACGGATTCGACGAGCTGCTGGCCCGATGCGGTCTGGAAAGCAACGGCAGTCCGGTCTTCAACGAGGCGGGCGTCTTGCGCTATCCTTTGCACGGCAAAATCCAGAACATACCGGCGCACCAGGTCGAGGTGAGCATCGACGACTCAGGCGAAATCACCATCAGCGGCGTGGTCGATGAATCACGGCTCTTCTGCGGTACGGTCGACGACGCCGAGCTCTTTGGCAAAAAGCTTCGCCTGACGACCAGCTACACGACCAAACCGGGCGAGCCGGGCGTGCGCATCGTCGATACGGTGAGCAACCTTTCCGCCGTGCGGGGCGAGTTCCAGATGATCTATCACATCAACGTCGGCACGCCACTGGTGAACGCCGGTTCGAAGCTCGTTGCTCCGGTGGCCAAGGTGGCCCCGCGCTTCCTGGTCGAGGCCGAAGCCATCCCCACCTGGGACACTTATCCCGCCCCGGCGGTCGGCGGCCACTCGGCCTGTCTCTACCACGATCTGTTGGCCGACGCGTCGGGCCGCACGCACGTCCTCTTGCACAACGCCGAGGCCACTCAAGGCGTGAGTATCTTCCTCAACAAGAACCAGTTGCCCTGCTTCACCCAATGGAAGAATGTCCAGGCGGTGGAAGACGGCTATGTGACCGGGCTGGAACCGGGCACAAACTTCCCCAATGAGCGGCCTTTCGAAGCAAAACAAGGACGCGTGGTTACCTTGCAGGGAGGCGAGTCGCGAACCTTTGAATTTGCCATCGAGGCCCATGCGGATGCCAAGTCGATCGCCGCGGCCAAGAAGGACGTCCTCAAATTGCAGGCGGGGCGGGAGCCGGAGGTCCTGCACGAACCCAATCCAGAATGGTCGATCACCTGAGCCAGCGGTCTTATTGATACCGACGGGGCCCACGCCGTTGCCGTTTAAGTTCAGGAGCTGGCGAAGGCCACCAGAACAATGGAGGCAAGCAGCACCGCGATGCCCTGCGCCATACGGATGCGTGATTTTTTAGGGGAACCTTTCCATTCTCCGGTGATAATGCCGCATAGGTTCCCGGCTACGACAGTCATGGCCAGCATAATCACCCATCCGACCGTGGTTCCCAGGGCTCCGAGCTTGAAGACACCCACACCGTAGATCTCGTAGGCGGAGATCCACACGACGCCCATCACCAGCGTCCCAAACCAGTAGATTCTCGTGTCTGACTGGAGGTATTTCCTCCAGGTACCTCGGCGGAAAAGGAGCCAGCCGCAATAGAGGCCGTTGGGCACAAAGGCCCCGGCGAGGGATATTGCCCAGATGGCGTTGCCCTTGAGAAAAATGCTCTGGGGATCCAGATGCGTCGCGGCGATCTCGCCGATCGGTTTGCCTAAATCGAACGCAAGGTTGGTCCCCGTGTTCAGTATTCCCGAGACGATGCAGACTATCAGCCCCAGCCTGAAACGTTTCCTTTCCGCGGTATCGACCGTCCCCCCTTGCAGGCCGCGCTCGCGGAGCATCCCCGCCCTGCCACACAGCGCGACACCACAGGCCGTCACGAACATTCCCAGGAGAATCAGCATGCCGCCCGGTGTCACCAATTTTCCAGGGTGATGGATGAGCATGGGCACTAGCGCGCCGCTCACGGCGACAATACCGATGATGATCGAGAACCCCAAGGAGAGACCGGCCAGGGTGATGCCCACTCCGAAGGTAACCATTCCCAGGCCGCCACTCATCCCGAGGATAAAGGTCCACAGAATCGTGCCCGGGTGGGCCTGTTGTGTTTCCCTGAAAACGCCCAGCAGATCGGGAATGGTGACCAAGGCTACGACCCAAGAGCTCACCACCAGGGCCCAGAGGGCCCACTGGATCCAGATATTTTCCCACTCCCATTTGCGCATGTACTTCATCGGCAGGGCGAAGACGGCATTGCAAATACCGGCGACCGTGGCCAACAGCAGCCCTAGCAGCATCGCAGGCATCATGGTTCACCTCTGAGAACGTGATTTGCCTCGAACCACATGGAACATGGCCATGACGTTTTCGGCCAGGATGGGGTCCACGTCGAGTAGTGCGCAAAACGAGATTAACACGTGGCTCCTGATATACTGGTAGGAAATTGGGTAAACTCGGACTGAAAACAATCGCCAAGTTTACGTTTCTTGGAGACCCTGCTACTCTTTCATGCTATCTGGAATTCACCCGGAATTCATCGTATTGAGCGGCCGAGTGATAAAGGGCTCCGGTGTCCAAAGTCGACGGACTGACAGCTCCAGGATGGACGCAATGTTCACCCACCAAGCCTTTATACCATTGGTACGGATTCCGTGAACTGATAGGAGATTTGATTTCCTCCCACAAAGCAAAGTCTAACCAGGGCGAACTGGTTGCTCAAGGGGTGGGACGGTTATTGGCGGCCTGCGGGGTGTTTCTGAAGCAAGCTTGAAGGCAGCTTAGCGGCCAATTATTGACCCTTGCATGGCTAATGAACCCAGGGCGACCAACGGGAGCCCGGCTTTCAAGGCAGTTCGGCCATGGCCAACCGTTCAATGGCCATGCAAACATCAATAGGCACAAATCAGAGCGGATTCCGCCTCTCGCGCGGACTGTTCACGGGCCGACAGGCGTCGGTGAAGGTTAAAAGGTCACTAATAAACCCGCCCAGAGGCTCTGGTCCGACTTGTCCAGCAGGCGGAAGTCCTGCCAATGCCGTTCGGTATTGAGTCCGACGTGGGAAACAACGGCCCCACAGTTGTCGGCGTTGCCCGGGCATCCTTGCCGCATGACACGCATGATACGGCCAACAAACTGTACATAAGGTGCAAGCGACCGGAAGGGACGAAAGACGGCCGCGATGCTCAGCGGCGGATGGTCGAACCCTTCGCCGAGCATCTGTACCTGCAGAATGGCGTCGAGTTTGCCCGACTTGAGCCGGGCAAGCACGTTCTGCTGCTGGCGTTTGGGCTGCTCGCTATGGATTTCCTCGGCATGGTAGCCGGCCTGGCGATACAACTCGGCGACTTGCCTGGCGTGGTCGACCGAGCAGGCTGCTGCGATAATCTGGTGTTTGGTTCCGTTGCCGGCCCACTGTTTCTCGCACTGCTCGATACTGGCGGCCACGATGTGGCGGTTGCATTGCTCGGCCAGGGCCACGCCCCGGCTGAACCAGTTTTCTTCTTTCAGAGCCAAGACCTCTTCGAGCGAACACTCGTGCTGGTCGTCGCGAAACGTGAAGGTGAGCTCGCAAGGAGAGACGTGAAAGGCTCGCAACGATTTGATGTATCCTCGATGCGGAAGATCCATGTGCGACGACGCTTGCCGTCGCGGTCGATGACCGGCGCGCCGGTGCCGAAATCGACCTGGGCCTCCTCGCCCGGCGCGGTCTCCAAACGCCGAAAGGGAAGATCCGTCTTCCGCTTCAGCCGGTTGACGAGGCGGCGGACGCTGTAGTAGCTGGCCGAAAAGCCGGGCTCATCGCGGAGATCCTGATGGATCCGCACGGCCGAAAGCCCTTGCCCCATCTTCTGGAGGATGAGCTGGCGGAACGGTTCACAATCGCTCGTCGGACCGGTCGGTGGTGGTGGACCGCCCCCTCCGCCGTCGGCTTCCGACCCGGTGGGCGCGTTTGGCCGGTTTTGAGCCTGCCCGAGGGCAACGTACTTACCGACCGTCTCCCGGTTGACGCCCAACATTCGGGCGATCTGGCGGTTAGAGTGTTCTGATTGATGAAGGGTAAGAATTGCGTTAATTTGGGCCATTGCGAGTCGATTCGCCATCTACAGTCTCCTTCAGCTGGGGGATGCTGAAGGCTCAATGACGAATCCAATCTCCTCAATAATGGCCGGTTTTAGCGCGCCCATGCCTGGCCGGTTTTGGGCGTCCGCGGACAGTCCACTTGAACTCGGCGTCCAATATGGCGGTTGCGACAACTCCTTTGCTAGAAATGTTAGAAAGAGCGGGAGACGGGATTCGAACCCGCGACGTCCAGCTTGGGAA
>CAZWWC010000227.1:0-7386 GCA_964637625.1 uncultured Planctomycetaceae bacterium
GCAGATCCTTCGCTGCGCTCAGGATGACAATGCCGGGTTTCAATAGAACTTGACCACTGAAATCCCTAAATCCCTAGCAAAGGACTGTAAACCATGATTGTCGTCATGAAACGAGGCGCCACGCCCGAGGAGATTGAGCACATGATTCGCCGCGTTGAACAGCTTGGACTGAAGTCCCATCCCATTTACGGCACGGAGCGGACCGTGATCGCCGCGATCGGCGAGAAGCGGGACGAGCACCGCCAGTCGCTCGAAAGCGGCCCCGGCGTGGCCGAAGTCGTGCCGATTCTGGCGCCCTACAAGGTGGCCAGCCGCGAGGTCAAACCCGAGCCGACCGTGATTCGCGTCGGGAGCCTTGCCGTGGGCAACAGCCACATCGGCATGATCGCCGGGCCATGCTCGGTCGAGAACGAAGAACAAACGTTGAGCACCGCGCGGGCGGTGCGGCGGGCCGGCGCCACCGCGCTTCGCGGCGGGGCCTTCAAGCCGCGGACCAGCCCCTACAGTTTTCAGGGCCTGAAGGAAGAGGGATTGCGGATCCTGGCCGCGGCTCGTGATGAAACCGGCCTGGCCGTGGTGACCGAAGTGCTGGCCGCCGAGGACGTCGAGCTGGTGGCCCGTTGGGCCGACGTGCTCCAGATCGGCGCCCGAAACATGCAGAACTATCGCCTGCTGGAGGCGGCCGGGCAGACGGGCCGACCGATCCTGCTCAAACGCGGCCCGGCGGCCACGATGGACGAGCTGCTGCTGGCCGCCGAATACATCCTCAACGTCGGCAACCCGAACGTCATGCTCTGCGAGCGCGGCATCCGCACGTTCGAGACCCACACACGTTTCACGTTGGCGCTGGCCTCGGTTCCCTATCTGCACGAGCGGACGCACCTGCCCGTGGTGGTCGATCCGAGCCACGGCACGGGCCACACGAACCTGGTGGTACCGATGGCCTGCGCGGCGATCGCCGCCGGGGCCGACGGGCTGCTGATCGAGGTGCACCCCAACCCGGAGACCGCGCTGAGCGACGGCTATCAATCACTCAACTTCGAGCAGTTCGGCCAGGCGATGGCCCTGTGCCGCAACATGGCCGACGCGATGGGCCGGCAGATTGTAATCAACGAGGAGGTGGGGGTGGACAGACTGTAGGCGATCGTCGCAAAATGAACCATGAGAGGAGTTTTGCGTGAAGACCATAGGCCTACTTGGCGGAATGAGCTGGGAATCGTCGATCGAGTACTATCGGATCATCAATGAAGTCGTCCGGGAGAAGCTCGGCGGCCTCCATTCGGCCAAGAGTGTGATGTACTCAGTTGACTTCGACGAGGTCGAGACCTTGCAGCATCAGGGAAGATGGGAAGAGGCCACCCGACTGATGGTCGAAGCGGCTTGCCACGTCGAGCGGGGTGGGGCCGACTTCCTGGTCATTTGCACCAACACCATGCACCGAATGGCGGACGAAGTGGAAGCACAGATACACATTCCGCTCTTGCACATTGCGGATTCCACGGCCCAGAAGGTGAAAGCAGAAGGATTGGGCCGAGTTGGGCTGTTGGGAACAAGATTTACCATGGAGGACGACTTCTATCGGGGACGGCTCGTCCAGAGGCACGGCCTGGAGGTGCTGATCCCGGCGGAGACAGAGCGGGAAATGATCCATCGGGTAATCTACGACGAGTTGGTCCTCGGAGAGATCAGACAACCTTCCAAGGAGAAATACCTCGAGATAATAGACCGGCTGGTTGCCAAAGGGGCGGAGGGAATCATTCTGGGTTGCACCGAGATCGGATTGCTGGTCCGTCCGGAGGACGTCGCCGTGGGCGTTTTCGACACGACGCGCATTCATGCCACGGCGGCGGTCCAGTACGCGCTAAGCTCGTAGATCAGGCTGTGCCTGGCAATCCGGCCGCGCGTTGCTTCGGACATTCTCAGGCAGAGCCCGGCCTACTACGACAGGCCTAGCCCAGCTTCAGTTTCTGTGTAGCGGTTCCTTGAGGGTGCCACTGGCGTTCCGCCAGTGCTGCTGGAAAACAGGCACGGGCAAGATGCCCGTGGCACCCGCTATATGGATTCCGAAATCGCTCTAGAACCGACCCTCGGCTTCCGCCTCGAGCCATGATCACGGACCGACTACCGGACCTTGCTTGCGCTGGTTGGTCGTCCGCTCCAGAGGCCCGCCGGCGCCTCGCCCTTGGGCACGAACTCGTACAGATCGAGGTAATTGTAGTAGACCAGCTTGCGGTCCTTGTGGTGCATCGGGAAGGTGTGATGCTGTTGGTCGACAAGGTCGTAGCGTGACCGAACGTCGGCCAACCACCGCTCGAACGCCGCCTCGTCGCTCTCGACGTTCGACGCCCCGTAGCGAACCACCCGCAGCGGCCGCTCGGCTGAGATGCGGTCCCACCGCACCGGAGAGCCCGACGCATGACGCGGCGAATAGATCCGCCGGTTGCACAGATAGAGGGTCGCGTTGGAAATGTTCGGCACCGGCGAGCCGGCGCCCTCGGCCAGGTCGCTTTCCCAACAGACCACTTCGCCGTCATATTCCTTGTTGAACCAGAACCATCGGGCAAAGTCGCGCTGACGCAGGACGTCGCGCGTGCGATAGGGCTTGGCGAAGTCGCGCCCGATCGAGCCGATGGCCACGGCGGCCAGCAGACCGGTAACCATCCAAACGCCGCGGCGAGTGTGAACCGTACCGAGACGAGACAGCAGCGCTGCAACTCCCAGCCCGGCCAACAGACACACGGCCGGCGCCATGTAGAGCACGAATCGCACGCTCCCGCCGTAAGGATAACGCCCCAGCAGAGCCGCCGCCAGGTTGGGCAGCAGCGGCGCCAGACACAAGACAATCAACCAACGTTGCCGCCGGCGCCAAAGGACCACCGCCGCCGCCGCGCAGCAGATCGTCGTCAGGGTGCTTGCACCCCGGGCGCCGCCGACCGGATATTGCAGCAGCTCGCTCGTGTGGGCCACGACGAACCATTGGGCCAGTCCCAGAGCCGAGTCGAGCGGCGGGAAGATCGACTTCCAATAATCGCGCATCCACGCCAGTTCGGCCACGCTCTGCGGACCGGTCGACAGGGCGTAGATGCCCGCGAAACTGGTCAGCAGCACCACGTTGTAGCAGACCCAGACCGGCCAGCCGCCGCGTGCCACTGGCATTTTGCCAGTGCCCTCTGGGCCATCCCGGTCCCGATAGATCGGGAGGACCCCAGCCACCCCTTCGGTACGCTCCACGTCAGCCACCCTTCCGCGTGTCCACAAGCCGTAAGCGACCGCCAGGCTGACGCCCACGGCGGTAAACACGGCCGGATAGGAGAGCCCCAGCGCAAGGGGCACGCAGAAGACCAAGGCCCAGAGCCAGCGATCGGGTGCCACTGGCATCTTGCCAGTGCCCTCGGAGTCACACTGGCGAGACGCCAGTGGCACCCCGTGCTTTGCCCCAGCCACCCACCAGTGGACGGCCAGTGCGAAGAGCACCAGCGAGGCAAACATGTCGCAGCCGTAGGGCTTCGCCTCGCACGCATAGCGGATCAAGGGATAGCCGACCGCGAAGATGCCCACGGCAAACAACAGCGCCGTGCCGCGGAGCAGTCGAGCCGCAACGTGCCAAAAGAGAAACAGCCCGGCAATACCGCAAATCAACGGAAATAGCCGCAGCGTATACTCCGAGAAACCCAACAGCCGGATGATCGAAGCCTGGATCCAGAGAAAGAGGATCGGGCAGACCTGGTGGTGCGCAAGCGGCTGGAGCAACTCGAGGTAACCCCGCTCCAACAGGTTGACGCACAGAAAGGCCTCGTCCTGCCAGATGGGAAACGCCAGCAAGTAGCGGACCGCCCGCGCAGCCAGACCCAACAGCACCAGGCACCAGGTCAACTGGGCCAAGCGCCGCGCCGAAAGCGGTTCGGACTCGGTCGGCACCGCGCCGAGCGGCAGGGCGGAAAAAGGGGACAGGCTCCTTTTGTGCGAAGCACCCGCAGGGCCTTCCAGGCAAAAGGTGCCTGTCCCCTTTTTTCTGCGCGATTCCTCCACGGTTTGGCCTGTCATCCGTACTTCCCAATCCATCTTATCGTTGCTCTGTAGAAAACCTGATTCGCACAGGGGGTGGCTGGTGGCTGAGTCCCGGCGCGCCGGGAAAGCCCCAGTTTTCGGCCATCTGGGGCACCGCTTCGCTATCCCGGCGCGCCGGGACCCTTCTTGAAGGTTTTCTACAGAGCATTTTATCGTCTCTTATCCCCGACGGGCCGCTCGGCCGTGGCCGACGCGCCGTCCTCCTGCTTGGGCACGAACTTGTACACCTCGACGTACGTCATGGTCCGGATCTTTGTCTCTCGCTTGTCGTAGCAGGCAAACGGATAGCGCTCCCGCCCGACCAGGGTGTACCGCCGCTGCATTTCGGCCAGCCAGCCCTCGAAGGCCGCTTCGTCAAACGGGTAGGAGGCCGAGCGGAATTGCACGCATCGCAAGGGCCAATCGGCCGAGATCCGCTCCCAACGCGGCCGCCCGCCCCGGGCGTGACGCGGCGAGTAGATCCGCTGGTTGCACAAATACATGGCCGAAAACCCGTGGCGAAACGTCTCCGTCGAAAAACTCTTGTCCAGATCGCTCTTCAGACAAACCAGCTCGCCGTCGTGCGCCATGTCGAACCAAAACCAGCGGGCAAAATCGCGGAACCGCATGTCCACGGCCGCCTTGGCCGGGAAGGCGACGTCGCGGGCGATCGAACCGACGGCGACCGCCAGAAGCACCCCGGCGGCGATCAGTACGCCTGCGCGGCCCCGGGCGAACTCCGCCCGGCGCCGCGGTACCAACAGCGCGGCCAGCCCCAGCCCGGCCAACAAGCAGAAGGCCGGCGCCATGTAGATGTTGAACCGGACCATGCCACCATAAGGATAGCGACCGAGGACGGCCGCCACAAACGTCAGTACTAGTGGAGCGAGAAGCAGCAGAAGCAACGTGTATTGCCGCCGGCGCGCCAGCAGGATCAAGCCCACCGTCGAGAGGATGAACGTGAGCGTGCTGCCACCACGATCGCCGCCGACGGGATAGGCCAACATCTGGCCGGTGTGCACGTTGAAGAACCACCCGACCAGAGCGATCGGATTGGCCAGCGGCGGAAAACCCCGCTGCCAATAGGTTCGCATCGAATCCAGCTCGGTCGTGCTTTGCGGCTGGACCGAAAGCGCAAACACCGCGACAAACGCCGCCAGCAGGACCACGTTGTAAACGATCCAAGGCATCCAACCCGTGGAGCCACCACGCCGCCAGAGCACGTAGGCCACGAAAAGGCTGACGCCGCCGGCGATGAAAACGACCGGATAGGACAGCACCACGGCCACGGGCACCAAAACGGCCATCGCCCAAAGCCAGCGGTTGGGTGCCACTGGCGTCTCGCCAGTGCTGTTCCCAGGGTGGCACCGATGATTTTCCGCCAAAGAGGTTGCTTTCACTGTCGACTGTTTCGGAAAATCGTCGGTGTTGCGAAGCAACAAGAGGCCACGTTCCTGGACTGTCCAATACCTCTTGCCGCTGCGCGGCACCGACGATTCCGCGGCGAGGCTCTCTCCGGGTGGCAGCCTCCGCTCCGCGGAATCATCGGTGCTACCCTCTTCCGCACCACCTGGGGCATCCGGGCGCGCCGGGACCCCAGCCACCCACCACTGGACGGTCATCGCCACCAGCACCAAGGCCAGAAACATGTCGATGCCGTAGGGCTTAGCTTCGGCCGAATAGCGAATCAGCGGATAGGCCACGGCGAAGGTGCCCACGGCCAATACCAGCGCCGTACCCCGCAGCAACCGCCCGGCCAAATGCCGAAAGAGAAACAGCCCCGCAATGCCACAGACAAACGACGGCAAACGGAGCACGTATTCCGAAAAGCCGAAGACCTTGACTAGCGACAGCTCAAGCCAGAGGAAGCCGATCGGGCAGACCTGCCAGTAGTTCAGCGGCTCGGTCAGTTGCCCGTAGCCCCGATCCAACAGGTTGGCCATCAAGAAGCACTCGTCGTCCCAGAGCGGGAACTTCAGCAGATAGCGGACCGCGCGAGCCGCCACGCCGACGGCCAGCAGCCACCAGATCAACTGCCGCTGGCGCTGCTCGGTGAGCGGCCCGCTGCCGGGCACTACGACGTCCAAAGGCAAGTCCGCATCGCCGACGTGCGCCGCGGAGTGTCCGTCAAGCGTGAGTGACTCTGTCTGGCTCATCATGTGCGATCCTTCGCCTTGGCCCGCCGTCGGCGTCGAAAGCCTCCTGCAATCCCCCAATTCTTGTGGTGACCCATAATGCTGGGCCGAACGGAAAGGATTTCATACCAAAAAGTCGGATAAGCTCCAACACGAGCTAGCCGGGAAGAGTTCATCCTGTGTGGACGTACCAGTTGCTCAAACGACCCTCATTTTCCGAAGCGGGCCTCGGTCGCTATACTCGGGGGGTTAAGAGCATCGTTCCCAGACTCATTGCCGCACGCAAACCGCACATCATGGAAGAACTGATCGTACCGCCGATTGTCCTGGCCCTGCTTTTCTTCGGGGTATCGCTGGCCTATTCCTCGGTCGGACTGGGAGGTGGCTCGTCGTACACCGCTTTGATGGCGATCTTCGGCGTCAGTCATGTGATGATCCCGACCATGTCGCTCACGTTGAACCTGCTGGTTGCGTCGATCGGGTGTGTGTACTTCATCCGAGAACGGCACGCGCGATGGCGGCTGATTCTACCGTTTGCGATCACCTCCGTGCCGTTGTCCTATGTCGGCGGCCTGCTCAAGATGCCCAAGGAGGTGTTCTACTGGGTGTTGATGATCTCGTTGGTCGTTGTCGCAATTCGCATTTACTGCTGGGATAGCGCGGCTTGGAAACTCAATCTCGGCGGCGTGCGGCGGATCGCCCTCTCACTGGTCATCGGAGCCATTCTGGGCCTCGTTGCCGGGATCGTCGGTATCGGCGGGGGCATCTATCTGATTCCTTCCATCATCATTCTCCGTTTGGGATCGCCCAAAGAAGCCGCGGCCGCCGGTGCCATTTTCAACTGGGTCAATTCACTGTCGGGCCTGGTGCCGCGATTCCAGTTTCAGACGATCAACGTCGCGGAATTTGTCCCGCTGGTCGTTGCCGTTATTCTGGGAGGAGGCTTGGGATCGTACCTGGGCTCGTCCAAGCTCCCACCGCGGACCATGGAGAAGATACTCGGAGGGATTGTCCTCGTGGCCATCGCGTTCCTCGCGCGGAAGTTGATGTCTGCCTGATGGCCGGGTGCCATCGCGGCGCGCCGGGACACGGAGCGTGGCCATGCTACCCAGCTCCTCGCAAGAACTGAATCGAAATCGAGAAGTCTCTGCGTCTTGTATGTTTACAAATGCTTCTGGTAGTGGTTTTCTAGTGGAAGCTGTGT
>CAZWWC010000228.1:0-7375 GCA_964637625.1 uncultured Planctomycetaceae bacterium
GGTTCTTCGCGGATCATCTCTTCGGCAAGCCGGCGGATGTCGCGTTTCATCCGATCGACTTCGTCGTCGCGGGCAAGAACGTCGTCGGCGAGCTTGGCATCCAGATTGACCAGCGCGTCGAGTGCGGGCTTGCTCGACTGACTAGATTATACCGGTTGCCTTGTTTTCCGCAGAAGGGGGGCCACAAAATCACGGCAAGGATCGCTCCGGGCACCTTTGGAGCAACATGCCCGTGGGAACCCTCTCGAACCCACCGCGGGGCGCCTCGGCCATAGCGTAGCGATGACCCAGATAGCCGAAAACTGGCGCTTTCTCGGCGCGCCGGGACTCAGCCGCCAGCCACCCCGTATGCGCGAAACGTGGTTTTCTACAGAGCACGTCTGTCGCTTCGGACGCACTATTTCTGAGAAAACCCGGAGATGATGCACGGTCCGTCCAGTGTGCGAATCGAAGACGCGCACGGGTTGCCAGGGCACGCAAGTGTCTGCAGAATGATAGGGGTGGGAATCTCTCGGGGGGCGGGCGGTTCCCGGGTGACGTTCGCTTAGAAAGGGCGTCCAATGCCGAAGAAGAATGCGCCGTACACACCCGGTTCTCCCTCCGT
This sequence comes from uncultured Planctomycetaceae bacterium, assembly GCA_964637625.1. Classification (GTDB taxonomy): domain Bacteria; phylum Planctomycetota; class Planctomycetia; order Pirellulales; family Thermoguttaceae; genus UBA11386. The sequence continues at coordinate 605 of CAZWWC010000228.1, forward strand.
TCACAGACGACCCGAGGATTTCCTCCGCCTGGCCCAAAGGATCCTCCGCTGTGCCAGCAGCGACGCGGCTCGCGCTGAGTTCCTGCGAGAGATGACGGGGATACTCCAGGACTTCTCCCAGTGCGACGCGGTGGAACTCCGCCTGAAGAAGGAGGAGACGTGTTTTCGCTGCGAAGCCACACGCGATCCGCAGCGACCGTTTATTCTCGAAACGACGCACCAGCGGCACCGCGGCGAGAACCCGCTGTTGAGCCGCGATTGGAATCATCACGGCCTAGGAACGCTCTGCCGAATGGTCATCGAGAAGCGTCACCCGGCGTCGTCGCCCTCTTTTACCAGGGGCGGCAGTTTCTGGACCGGCGACTTGCAGCGCGATCTGCCCGCGACCTTGGCGGCCGAGGCCGGCTACACGCCGGCGACTTCCCAAACCGAAGCCGACTACGCGTCGCTGGTCGTCACTCCCCTGATTGGCACCGACGATACGATTGGGTTGGTGCTGCTGAAGAGCCACGAACCAGACTATTTTGATGCGGAGGAGATCGAGTTCTATGAGAACACTATCCATACGGCCGCGCTGGCGCTGGTCAACCAGTTGACGCACGCCTCGCTGCGCGAGCGAATCAAGGAACTGACCTGCCTCTACAGCCTGGCTCAACTGGCCGAGTACCCCAGCATCCAACTGGAGGACATTCTCCAAGGGATCGTGGAGTTGCTCCCACATGCCTGGCAATATCCGGAGATCACCGCCGGCCGAATCACCTTGGGCGGCCGCTCGTTCGTTACGCCCAATTTCTGCGAAGGCGTCCAAAGCCAGTCTGCGGAGATCCTCGTCCACGGGGAACCGTATGGCCTGATCGAAGTCGTCTACACCGAAGAGAAGTCGGAATTGGACGAAGGGCCGTTTCTCAAGGAAGAGCGGAGCTTGATCAACGCCGTGGCGAGGCAGATCACGCTGATCATCGAGCGCCGGCGGGCGGCCGACGAGAAAATGGAACTCCAGGATCAACTCCGCCACGCCGACCGCTTGGCGACGATCGGCCAGCTCTCTGCCGGGGTTGCCCACGAGTTGAACGAGCCGCTGGGTAACATCCTGGCTTTCGCCCAACTGGCACAGAAGTATCCGGACCTTCCGCGGCAAGTCGGCCAGGACCTCGAGAGAATCGTGACCACTTCGCTCCACGCCCGCGAGGTGGTCAAGAAGCTGATGCTCTTCGCCCGGCAGATGCCGCCGCAGAAGACGCGGGTCAATCTGAACGTGGCGGTCGAGGACGGGCTCTATTTCCTCGAGTCGCGCTGCGCGAAAAGTGGCGTGGTCCTGGAGCGGGATTTGTCGCCGCAGTTGCCGGAGATCACCGCCGATCCCTCCCAACTCCACCAGGTGCTGGTGAACCTGGTGGTCAATGCGATCCAAGCCATGGCCGAAGGCGGGACGCTGAGGATTACGACGCGCACGGCCGACGCCCACGTGCTTCTCGTCGTGGAAGACAACGGCCTCGGGATGAGCAAAGACGTACTTAGTCGGATTTTCCTCCCCTTCTTTACGACCAAGGACATCAACGAAGGCACCGGGCTCGGTCTGGCCGTGGTCCATGGGATCGTCAACGCTCATGGCGGACAGATCCACGTTGAGAGTACTCCCGACGTGGGTACCCGATTCGAGATCCGGCTTCCGGTGGCTGCCCCAGAAGACGAAAAGGAAACCTCCCAAGCATGACGTCAGCCAACAGGAAAGAATCGATTCTGGTCGTGGATGACGTGCCCAACACGGTGGAAGTCTTGCAGCGGAATCTGACCGCCGAAGGCTACACCGTGTTCACGGCACCCGGCGTGGCCGAAGCCCTGCGCATCACCGAGACCATGCCCGTCGACCTGGTGATCACCGACCTGAAGATGCCCAGGGCGAGCGGTCTCGATCTGGTCCGCCACATCCGCGAGAACCTCAAGGACATGGAAGTGATCATGATCACGGGCTATCCGTCGGTGGAAGGGGCGGTCGAGGCCGTCAAGATCGGCGCCGAGGAGTACCTCCCCAAACCGTTCACCGACGAGGAGCTTTTTGCGGCCGTCGGCCGGGCCCTGAAGAAGCTGCGAACCCGACGCCTCGGCGAGGCCACGAACAGGCGGACTTTGGCTGCACCGCATGGCCTGATCGGAGAGTCCGGGCCGATGCGCAAGGTGTTTGACGCGATCGGCAAAGCCTCGACGAGCACGGCGACGGTGCTGATCTCGGGCGAAAGCGGCACCGGCAAGGAACTCGTGGCCAGGGCCATCCACTACAGCAGTTCGCGATCGTCCGCGTCCTTTATTCCCGTCAACTGCGGCGGCATTCCCGAGGGACTCCTCGAAAGCGAGCTGTTCGGCTACGCCAAGGGCGCGTTTACCGGCGCCTTGGAGTCGCGCGCGGGTTTCTTCCAGACCGCCGACGGCGGTTCCATTTTTCTCGATGAGATCAGCGAAACCAGTTTGAACATGCAGGTCAAGCTCCTGCGCGTGTTGCAGGATAAGGAAGTCTGCATGGTCGGTTCCAGCCGCGGCCGACGCGTCGACGTCCGTGTGCTGGCCTCCACCAACAAGAACCTCCTGGAAGCCGTCGCGAACGGACGGTTTCGCGAAGACCTTTACTTCCGCCTCAACGTGCTGTCGATCGAGCTGCCGCCGCTCAGAGAGCGGGGCGACGACGTCGTTCTGCTGGTCCATCATTTCGTGAAGAAATTCTCCGAGGAGTTGGGCAAGTCCGCGTCGGTCTTCTCCGACGAGGTGCTGCACGTCCTGAAGAACTCTTACACCTGGCCGGGCAACGTCCGCGAGTTGGAGAACGTCGTCCACCGGCTCGTGGTGATGACCGAAGGCGACCGGATCGAAGTCCCCGACCTGCCCGCCGTGATGCGATTCTCCGCCCTGCGCCACTCGGGACTGCATCGCACACTGGCCGAGGTCGAGGCCGAACATATCCGCAACGTCTTGGCCGGTGTCGGCGGCAACCGGACGCAAGCCGCCCAAATCCTCGGTATCGACCGCAAAACGCTCCGCCAGAAGCTGAAGAAGACGGAGTAGGCGGTCGATTCGTGCTCCGATTCTCGCCGGGAGATTTCTCCCCACCGGGGCAAATCTCCCCAGTGACCCGGATCTTCTTGCGGTCACTTTCTCGTTATTCCGCACGGGCAAGCCGCACTGTTTGCCCCGTCGTGCCACCCTCGTCTTCTCGGATCACCCGGTCTTCTCATGTATCAATGGAATCGCGACCGGATGCTTTTTGGCACGCTTTTTGCCTAGAGGACACATGCTGCCGGGCTTCCTGGGCATGCGTGACACGGGAGTCTGGCGGACGGCCGCACCGCAGAAGTCGCCGCGGTACGCGCTATCCTCAGAAAACGATGAAAGGAGAAGACACCGTGTTTCCAGAGCACCGCGATCTTTGTTCGACATGCGAGCACGTTCGAACATGCAGCCACCGCAGCACTCCAGCCAAGCCCATTTCCTCTTGCCAGGGGTACCGAGAGTATGTTCCTGCCTGTTCGGCAGACCGTCCACAGCGTGCTCCAGAGCGTGGCGGCGATTCGGGCGGATTCGCCGGGCTATGTGCCAGTTGCCAACTGCGATGGACCTGCCTCTTCCCGAAGGCTGAGGGAGGAGTCTGGCACTGTGAGGAATACTGTTAGCAGCCCAATGTCATGACAACTGAACGCGTCAGTGTAAGAGCAGCTGCCGGCCGAAGTACAGGGTTGCAGACCGCGCTTTGGAACGTCCAACAGGCCGCGCAGAGACTCGGCCTGACCAGGGACATCGCCCGCCGCATCATCGATCCGGCAGAGCAGATAAGCACGCGAATCCATCCCGTAACGCATCAAGGCCGGATGCTCCACGCGGAGGTCTTTCTCGTGCGGCACAACGATGCACTGGGCCCAACCAAGGGCGGTATCCGAATGACGCCCACCGTGGGCCTCGACGAGATCACCGGCCTGGCCATGGAGATGACCTGGAAGACCTCACTCGTCGGTGTGCCCTTCGGCGGCGGCAAATCGGGGATCCGATGCGATCCGAGCCGATTGGAGCCGGCGGAAAAAGAAGCACTGATTCGTGGGTTCATCCGTGGCGTGCGGCGACACGTCGGGCCGGAGATCTATATACCCGCCCCCGACATGGGTACGAACGAACAGGATATGGGCTATATCCGCGACTGCATCTCCTATAGCAGCGCCACGTCGATTACCACCGGCTGTTTCGTGACCGGCAAGCCGGTGATTCTGGGCGGCATCCCCGGCCGGCGCGAGGCTACCGGCTACGGGGTCGTTTCCACCATCGCCGCCGCCTGCGAGAATCTGAATCTGAGCCTGTCGAACCTGCGTGTGGCGATACAAGGTTTCGGCAATGTCGGCTTGGCGACGGCTTCGATCCTCACCCAGCGTGGGGCTACCGCCGTGGCCGTCTCCGACATTAGCGGCGGAACGTTTAACTGCGACGGCCTGGACGTGCCACAGCTGATCGAACACGTCAGAGCCACAGGAAAGGTAAAGCGATTTCCCGGAGGCACCGACGTTTCCCTCGATGACGTATTGGAGGCGGACTGCGACGTACTGATCCCCGCGGCAACGCATTCAGCGATCACCGAGAAGAACGCCGGACGGATTCTCGCGAGGGTCATTGCCGAAGGGGCCAACTCGCCGACAATGCCCAGGGCGGATGACATTCTGAGCCAGCGCGAAGTCTTCGTCATTCCGGATATTCTCTGTAATGCGGGTGGCGTGTTCGTGTCCTACCTTGAATACACTCAGGAAACGCAACGCGAACAGATGACTCGACAGGAAGTCGAGCAACGCCTGAATGACCGTATGAAGAACACCTTTGAACTGGTGTGTTCTCGTGCCCAGCACACTGGTACGACCATGCGGCACGCAGCCATGGACATTGCCGTAACACGAGTTCGCGATGGCATCGTCGCGCGCGGTCTGCTGCCATGAATCTCCGGCGTAACCAATCATTTCCTTCCAGCGTTTCCGACCCAGTCGGCGAATATCTCGTATCGCCGGCTCTCGCGGCAGTGGCGAGCCATGCGTATTGCCGTGCCGTTTGATCTCTGTGTCGCGACGCGGTGGAATGATCCGCTCAATCGCTCACTCGACCGTCACGTTCTTGGCCAGATTGCGCGGCTTGCCGACGTCGCAGCCGGCCGACGGCATGGTTGCCGGTGGATATCATCGCGCGCTTTTGGCGGGCGTACTTCTTTGCTTCCCGTTTCGCGACTTTCCGCCACACTTCGGCGATTTCGTGTTGCCTGCCCGACGTGCTAACCGCACCCTGACTCGATCGATCGCAACCCTAACGGGAAACCGAAGCTACAGCCGACCCAGTTCCTCAAGTTCCCCCATATGGAAACTCGATGAGTGACGGTTTCGTCTTCTCCGGCTTTCGTGGTTCAACTTCGCCTGTTTCACGCCACTGTTGTTTCAGAGGCTCGCACCCATGATTCGCTGATGCGATAGTCCGTGGCCACTTCCCGAGGTCTCATCCCAGCATCCGAGTCTTCCGGGATCCGTTGACGCATGTCGATCGAATAGGGTTTCACAGGTGTCTTAAAAGAAGGCTGATTGCCTACGTTGCTCGATCTTCGCCGATGTCGGTCGAGGGATTCTGAAGACGCTTTACATATATAGTCTGAAACGGTGCCACCCAGCCTAATGGCTTCTGTCCCTTCTGAAGCCATGTCTCCCTTGACCAGGGGGGGTGATGGAGCGACCCTAGGGTCCCATTGGAGACGGCCAAAACCGCGTTATCGTCAGATTTATGGAAAATGGGCCGGTCCTCAAATTAGGTTAATAGGGAGGAGTTCTGTCTCGATCCACCCTATCACGATCTGTTTGATCAACATGCTCGATCCTTCGCAGACCGCGGAATTCGTTCGCCTCTGGACGTTGCATGGACAACGCGTCTATGCGTATCTCCTGACGCTGGCGTCCAACGACGCCGACGCCGACGAGATTTACCAGGAAGTCGGCATAACGTTATGGGAGAAGTTCGACCAATTCACCCCGGGCACCAACTTCCAAGCGTGGGCACGCCGGGTCGCACTGAACAAAGTCCGAAGTTTCAGGCAGCTTCGGCGTCATCAGACAATTCTCTGCAGCCCGGAGTTTCTCGAAGCGATCGACCAGACGATTGCCGAAGACACGCAAACGCTCGATGCTCAGCACAGGGCGTTGGTCGACTGCTTCGATAAGCTCCCTCAAAAGCATAAGGATCTTATCGAGCGACGCTATCAGCCCGGTGCAACGCCCAAAAGCGTGGCCGGTCAAACGGGCCGCAGCGTAAAGGCAATCTACGAAGCGCTAAGACGCATTCACAATGTTCTTTTCGATTGTGTTCGCAAGGCGACTTTTGGGGAGGGGGTCTCATGAGCCATTCCCTTTCGCCCGAACAGCTCGTTGAACTCTCGAAGTTGATTCACGCGCTGCACGAAAAATGCATCACGCCCCAGCAAAGTGCTCGGCTCGAGGCCTGGGTCTGCCGCGACAAAGACGCACGCCGAATCTATGTGCAGTACATGAATCTGTATGCCGGCCTGCGCTGGCGCAAGATGCAAGAACCGGAACCCGACCAAGTGTCGTCTCACGGCAAGATGCCGGCATCTCGAACGCCGATACTCGGGTTCTTGGGCGACGTGTTTCAGGCGGGAACGAACTTTCTCTCCCGGGGTCTGGTGGCTTCAATTCTCCTGGCAATCGGATTGCCGGGAATCTTGTTCCTCATTTTGGTATTGCACGTCGCGCGGCAACC
>CAZWWC010000229.1:0-7351 GCA_964637625.1 uncultured Planctomycetaceae bacterium
GTGAGCTGTGCGTGCCGGGCCAGGGCGGTCACCGTAAGGCCGGCGGCCTGGCGCAAGCGCCGGATGTTCGCACCGATGGTCTGTTCATCCATACGAGACATTGTATCATGAGAGGAAACACTTGTCACCCCCCTGAAAATCGGTGGTTGCGGAGGGTGGCACGCCCTGAGCGTAGCGAAGAGGCCATCTGGGAATTACGGGTGGCATGCTCTCGCTTGCGTGAGCATGTTTTTTGACAACGGAGCATGGCCACGCAAGCGAGGCCATGCCACCCCGATTGGAGAACTTAGATTTCCCAGCCTTTGCGGTAGGTATGCTTCAGCCACGGCTGGACGTCGTCGCTGCCGGGCGTCCGCATCCGCGCGGCGTCCCAGGCGAACTGGTGGCCCACGCGATACGCCACATTGCTCAGGATCACCGTTTCGGCAAGCGGCCCCGAGTAGGCGAAGTCGCACGTCGCCGCGGGACCGCCCTTGCAGGTGTTGATCCATTCCCTATGGAAGCCGGGCGAGTCGGGAATGGTGCGTGCCGGCGGCTCGAAGTCGGCGAATTTCTCTTTCGGATAGAGCTTCCGGCTCTTGAAATCGCAAAGCAGCATCCCCTCCTTGCCCACGAAAAGGACTCCCGAGCGGAGATGGGGCATCTTGTTTTCGGCGAGGATCGCAGGTCCCTTCTTTGTGTGCGACCAGTGCAGCGTCACCGGAGGTTGGTTTTCGCGAGCCGGAAACTCGAAGCGAACCTCCATCGACTTCGGCGTTCGCTGGGCATCGACCGGCGGCCCCGACGCGGCCACGCCGCTCGGGTAGCGAAGCCCCAACGCCCAGAAGGGAATGTCCAGAATGTGGCAACCCCAATTGCCCATCTCTCCGGTGCCGAAGTCCCACCAGAAACGCCAACCATAGGGAACGTACGTCGGGCTATACGGTCGGTCGGCGGCGGGACCGAGCCAAAGGTCCCATTTCACGTGCGGCGGCACCCGTGGAGTCTTGACCGGCAGCTTGGGCATTCCCCGATCACCGCCTACCCAGGCATGACACTGCGTCACCGCGCCAATCGCGCCCGACTGAACCAATTCAACCACCCGATGCATGTTCGACATCGCGTGACGTTGCACGCCCAATTGCGTGGCCACCTGCTTCTTGGCGGCCAACTCGGTCATCGCGCGAATCTCGGCGACGCAGTGTGCCATCGGCTTCTCGCAGTAGCAGTGCTTGCCCATCCGCATCGCCACCATGGCCGGAACGAAGTGGCTGTGGTCGGGCGTGCTCACCGCGACGGCATCGAAGCGGGACTCCATCTCGTCGAACAGCCGGCGATAGTCGTAGTATTTCTTGGCCTTCGGGAATCGCTTGTACGCGCCGCCGGCGCGCCGGTCGTCCACGTCGCAGATGGCCACGATGTTCTGGCCGGCGAGGTGACGCAGATTGTAATTGCCATGGCCACCGGCACCAATGATGGCAATATCAAGCTTCTCGTTGGGGGACTTGTTGTCGGCTCCCACACTTCGACCACAGAGCCAAAGCGAAGCGCCGGCCAGCCCGGCGGAACGGAGCAATTGACGTCGATTCATTCGTTGCGACATCGCGAATCCTCTCGAAAAAAGGGCGTGCCATTATGACGGTTCCACAGTGCCCCTCGCCATTCCCCGATATTATCCCATCTTACCACCCTGTCCACAAGCGTGGGACCGTGGTTTTCGCCCTGAGGGATTGTCCGCCAGAGGCCGTTAGACGACAATCGGTTCCAGGCCGAAGAGCCGGCAATAGTCGAGCATCACAAGGCTGCGCCGGCGTAATCGAAGTCAAGATAAGCGTCACGAATTATCGGCTCATTGTCGGGCCAGGCCTAGGCGACGAAACCTTCGTGTTCTTCGTGTCCTTCGTGGTTCAAAAAGAAGACAGACCACGAAGAGCACGAAGGACACGAAGAAGAGCGGAGGAAGAAGTCGGAAGGGCAAAGGAAAAACAAACAGAGGGCACGTGAAGCCACGTGCCCTCTGTCGTGCCAATTGAAAGGCGAATGCGTTCCCGCCGACCAGAACCGTCTGGTGAAAAGACAGTTCTGACCGCTTCTTTTAATGATGGGCCCAGATGCTTCCGATCTTGCCGGCCACGGCCGTGCTGGCCATCACCGTTGCGGAGCCCAGGGCCAGCAGCGCCACGAGCGTCAGGGTCAGTGAGAGCGTGCCTACCAGGGCAATGACACCCAGGACGATCGCTCCACCGCCCACGAGCACTTCGGCGCCGGCGGCTGCCGTAACGACATCGCCAACCATTTTTTCAAAGAAGGGATGCTGTGCTGAGCTCTTGGGGGCGAAGCGAGCAACTCGGCCGGCGATACCGGCGCCCAGAAGCACACCGCTTCCGAGCACAATCACCGCGACGGCCGTTAAGGTGGCGACATCGAGCCCCGAGAGCGAAAGAACCCCCAGGACAATGCCCGTCGCACCGGCGACGAACTCGGCGGTCAGACCGGTTCGAATATCGGCGACGGGGTGTTTTCCGGTCATCTCGCCGATGACGCTCGAATAACAACTGCCAACGGCAATTCCTTGCAGGGCCATCGCCGTGGCCACGGCGATGGTGGCAACCGCCGCCATGTACACGGGATGGAGACCGGCCAGCCCAAGAATGGCCAAGATAACGGCAGCGGCCCCACAGATGGTCTGGAACATTGGAGAGTTGCCGGTCATCCCGGCCGCGAAGTTATGCTGTCGCTCATGTTCGGGCCCGATGTTCGGCCCCTGTTCACCACTGGACATTGGAATTTCCTCCCTAGTGATCAATTGCGCGATCTTCTAACACGGGGTCGCGCTTCCCCAATCTGTTCCTCTTCTGCGATTGCGGCCACGGCCCCCCACGCGGCGCGCCGGATCGTGCAACCAGACGTCTTTCGGCAGGCCGAGCCTCTGTGGTAGTATAAGACGCCAGATGGGGCTGGGACGGGATTGCAACGATTTTCGTCGACATCGGGCTGTAATCCCAACGATGACAACAACTTCGGGTAGGCGATTCCTCCGGATACTCCCGGGGATTGCCTGTCGGCGGCGTCTTGGCGGGCGAGGTCGGCCCCTGCTCGGAAATTCAGAAAGGGCCAGACGAAGCCTGCTGGACCAGAATGGAAAACGCATATGAGCAGATCACGACCCAGCAAGGAACAACTTCGAGAGTGGGATCGCCGGATCGTCTGGCATGCCTTTACCCAGATGGCCGAGTACGAGCCGATGATCATCGAGCGGGCCGCCGGCTGCACGTTGGTCGACATCGACGGCCGCGAGTATCTCGACGGCATCAGCAGTCTCTGGTGCAACGTGCACGGGCATCGGCATCCGACACTTGACGCGGCGATTCGTGCCCAGTTGGATAAGGTGGCCCACGTCACGTCGCTGGGTCAATCGAACCCGACGACGATCGAGTTGGCCAGGCGGCTGGTCGAAATCGCGCCGGGTGCCACTGGCGTCTCGCCAGTGGACGGCGAACAGGAGCACGGGCAAGATGCCCGTGGCACCCGCAGGACAAGATCTGCCAAACGGCTTACGCACGTTTTCTTTTCGGACGACGGGGCCACGGCCGTCGAGGTGGCCATCAAGATGGCGTTTCAGTATTGGCGGCAGTGCGAGCAGCCCCGGCCCGAGAAGACCGCCTACGTGGCCCTGGGCGACGCCTATCACGGCGACACGCTCGGCGGCGTGAGCGTGGGCGGGGTCGAGCGGTTCCACGCCATGTTCCGGCCGCTGTTGTTCGAGGTATTTCGATTGCCCTCACCCAATCCTTACCGACCGCCGTCGGGCGTTGGTGCCGAGGACCTTTTGAAGCATTGCCTGGGGAAGATGGAACAACTGCTCGCCGAAAAGCACGACAGGATCGCGGCGGTGGTCGTCGAGCCGTTGGTCCAGGGCGCCGCGGGCATGATCATGCATCCGCTGGGCTACCTGCGGGGCGTGCGCGAGTTGACGCGGAAGTACAACGTGCTGCTGGTGGCCGACGAGGTAGCCGTCGGGATGGGTCGGACGGGCAAGATGTTTGCCTGCGAGCACGAACAGGTCGTGCCTGATCTTCTCTGCCTGGCCAAGGGTCTCTCCGGCGGTTACCTGCCCCTGGCGGCCACGCTGGCGACCGAGGAAATCCACCGGGCTTTCTTGGGCGACTACGCCGAGGGCAAGACGTTCTTCCACGGCCATACCTACGGCGGCAACCCGTTGGGTGCGGCCGTGGCACTGGCCACGCTCGATGTGTTCGAAGAGGAACGAACGCTCGAATCGCTGGTGCCGAAGATGGCCCGGCTGGGTGAGCACCTGGCCCGAATTGCCGAGTTGCCCGAGGTGGGCGACGCACGGCGGTGCGGCATGATCGGCGCGGTCGAACTGGTCCGCGACAAGGCGACCAAGGAGCCGCCGGCCTGGGAAGAGAAGCGGGCAACGCGCGTCTGCGAGCACGCCATCCAGCAGGGAGTCTGGATTCGACCGTTGGGCAACGTCTTGGTGATCATGCCGCCGCTGGCCGTCTCGATTGCAGAACTGGACCGGATCTGTGAGGCAGTCGAAGAAGGCATCCTGGCCACCGCCTAGTGGTCTGTCACAGTAATAATTCAGGGTGCCACGGGCATCTTGCCCGTGCAATCGTTACGGCACTGGCGAGACGCCAGTGGCACCCCACCTAGAAAAGCTGATGTGACAGAGCACTAGCATCGGAACAACCGGCGTCATCTGGACAAGTGACGTCGGCCGCACAATCCGCGATCTCAGGCCGCGAGTGTCGCAAAAAAGCCTCTTGGACGTTCCACGAAGTTGGGACGTACATCCTATGATTAGTAGGGTCTGTCTCGTCTCGCCGTGAGAATAGGCAGGCAAAAAAGACACCCCGGAAAGATACCCAAGCGCAACAAGAGTCATCGACTGCGCCGGTTGACGTTTGTTAACATCCACCTCGCCAACAAGCGGCGCGAGCCGTCCAGAGGTCGGACCGTCTGAGAGTGCAACCCCGTGGGGCGCGATTGTCGAGCGTACCGGGCTCGATAGGCGTCTCTCGGCGGAATCAGTGGGAGATCATGCAAGCATGCGTCGGCCCGACCTTTCATTGACCGGAAAGCTTTGGTTGGGCGTCGGGGGGATTGTTGCTTTTCTCGTCATCAGCCTGGGATGTTACCAATATGCGACCACGATGACGGGCAGTGCTTTCAAGAAGCTCTTGCACACGGAGGTGGCACTCGATCGCCAAGTCAGCCGCGCCGAATCCTACATGCTGCAGTGTCGCCGCGCCGAAAAAGACTTTCTGCTGACCCACGATCTCAAGTACGTTACCCGGTTCAACCAAACGCTTCTTCAACTGGTCGGGCAGTGCAAGAGCATCTTCAATCTGGCCAGGAAGGCCGGCTATTCGGAGATGGCCGAAGAAGCCGCCTCCGGCACCGGCTGCGCCAACGACTACGGGCAAGCTTTTGCAGGAGTCGTCGCCGCGTGGCGGAGTCGTGGGCTGCAGTACAATGCCGGCATGCAAGGGCACTTTCGCAGCGTCAGTGACCGCGTGGCCGGTGAGATCGCCCAGCACGACCTTGACGAGCTCTGCCGGGCATTGGTGCAGTTGTGTCGGAGTGAGAGGAGCTATTTCCGTGTCCCGTCCATCCAGAACGGTCAGTCCTGGCAAGCGGCCACCGAGACCTTCCACGAACTTCTGGGCGCCAGTTCCTGCGACGCCGAGACCCGGCAACGACTGACTCAGAGTCTCACGCGGTACGAGAAACTCCAACAGGAGTATTTCGAAGCAAACACCGGCGCGGAGCACGGCGAAGCCAAATCGGAGAACACCGCAGCCAAGACCGCGGTGCTCGCGAGACTCCGCAAACAGATCGACCAGGTGATCGGCGAGGCGGAGCGAGAAATCACCCGCGCGGGCATACCGCAAGCCGGAAAGCTCCTGCTGGCCATTCGGTCTTCCGAGAAGGACTATCTGCTGCACGGCAAGCAGAGATACGTCAGAAAAACACACGAAGCGATCGACAAGCTCGCCGAGACGTTTGAACAATCGAAGGCCGATCCAAAATGCCTCCAGAAAGCCCGGCTGGGGATACGGGAATACAAAACGGCCTTCGATGCGCTGGTGGCTGAAGATCAGGTCATCAGGGTCGGCGCACGGGAAATGCGGGAAACCATCCACAAGCTGGAACCCATCATTTGGAAGTTGGCCGATCAGGCCCAAAGGCTGACGTTCGAAAAGACCGAGGCCGCAAAGGCCCGGGCCTTGTTCTTGACGAAAGTCGCCATGCTGGCGGGCGTGCTCAGCGGACTGGTGGCCCTCGGCTTGGCCTTTGTGCTTCCGCAGACTATTATCGGGCCGCTCCAGAAATGCACGGCATTTGCCCAAACCATCGCCGGGGGCAACCTCGACGATACCTTGGACGTCGATCGGAAGGACGAGGCGGGCCGGTTGGCGGGCGCGTTGAATCAAATGGCCGGGAATCTCCGCAAGATGATGCACGACATCAAGGACGCGGCCGAGCGCGAGAAGGCCACCCAAGCCGCCCAGGCCGAAGAGAAACGTCGCCAGGCCGAAGCCGAACAACGTCATCAGGCCGAAGATGCCCGGCGCGGGCAGCAACTCCTGGAAGAGGAGCACCGTCGCGAGCAGCAGGCGGCCGAAGCCGAGCGCCGCCGCGCTGCCCACCAGCAGCAACAGGCCCAAATCCTCCGAGGCAAAGTGGACCATCTGCTGGAGGTGGTTGCCGCGGCGGCCGAGGGGGACTTGACCAGAGAGATTCTGGCCGAAGGGAATGAGCCCATCGACGAACTGGCCAGCGCTATACAGAGAATGTTCCACGAGTTGTCCTCGATCATCGCGGAGGTGACTCAAAGCACGGAGCAGTTCACCGAAGGATCGTTCATCATCGCCCAGAGCACGCAGAATTTGGCCGTAGGCGCCCAGACCCAAGGCTCGAGCCTCACACAAATGAACGCTTCGATCGAAGAGTTGATGCGGTCGATCGAAGCCGTCAAGCAGAATTCTTCCACCGCGGATGCGGTCGCCCGGGAAACCACCCTGCTGGCCGAGGAAGGGGGCCAGGCGGTGCAGAAGTCGGCCGAGGCGATGGAATTGATGCGACAGAGCGCCAAGCAGATCGGCGAAATCATTCAAGTCATTTCCGAGATCGCCAGCCAGACCAACCTGTTGGCGCTGAACGCGGCCATCGAGGCGGCCCGGGCGGGCCAACACGGCCTCGGCTTCGCCGTGGTGGCCGACGAGGTCCGAAAACTGGCTGAACGGTCCAACCAGGCGGCCGACGAAATCGCCAAGCTCATCCACGAGTCGACCCGGCGCGTCGAGGAAGGCGCCGAGCTGAGCGACTCGACCGGGAAATC
>CAZWWC010000230.1:0-7347 GCA_964637625.1 uncultured Planctomycetaceae bacterium
GCAGATCCTTCGCTTTGCTCAGGATGACAACCATGAACTGGGTTTTGAGATAGTTTCTTAGGCTGTGGTCCATGTTCAGCGTCGACGAAATCCTCGGACCTTCCGGCCGCGTGGCCGCTCGACTCTCCGGTTACGAGCACCGCGCCGAGCAGGTCGAAATGGCCCGGGCCGTCGACGACGCCCTGCGCGCCGGCCATCATCTGGTGGTCGAGGCGGGCACGGGCGTGGGCAAGAGTTTCGCCTATCTGGTCCCCGCTATCCTGGCAACTGCCGAAAACGACCCTCCGACCGGCGACGCCGAAGAACCCTTCGACGAAGACAAGCCATCCGGTGCCGACCGGCGGCGCCGCGTCGTGATCGCCACCCACACAATCAGCCTTCAGGAGCAGCTCATCCGCAAGGATCTTCCCTTTCTCAACAGCGTCATCCCGCTCGAGTTCACGGCCGTCCTGGTCAAGGGCCGGCACAACTATCTGAGTCGCCGGCGATTGAAAACCGCCACCGAGCGCGCCCTAAGCCTGTTTGCCGATGACGACGAGTATGACCAACTCGGCCAGCTGGCGCGCTGGGCAAAAGAGACCACCGACGGTTCGCTCTCCGATCTCGATTACCGGCCGCTGCCGGCCGTCTGGGACGAAGTGGCCAGCGACCAGGGCAACTGCCTGGGCCGCAACTGCCCGACCTACAAAGACTGCTTCTACTACCGTGCCCGACGGCGGGTCTACAACGCCCAAATCCTGGTGGTCAACCACGCGCTGTTTTTCAGCGACCTGGCCTTGCGGCGCGAGGGCGTGAAGATGCTGCCCGACTACGACGCGGTCGTCTTCGACGAGGCCCACAACATCGAGGCCACCGCCGGCGCGCACCTGGGCATGAGCCTCACCAGCGGCCAGGTCGACTACATGCTCAACAAGCTCTACAACGACCGCACCCATCGTGGGCTGGCCGTTCACTTCAAGTTGACCGACGTCCAGAAAAGCGTCATCGAGGCTCGCCACCGGGCCGATCGTTTTTTCGACGACGTGGCCGATTGGCTCCATCGCCAGAAAGACTCCAACGGCCGGGTCCGCGAACCGGGGATCGTGGCTAACCCGCTCAGCGAGAGCCTTGCCGGCCTTGGGGCCCAGGTGCGTCGCGCGGCCCGTGCCATCGACAATCCCGAAGAGCGCCAAGATCTGACGGCGGCCTCCGACCGGCTCGGCGCGCTGGCTGAGGGAGTTGAACACTGGCGAGCACAGCGGCTCGACGATGCGGTCTACTGGATCGAGGTGTCGCGCCGGCGCCGTTGGCGTCGCGTGACGCTCGCCGCCGCGCCGATCGACGTGGGGCCAA
The DNA here is from genome assembly GCA_964637625.1 of uncultured Planctomycetaceae bacterium. GTDB lineage: Bacteria > Planctomycetota > Planctomycetia > Pirellulales > Thermoguttaceae > UBA11386. The sequence continues at coordinate 1,333 of CAZWWC010000230.1, forward strand.
TCCTTCGCGAGGAGCTCTTCGATAAGGTCCGCACGGTCGTGATGACCAGCGCCACGCTGGCCACCGGACGTGATTCGTTCGACTTCTTTCGATCGCGCGTCGGCCTGACCCAAGCCGAGACGCTACGGCTGGGCAGCCCGTTCGACTATCGCCGCCAGGCGACGCTCGTTTTGCCCGAGGGCATGCCCGAGCCGGGCCGCGACGACGCCCAGTACGATCGCCGCTGTGTCGAGATGATCCGCCGCTACGTCGAGCGGACCGACGGTCGCGCGTTCGTGCTGTTCACAAGCTACGCGATGTTGCGCCGCGTGGCCGAGCAATTGGCGCCCTGGCTTTCGAAGAAGAACCTGGCGCTTTACAGCCAGGCCGAAGGGATGCCGCGGAGCCAAATGCTCGACCGCTTCAAGGCCAACCCGCGCGCCGTCCTTTTCGGCACCGATAGCTTCTGGCAGGGGATCGACGTGCCGGGCGACGCCCTGGCCAACGTGATCATCACGCGCCTGCCGTTTGCCGTGCCCGACCAGCCCCTGCTCGAAGCGCGGCTCGAAGCGATTCGTGCCGCCGGCGGCAATCCTTTCCGCGACTATCAACTGCCCGCCGCCGTGCTCAAACTGAAGCAAGGCTTCGGCCGATTGATCCGCTCGAAGCGCGACACGGGCATGGTCGTGATCCTCGACCCACGCGTGCGCACGAAGGGCTACGGCAAGGTCTTCCTTGCCTCGCTGCCGAAATGTCGCGAACTGATTGAGTGAATAGCAGTCGGGGGTCAGGGATAATGGAGATCTTTGATCGCCGCAGGCGGAAGCCTGCGGCCGCGTTCGGGGCGGGCTATGTTTTCCAAGGGCGAAACGGACAGGCCGAGGCCCTGTCAAGTCCGGATCGACCATAAGGATAACCCCACGGGGGGATGGTTGCTGGCGGGGGTTCCGTTTTTCCCGAGCCAGCGGTACGATGAGATTCTGGTGAATCTCGGGAGAAAGGGCGCTGGAGGAAAGCAACGTTTTCTTCCGACGGTGAGTATTGGTACGCCGAACAGTGGAAACCACAATCACGATCAACGTGTTGGCCCTCATTGCCAGGCTTCTAAGCGGCGCAAGCGTCCGTTGGGTTGACTCACAGCCGGACACGTGTCAGCGGGTCTATTTTGCCAACCACACCAGTCATCTCGATGCCTTGGTAATTTGGTCGGCTTTGCCCGCCGAGGTCCGCGCGAGAACCCGACCGGTCGCGGCCAAGGACTATTGGTCGGCCGGGCGGATCCGGCATTTTTTTTCGACCAAGGTGTTCAACGCCCTGTTGATCGATCGCAAGGAGATCAAGGTCCACCAGAGCCCGGTCGATCTGATGATCCGGGAAATCGGAAACCGCGACTCGCTCATCGTCTTTCCCGAGGGAGGGCGCAGCTCGGGCCGCGAGGTGGGTGAGTTCAAGAGCGGCCTATATTATCTTTGTAAGAAACGGCCCGACCTGGAGGCCATTCCCGTCTTTGTCGACAACATGAATCGGATTCTGCCTCGGGGACAGGTGCTGCCGGTGCCGCTGTTGACCTGCATCACCTTCGGCCCTCCCATCTGGCTCGAGGCCGGCGAACCCAAGGCCGATTTCCTCGTCCGGGCACGCCAGTCGGTGCTGAAGCTGAAGGAAGGATAACCCAGGTTCCCCAATCCCCAATCCCTAATCCCCAATCCCCAATCCCCTTAATGTACGACCCGAGGCGCGACCCGACAACACTTATACTGGTGGCCGGAGTGCTGGTGCTCCTGGGCGCGGCGACGCTCGCCGTGCGCATCTTGCAGCGCCGGACCGACTCGGCCATCAACCCGGCCATCCTCGAAACGTCTCGGCGCCGGGTGCTCGCTTGGTGGATTCTGTTCTCCACCCTGGCGGCCGCTCTGTTTCTCGGGAAAGCGGCCACGGTGGTTTTGTTCTGGTTGATCGCGTTCTGGGCGCTCCGCGAGTTCATCACGCTGACGCCCACGCGGCCGGGCGACCACCGCGCGTTGTTTTGGGTCTTCTTCGTTTTCACGCCCTTGCAGTTCGTCCTGGTCGGCATGGAACAATATGAGCTTTACAGTATCGTCATCCCGGTCTATGCCTTCCTGTTTATTCCGGCGCGGATCGCCATGACCGGCGACCACAAACGTTTCTTGGAGCGCAGTGCCAAGATCCAAGCCGGCCTGTTGATCTGCGTCTATTGCCTCAGCTACGCCCCGGCGCTGCTGACGCTTCACTCGACCGACGCAGAGAAGCCGCTGAACACCACCGGCCTGTTGCTCTTCTTCATCTTGATGGTCCAGCTCAGCGACGTCCTGCAATACGCCTGGGCCCAGATCCCCAGCCGGCACGTGATCGTGCCCTCGATCAGCCCGGGCCGCACCTGGGAAGGGCTGCTGGGCGGGACGATCAGCGCCGCGCTGTTGGGAGCCGTGTTCTGTTGGGCCACGCCGTTTCGCTTCTATCTGGCCGCCGGCCTGTCGGCGGTGATTGCCCTGATGGGTTTTGCCGGTGGGCTGACCATGTCGGCCATCAAGCGCGACCGCGGCGTGAAGGACTACGGCACGCTGGTCGAGGGCCACGGCGGCGTGTTGGACCGGATCGATTCGATCTGCTTCGCCGCCCCGGTCTTCTTCCACCTGACCTTTTGGCTCCTGCCGCACCTGACGTCGTAGTAATGCGTCTACCCTCAAGTGTCAGGCACGAGTTGGGTGCCATGGGCGGCTTGCCCGCCCTTGCCGGAGTCTCGTTTTGCAGCGGCAGACAAGCTGCCGCTGGCACCCAATCATCGAATCACCACACATGACAATAAAGGATAGACGAACTAGTAGGGCGGGCACTGCCTGCCAAGACTTCCGCTCACTGCCGCCGCCTTCTGCCCGCTGCCGTCGGGCTCCCGCCCGACGCTATTAACTAATCCCTGACAACTGCCCGCTATTGCCTGCCGCCTTCCGCCCACTGCCTACCGATGCTACGCCGCGACGAGTTGTTTTTTCCGCTTTTGGCAGGTAGGCTTCGTAGGTCGGCACGACTTCCCGGAGCTGTTCGATCACCTCCCAGTCGTCGCCGTCGGCGGTGGCTTCGAGCCGTTCGATTTCATCGAGCACGGCCGCCGGATCGCGGCGCCGGCCCTCGGCGATCGAGATCTTGGGATGCCGCGTGGGGAGTTCCTTTTCGCCGGCGATGTGCAGTTCCTCGTAGAACTTCTCGCCCGGCCTGGTGCCCGTGAACTGGATCTCGACGTCTTCGCCCACGCGCAGCCCGGACAGACGGATCATGTCGGCGGCCAGGTCGACGATCCGCACCGGCTCGCCCATGTCCAGGACGAGGATTTCGCCCGCCCGGCCGATCGTGCCGGCTTGAAGGACCAGCCCGGCGGCTTCGGGAATGGTCATGAAGTAGCGTTGCATGCAAGGATCGGTGACCGTAACGGGTCCGCCTCTGCGGATTTGTTCGCGGAAGACGGGCACGACGCTGCCGGCCGAATCGAGCACATTGCCGAAACGGACGGTCACGAAACGACACGCCGACAATTCGGCAAGCGACTGGACGTAGACCTCCGCCGCTCGCTTGCACGCGCCCATCACGCTGGTGGGATGCACGGCCTTGTCCGTGGAGATCATGACGAACGATTCGACTTCGTGGCGCATCGCCAGGTCGGCCAGGCGATGGGTCGCCAACACGATGTTCTTGACCGCTTCGCCGGGATGGGCTTCCATCAGCGGGACGTGCTTGTAGGCGGCGGCGTGGAAGATGATGTCCGGCCGGTGCCGCTCGAGGATATTGCGCATACGGTTCGTGTCCAGGATATCGGCCATACAGACTTCGAGTTCCACGCGGCCGGCCACCTGGCGCAATTCCCGTTCGAGGAAGAACTGCCCGTTCTCGGTGCGGTCGACCAGGACGATGCGCTTGGGCGAGAACCGGAGCAACTGGCGACAGATTTCCGAACCGATGCTGCCGGCGCTTCCGGTCACAAGCAATACCCGATTGTCGATCCACTGGCGGATGTTCTCCAATTCGAGCCGCACCGGCTCGCGGCGCAACAGGTCGTCGATCTCGACCGCGCGAGGCTGCAAGGAGATGTTGCCGGCAATCAACTGATTGTAGCCCGGTAGCACCTTGACGTTGATTCCATACTGCCGGGCGTCGTCCATCAGCTTGCGGACCTGCCGGCCGGAGAGTTCGCCGGTGGCGATCAAGACCTCGCCGACGCCGCGTCGCTTGGCCAAGAGGCAGGTCTCGTCGATGGTGCCCAGCACCGGCACGCCGGCCACCCGGCTCCCGACCCGGTTGGGCTCTTCGTCGACGAACCCGACGACATGATACGGAAGGCCGCTTCGCATGATCGAGCGCCAAAGCAACTCGCCCGTGTGATTGGCGCCGACGATCAGCGTGGGGACCTTGTCGACCTCCAGCAGCAAGCTCCAGCTTCGCTCCTGCAGCATGCGCAATAGCGCGCGGGCGCCACCGAGCGTGACGATCATGACACCCCAGTCGATCAGGAATACGCTACGGGGGACGACGTGCGCCGGCAACAGAAACTGGTTTACCAGCGCCGTGACCAGCAGGCCGCACGTGGCTGCCTGGATCAGAGCCACCAGGTCGTAAAACGTCACGAAGTTCCGCCAGCCGCGATGGACGCCAAACCCGGCGAGAACCACCAATTGGATCGCGACGAACCAACCGACCGTCGTCGAGAAGTAATGCAGGGCCTGTTGGCCAAGATGTCCCTCGAACCGCAGCCAGTAACTGATGTAGTAGGCCGCAACCAGCAAGGGTGCCAAAAAGGCCAGCGCCAGCGCGTGGCGTTTCCATCCACGAAGATCCTTGAAGACCTCGTTCGTTTGTGGTCCTTGGGCACTCAGACCCAGCGATTCCAGGAAACCTCGCATCCTTGCCATCGTATAGCTCCTTCGGCGCCGCCCCATTAGCGTGTCACTGCATCGTGTTCCGATCGGTCGCCGGCGCCGATTCTGGATGTCTCAGCCGGTCCTTCGTGCATTTTCGCAAGGCGATCTGCAGCGACCGATCTTCCGGCTTTCGCGCCAAACACCACTCCAAGTGAGCCGTGGCCTCGCCGTACTGCCGTTGGCCCAGCAGACTCATTGCCAACCGATGGCGTGCCGTCGGATCGTTCGGATCGTTTCGCACCGCCTCGCGAAGACAATCGGTCGCCGCGCCCGCCCGGCCGCGCCGCAGATGGGCCAGGCGCGCTTCCATCCACAGCCGGCAGGCCGCCGCCGGCTCGCCACATCGCTCCGCTTCGGCACGCGCCAATCGGGCATGCCGGTCGCGCAATCGGCCGATCTGCCGGCCGCCCTCCAGCGAAGCATAGACGCTTTCCAACTGTCTCACCGTGGCCAGCTCCGGCTCGAACGTGTCCAGGAAGAAGTCGAGGTCCGCCTGCAGATCCTCCGGGCAAACCTTGCCGGCCAACCGACGCACCAGGACTCGTTGATAGACCGGCCCGAGCCGAAAGGCACGCTGCCAGTACGCGATCGCCCGATCGACCGAACCGTCGATGGCCGCCTCCTGACCGGCGGAGATCAACACGCCGCCGTCGTGCGGCCGCACTCGAACGGCCTGGGCCACGCAATCGCCCGTCGCCCGGCGCGATCCGACGCCCTCCAGAAAGCTCAACTGGCCCAGGTACAGATAGCCGGCCCCTTCCAGCGGACACAACCGCAGGGCTCGACGCGTGTGATGGTATGCCAGGTCCAAGTACTCGACGTGCTCGCCTACTGCCCTGTGCAACCAGGCGTCCAGCTCGGCGCGCGACTCGAACCGGGCCGAAATGGCCGCCTCGCGAATCGCCGACAGCGGCATCGTGTTGCGGGCCGAGCTTTGCTGGATGCACTCGAACAACAGCAGATAGGTCCCGGCCAACTGCAGTCGGGCTTCGGCCCGGGTCGGGTCGAGCCGGACCACCTGCTCCAGTTCCGCAATGAGGTTCTTGATGGGCGCTTCCAATGGGTGAACCCCGGACGCGCTCGTACGACCACACGAAACCGTCGAAGC
>CAZWWC010000231.1:0-7308 GCA_964637625.1 uncultured Planctomycetaceae bacterium
CTTTGGGAGCACATCAGCCGCGCGATCATTGCCCGGCCCGGGCTGATCCTCGTGGTGAGCCTGCTGGTCTTGCTGCCGCTGACCCGACCGGCCCGGGTCGTCACGAAGAATCTTCTTTCGGGCGACGTGGCCGCGGCCGACTGGCAATTGAGCGCCCCGGTCACCTATGACCTGTTGTCCGAACTGAGCCCTGATCGGCCCAGCGTGCAGGGCACACACTTGCTTTGGCGATACTTCCCGGCCGATCAGACGGGCCCTCTGATCGTCTTGATCCAGGAGCCGGAGACCGATTTCAACAGCAAGGAAGGCCGGCAGAAAATCGCCCGGCTCACGAAGGAACTCTTTGAGTTCGAATTCGTCGACGAGCAGGGCGCTGCGGTACGGCCCATTGTCAGCGTTCGCAGCTTGACGGAGCCCATGGGCGACGTGCCGGGCAGCTTCAATCTGTTCAGCGCGGCCGGTCGGCGCAAGTTCGTCACGCTACACCACCCGAAAACGATTGCCACCTTCGTCAGCCAGGCACCGGACACGGCCGGCGAGGTGACCCGATTCGATCTGGTCTCGATCTACGCGCCCTTTTCGAAAGAGAGCGTCGAATTGTTCGAGCGGGTCGAGAAGATGCTGTTGGCCAAGACCACGGCGGACGGCTCGGACTGGTACGGCGCCGAGGTCGATTTCGTCGGCACCACCGCCGGCATTCGCGATCTGGAAGCCGTCACGGTCAGCGATCGGCTGCGAATCCAACTGTTGGTGATGATCGCCGTGCTGGCCGTGCTGATCGCCATTCTGCGCCGGCCGCTGGTCTGCGTCTATTTGATCCTCTCGGTGCTCTTGGGCTACTACGTGACGATCGGTACGACCGAGTTGCTCTTCTCCTGGATCTATGGCGACGCCTACACCGGGCTGGATTGGAAAGTGCCCATCTTCCTGTTCGTCATCCTGATCGCCGTGGGCCAGGACTATAACATCTATCTGGCTACCCGGGTCTTCGAGGAACAGCGCCGGCTTGGGCCAATCGAGGGTCTGCGCGTGGCCGTGGTCCGCACGGGCGGCATCATTACTAGTTGCGGCGTCATCATGGCCGGCACGTTCGCCTCGATGACCAGCGGCACGCTGCACACAATGCAACAGTTGGGCTTCGCGCTGTCCTTGGGCGTGCTGTTGGATACGTTCGTCATCCGAACGATCCTCGTGCCGGCCTTCCTGGCCCTGCTGGCCCGCCGGCGAGAGCCACCCTTGCCGCCGCCAGCCAATGCCGTGAAAAGGCAATCCCGCCGCCAGTGTGAAACGGTCTCGGTTTAGGACAGTAGTAGTGCGCCTACCCTCAAGTGTCAGGCACGAGTTGGGTGCCATGGGCGGCTTGCCCGCCCTTGCCGGAGTCTCGTTTTGCAGCGGCAGACAAGCTGCCGCTGGCACCCAATCATCCAATCACCATACATGACAATAAAGGATAGACGAACTAGTAGGGTGGGCACTGCCCACCACAATCACTCAAGGTGTCAAAAGAGCCCTTGGGCCGGCTCGATGCATCTCGGGCCCTCGTGGGCCGGGTTGTTTACGTGAGGGCCGACGGCTACCGCTTCCATTTCCTCCACCGGATAAGGTCGCAACAGCGAAGTTAATTGCTCAGCCCTAGCCGTCGGGTCGAGCCACGGCTGGTAGTCGTCCGGCCGGAGAATCACCGGCATCCGATCGTGGACCGGCCGGACACACGCGCTCGGTTCGGTCGTCAGAATCGTGCAGGTCTCCAGCTCGCCGTGGTCCGTGCCCTGCCAGTGTTCCCACAGGCCGGCAAACGCAAAGGGCCGGTCGTCGTGCAGGCGGAAGAAGTACGGCCTGCGCTCGCGGCCGGCTCGTTGCCACTCGTAGAACCCGTCGGCCACCACCAGACATCGCCGGCTGTGGAATGCCGCCCGAAACGCCGGCTTCTCGGCGACGGTCTCGGCCCGGGCGTTGATCAGCCGGCCGCCGATCGCCGGATCCTTGGCCCAGCCGGGCACCAGCCCCCAACCGAGCGCGACCAGCTCGCGCCGCGGCTGGGCTTCACGTTGCGGCGCGAGCCTCACCACGGGCACCGGTTGAGAGGGGGCGACGTTGAATCGCGGCGCAAACGGCGGCACCTCGAACAGGGCAAACTGCTCGGCAATGACGCTTGCCGGGGCACGTAGCGTGAAGCGTCCGCACATGGTTCTACTCTTTGCGTGTTCATACGGGAACCCGGGCCCAACGGGCCGCGGCTCCATCATAGCAGGAGTCGCCCGGCGGGACGACCCACTCTCTTGCAGTGCGCGACGCCGCTCCGCTTGACCGCTCCGGCGCGGCCATGTCAGAATAGGGAAACTGCTCGATCTCCATCCGACAGGAGGCAGAACCATGACTCGTCGCGCGTTACCGTGCTGCTTGTTGCTGGCTGCAATCGCCTTGGAATGCACGGCGGGCGAACCGCTGCGGCGAACCGACCTCTACGGCGATCCGCTGCCGAAACATGCCGTGGCCCGATTTGGAACGATCCGCTTCAGCACCGACTGTGGCGGCGTGGCCTTATCGCCCGACGGCCGGCTGATTGCCTCGGCCGACGGCGAGCGGGGAATCGGCTTGTGGGACGCCCAGAGCGGAAAGCTGATCTCGCGGGTGATTCCCCAATCGCGTCCGCGCGGCAAGAGACCAGGTGGGAGTTGCGTTGGCCGGGTCGCGTTTTCACCCGACGGCCGCACGCTCGCCTCCTACGGAAGTCCGATCACCGGGGGCGACGAGGTTCGCCTCTGGGACGTGACGACAGGTCGCTTGACGGGCGAGCGGGGCGTGGAGGTGGGTGCCGCCTGCAATGCGGCCTGGTCGCCCGACGGCCGCCGCCTCGCCGGGGTTCGATCGGACGGCACCCTTTCCATCTGGGATGCCGCCACCGGAGGCAGAATTGCGGAATTCAAGCAGCCCAAAGGCAAGCCGCTCTGCGTGGCCTTTTCATCGGACGGCAAACAACTGGCCGTCGGTCTGATCGTGGCGAACAGCAGTGCGCCCAACAGTCCCCCCCGGGGAGCCATCAGCATTTGGGACCTGGCGACTGGCAAGATCGCGCGCCATCTGACCGGGCCGCGCAGCTTCGTCACCGCCGTGGCTTTCACGCCGGACGGCAAGCGGCTGGTCTCGGGCGACTGGGACCGGACCGTGACCGTCTGGGATTTGGCCGACGGGCAACCGGTCGGCAACATGAGGACGTTTCACTCGCATGTTTGTTCCGTCGCCGTTACGGCGGACGGCAAGCGGATCGTCTCGGCCTGTAGCGAGGCGATCGAGATCTGGGACGCGGCGAGCCGCAAGCAGGTGCGCCGAATACCCGCGCACACGAGCTTTTCTAATGCGTGCATCTCCTCCGACGCCCAGACGATTGTCTCCGGCGGCTTACGCGTAGCGGTGTGGGACGCGGCCACCGGCCGGCCTCGGCGGTCGTGGCCCGGGCACCTTCATGTCGTCGCTTCGGCCGCCTTCATACCCGATGTCCAAAGGATCGTTTCCAGCGGCGGCCAGACGTTGCGCTTTTGGGACGTGGCCACGATGCGGCAGACCCTTTGTCTCGACGTTCGCCAGGAACCGCCGGCTCCCATGGTCCTCGCGCCCGATGGAAGAACCCTAGCCACGGTCGCCGACCGGGGTGTCGTGAAGTTTTGGGACGCGATCACCGGAGAGCCGCTGCCGGGCGTACTCGACCACAAGGCGGACGCGATCCATGCACTGGCATTTTCACCCGATGGCGAGATGCTCGTTTCGAGCGCCCTGGCAAGCGTCCCGAAAACGGCCTCCGGCCGTACGTATTCGTCGCGTCTCTTCTACTGGAAACGGAAAGGCGACACATTTCGGAAGAGTACCGACGGCGAGTATCCTCTGAGCTTTGGGATTCGATTTGCTCCGGATCAGCGGAAGCTGGTGCTCTCGGCCGCCGGGCTCATTCGGGTCTTCGACTGGCCGGAAGTTAGCGAAGTACTTCGCATCGCGGGTCCTTCGGCCAATTGCAGGCCGACTTTTTCACCTGACGGCCGCCTCTTGGCCGCCGGCAGCAGAAACAAGAAATACGACCATTTCGTCGAGTGTTGGGACCTGGACAGCAAGAAGCGAAGGTGGCAATCAGAGCAAGCGGACACGATGGGCCCCGTGGTCTTCTCACCCAACGGCAAGCTTGTTGCCTCGGCCGATCGGAAGGGTAACATCTACTTGTGGTCGGCCGATCGCGGAAAGAAACTGGCCACGTTGCACGGCCACCACAACTACATCCCTTGCCTGGTCTTCTCGGCCGACGGTAAGAGGCTGCTCTCCGGCAGCCAAGATACGACGCTGCTGCTCTGGGATGTCGCCTCCGCACTGAATCAGAAGACGTAGGGTGCGTGAAGCGCACGCACCGCAAGATTCGAACATCGCTCTTAGGCAAAGAAAAAGGCCGCCGTCCGCTGGTGGTGGTGCGGAGTGGCGGCCCGGGGGTAGGATACGATTCGTAGGGTGTGCAAGCACGCGCCCGGATAGATCGTCAGCGATGGTGCGTACGAGTACGCACCCTCAGTAGTTCCAAACTCCATCGAGACTTGGCATTGTCATTCTGAGCGTAGCGAAGAATCTCCTTGGACAATCGAGATCCTTCGCTACGCTCAGGATGACCTGCTGAGGTGTCAGCCAGCCAAACTTGGAACTACTGACCCTACTTCTTGCTGTCAGGCACAGCCTGACCTACGGGTCTCGCCGGCTTCAACTGCCGCGACTTGCGGACCAGGTCGACAAACTCGGCCCGATAGCCGCTCGGGTCGTTGTTCAGCCCGGGTGTGGCATATTCCTCGACCGCCGCCAGCGTCGCGTTGCCGGCGTACTTCGAGTCGCGCAGCAGCATTCCAAAGGCGGCCACCGCGGCGGCGAATTGGAAGTCGGGCGTTGCGCCGGAGAACGAGACGCCCTGGCCGGTAACTGTGCGTTCGATGAGCCGGCTCTTGCGGCCGTCGGGCTTTTTGTAACGGAGCCGGATCGTGGCCAACTCGTTGCTGTCGGCCGCATCGGTCAACGCGGTGGTTGGCCGTACGACTTTCTGATACTTCAATTCCGGCTGGCCTGGGATGGCAGCGGCCTTGTCGTCTTCACTCCCGGCCGGCACAAGCTCGTAGAGCGCCGTGACGGTGTGGCCCGCCCCGATCTCGCCGGCGTCTTTCGTGTCGTCGTCGAAGTCCCGGGCACGCAGCTTGCGGTTCTCGTAGCCGATCAGCCGGTAGGCGGCCACGCGAGCCGGGTTGAACTCGATCTGGATTTTCACGTCCTTGGCAATCGTCACCAGACTGCCGGCCATCTCGTCGACCAGGACCTTCCGTGCCTCGCGAAGGTTGTCGATGTAGGCGTAATTGCCGTTGCCTTTGTCGGCCAACTTTTCGAGCTTCGAGTCCTTCAGGTTGCCCATGCCGAAGCCCAACACGCTCAGGAAGACTCCGCTCTTGGCTTTTTCCTCGATGAGCTTGACGAGTTGGTCATCCTGGGTGATGCCGACGTTCAGATCGCCGTCGGTGGCCAGGATGACGCGGTTGTTTCCCTCGGGCAGGAAGTTCTTGACGGCCTGCTGATAGGCGAGTTGGATGCCGCCGCTGCCGTTGGTCGACCCGCCGGCCGAGAGCCCTTCGATCACGTCGAGGATGGCTTTCTTGTTCTGCCCGTTGGTCGACTCGAGCCGCACGGCCGTGCCGCTGGCGTAGGTGACGATGGCCACGCGGTCGTCCTCGGTGAGCCGCTGGACCAAGAGGCGCATGGCCTGTTTGACCAGCGGCAGCTTGTTCTGGTCCATCATCGACCCGGAGACGTCAAGCAGAAACACGAGGTTGCTTGCACCTCGCTTGTCCCGCTCGATCTCGCGTCCGGCCAGCCCAACGCGGAGCAATTGGTGATCGTTATTCCACGGGCAGGCGGCCAACTCGAAGTTAACCGAGAAGGGCTCGTCGCCTTCGGGCCGCGGATAGTCGTAAGAGAAGTAGTTGATCATCTCCTCGATCCGCACGGCGCTCGGCGGTGGGAGCTGATTGCCGCTTAGGAATCGGCGGACGTTCGCGTACGAGGCCGTGTCGACATCGATCGAGAAGGTCGAAAGGGGCGCCTCCAGGGGCCGCAGGAACCGGTTTTCGACGATCGGGTCGTATTGCTCCGTGTTAGGGCCTACTGAAGAAGTAAAACCAGTAATCCGCATTCTGTCAGTACCCAGATCCGCGGAGAAGACGCCCGGCGCGTTCACGCCAACCGTGACTGAGCGTTCAGTGGACGTGTCGACAGTAGAAGGGGACGCAACGGGCACACCCGAGTCACCAACGCGATAGACAGGGTTGGCTGTCGTCTGTCTCGCACCGTGGGGAGAGCTTGTGATCGTGCCCGCGGGTGTTGCGGTCGGACTTCCCAGTCGCATGTAGGGGCTGTAGGCGGGCCTGGCCGGTTGTGGTTGTGCCGGTGCACTGGCGTTGTATCCTAGCGAGGTCTTTCCGCCGGTTGCGTTCGTCTTGGAAGGCTTAGACTGGAATCTTTTGTCCGTGACGATCGAGCTATGCAAACCGGCGTCCGAATTGACCCCGACGCCAATCATAAAACGGCCGGTTTGTGGCGATTCGTCGGGATACACGGCGACGGGCACTTTGCTTGTTCCGTCGTAAGGCCCCATGCCCGGGGCGTTGCCCGTCAGCGGCGGAACCATTCTGGGATAAGGGTTCGTTGCCGTTCCCATCGGTTTGCCGGGCGTCGTGCCGGTCGACTGGTTCCCGACCGGTGGAGCCACCATGGGATTCGAGTCGGCCGTGGGATTCGGAGGTGGATATTGGCTAATGTCGACATTCCTCGCCGAGCCGGGCGGTACTCTCTGGGCCACGGCGGCCACAAGCTTGTCGATCTTCTCTTGAGATGGCCCGCTCTCCGGTTTCTCGATCGTCTGGGAAGCGGTCCCGGTGAGTCGTGCCAAGGCTTCGGGCGTCGGACCGGAAGACCGCGGCGGCTCGATGGCCGGCAGAATCAGGGCGATCACGATGCCCCCGGCAAGGAACGAACAGGCCGCGGTCAACACGGGCGACCAGCGCCGGCGGCGCGGCGGGGTCGGTTGACTCGGGCGGGGACGATTGGCTTCACTCATCACGACCTCCTTTTCTTGAATTTCCTCAACAATCCTCTGTCGTAGTTCGCTCGACGCGGCCGGCAGCGGCTCGCGCCGCCGGGCGGCCTGCACGTGCCCGGCCAGGGCGCGGATCTGCTCGACAAACTGCCGGGCCTCGGCGTCGTCGTGCAACTCGCGCTGGACGGCGTCCTTTTCCTCACCCT
>CAZWWC010000232.1:0-7270 GCA_964637625.1 uncultured Planctomycetaceae bacterium
AAAGCCCAAGGTACTTCGTGCTCAGATCCACACTCATCCCTTCACCTCCTCCTTTTCGCGGGCGGGTTGACCGTTGCCGCCGGATCCGTGAGTCATCTCGGCCAGGTGCGAGTAAAACTCCCAGCGGCGGTCGATGTCCTGTTGGGCCAGGTTTGCCAATCGCTGCGCTTCTTCGGGCTTCGAGCGGGCCAGGATGGCGAATCGGGCCTGCTGATCGATGAACTCCTTGTAGCTGCCCTTGGGCGTCTTGCAGTCCAAGTGGAACGGTTGTTCCTCATCGGACGGGTCGAAGTGGTACAACGGCCAGTAGCCACAGGCCACCGCCTCTTTCTGCAAGCTCAAGGCCGTGGTCATGTTGATACCGTGACCGATGCAATGGGCATAGGCGATCAACAGCGACGTTCCGCGATAGGCCTCGGCCGCGCGGATCGTGCGAATCGCGTGCGGCGCGTTGGCGCCCAGGGCAATCTGGCCGACGAACACCTTGCCGTAGACCATCGCCATGAGCCCCAAGTCCTTCTTGCCGGACGGCTTGCCGCCGGCGGCAAACTTGGCCACCGCGCCGCGCGGGGTGGCCTTCGACGCCTGGCCGCCCGTGTTCGAGTAGACCTCGGTGTCCAAGACCAGGATATTCACGTCGCGGCCCGAGGCGAACATGTGGTCCAGCCCCCCGTAGCCGATGTCATACGCCCAGCCGTCGCCGCCGAACGACCAGACGCTCCGCCGGATCAAGAAATCGGCCGAGGCGATCAGATTCTTCGCTTCGGGGGCGTCCAGGCCAGCCAGTTTCTTCTTGAGTTGGGCGACCATCCGGCGCTGCTCGGCAATCTCCTCTTCGGTTCGTCCTTCGTTCTCCAGAAGCCCGGTGACCAGCTCGTCGCCGATTTTCGACGAAAGCTGCCGCAGCAGGCCCGAGGCATACTTGATCTGCTGATCGATGGCCAGGCGGAACCCAAAACCGAACTCACCGGCGTCCTCGAACAACGAGTTGGACCACGTCGGTCCCTTGCCTTCCGCGTTGACGCAGTAGGGTGTCGTCGGCAGGTTGCCGCCGTAGATCGACGAGCAGCCCGTCGCGTTGCCGATGATCATCCGGTCGCCGAAGAACTGCGTGATCAGCTTCACGTAGGGCGTCTCGCCGCAGCCGGCACACGCGCCGGAGTATTCGAACAGCGGCCGGAGCAACTGCGAGCCCTTGAGCGTGTCGGCCTTCACCTTGGCGCGGTCCATGTCGGGAATGCTGAGGAAGTAATCGTAGTTCTTTCGCTCCACGTCGAGGTGATCGCGCTTCGGCTCCATGTTGATCGCCTTGCGCTTGGCCACCTCGCGGTTCTTGGCCGGGCACGAGTGGATACACACGCCGCAGCCAGTGCAATCGTCGGGCGCCACCTGGACTCGCGTCTTCATGCCGGGATATTCTTTACCCTTCCAGTCGACGCAGACGAAGTCCTCCGGGCCGCCCTCAGCGTATTTCGGATCAAAGGCCTTCATGCGGATCGCCGCGTGGGGACAAACCAGCGAGCAGATGCCGCACTGGATGCACACGTCCGGATCCCAAATCGGGATGTCCAGCGCAACGCTCCGTTTCTCATACTGCATGGTCGCGGTCGGAAACGTGCCGTCGACGGGCATGGCGCTCACCGGCAGTTCATCGCCCCGGTAGGCGATCATCATGCCCAGCACGTTCTTGACGAACTCGGGCGGGTTGCCCTGCGCGCCGGCGTTCAGGTGGAATTTCGACGTAACCTTCCCGGGCACCTTCACTTCGTGGAGTGCCTCGATCGCGCCGTCCACGGCCGCGAAGTTCCGCTCGACGACCGTTCCGCCGCCCTTCTTGCCGTAGGTCGTCTGGATCGCTTCCTTGATGTGCGCGATCGCCTCGTCCTCGGGCAGCACGCCGGAGAGCTTGAAGAAGCAGGTCTGCATCACCGTGTTGATCCGCACGCCCATCTGGGCCTTGCGGGCGACTTCATAGGCGTCGACCACGTAGAGCTTCAGCTTCTTGCGGATGATCTGCTCTTGCGTCTCGATCGGCAGGCTGTCCCAGACCTCCTCGGGCCCGTAGGTGCTGTTCAACAGGAACGCCGCTCCGTCGTGGGCCAGCGAGAGCATGTCGAGCTTCTCGACGAACACCGACTGGTGGCAGGCCACGAAATTGGCTTTGCTCACGAGATAGGAGCCCTTGATCGGCCGTGGGCTGAACCGCAGGTGCGAAACCGTTACCGAGCCGGCTTTCTTCGAGTCGTAGACGAAGTAGCCCTGGGCGTACAGCGGTGTGTTCTCGCCGACGATCTTGACCGAGTTGCGGTTGGCGCCCACCGTGCCGTCGCTCCCCAATCCAAAGAAAACGGCCCGCACCACGTCGTCGGCCTCGGTCGAGTACGACGGATCGTAATCGACGCTCAGATGGGTCACGTCGTCGTGGATGCCGACGGTGAAGTGCCGCTTGGGCTCGGCCTTCTTCATTTCGTTGAAGACCCCGGCGGCCATGGCCGGGGTGAACTCCTTCGAGGAAAGACCGTAGCGCCCGCCGATCACGTTGGGCGTCGAAGAACCGTTGTTCTCGACCAATGCCGTCAGGACGTCTTGATAGAGCGGCTCACCCAGCGCGCCCGGCTCCTTGGTCCGGTCCAGTGCGGCGACCGTCTTGACCGACTTGGGCAGGGCGTCGCCGAAGGCCTTACCGTCGAAAGGTCGGTAGAGGCGAACCTTGATCATGCCCACTTTTTCGCCGTCGGCGACCATCTTCTCGACGGCCTCCTCGACCACGCCGCAGGCCGAGGCCATGATCACGATTACCCGATCGGCGTCCGCCGCGCCGACGTAGTCGAACAGGTGATACTCGCGCCCGACCAACTTGGCGAACTTGTCCATCTGTTTCTGGACGATGCCGGGCACCTTGTCGTAGAAGGGGTTGCACGCCTCACGGGCCTGGAAGAAGACGTCCGGGTTTTGGGCCGTGCCGCGCAGCACCGGCGCGTCCGGGTTCAGCGCTCGGGCGCGATGGGCCCGAACCAACTCGGGATCGATCATCGCGCGGACCTTGTCCTCACCGAGTTGCTCGATCTTGTTCACTTCGTGCGAGCTGCGGAACCCGTCGAAGAAGTGCAAAAACGGCACCCGCGCCTCCAGCGTCGAGGCGTAGGCCAAAAGCGCCATGTCGTGGACTTCCTGAATCGAGCCGCCGGCCAACATGCCCCAGCCCGTGCTGCGACAGCACATCACGTCGCTGTGGTCGCCGAAGATCGACAGCGCGTGGGTCGCAATCGAGCGCGCCGAGACGTGGAAGACCGTCGGCGTCAGTTCGCCGGCGATTTTGAACATGTTGGGAATCATCAGCAGCAGCCCCTGCGAGGCGGTGAACGTGCTGGTCAGCGCCCCTGCCTGCAGCGAGCCGTGCACGGCGCCGGCGGCTCCCGCCTCACTTTGCATTTCCACGACGTCCGGCACGGCGCCGAAGATGTTCTTGCGGCCCGCGGCCGCCCAAGCGTCCGTCAATTCCCCCATGCCCGACGAGGGAGTGATCGGATAAATCGCCATCACTTCATTGCACAGATGCGCGATCGCGGACGTCGCTTCATTGCCGTCGATGGTCACGAAGCGTCTTTCAGACACGGCTACTCTCCTCCGATATGTCAAATAAGGTAAGGATTGTGTAGTTAGTGACAAACCATTCAACTTATCGCGTCGCCCCCGGCGCTGCAAGGCCCCATTCGGGGGTAGGGGACTGTCCCGATTTTCGCGGCGCCATTAGCGTAGTCTTGCCCACGGCGGGTGGCTGGGGCATAGCGCAGCGGTGCCCCAGAGCGTGACGAGCCGCGTCAACGGAAAAACCGAACCGTGCTACGTGAGGAAGCGGTATGAAGACGTGGCATAACTGCTAAACTGAAAAATCCGCTCCCTCAGGGTCGCGGCTCGGTTTGAGATGTCCTCATCCTTGTATGCCTACGGAGAGCCATCATGCGAGCCATGCTACTCAACAGAATTGCCCCCATCGACACGTCGCCGCTGGTGGCGACCGAGCTGCCCGTACCCGAGCCGGGACCCGGCCAGGTGCGGCTGAAGGTGCATTGCTGCGCGATCTGCCGTACGGATTTGCACGTGATCGAGGGCGACCTGCCCGAGGCCCGACTGCCGATCATCCCAGGCCACCAGATCGTCGGCACGGTGGACCGGCTCGGTCCCGATTGCACCGCCTTGCAGCTCGGCCAGCGCGTCGGCGTGGCCTGGCTCCGCCACACCTGTGGCACGTGCGGCTTCTGCCGCGCGGAGCGTGAAAACCTGTGCGAGTCGGCCGTCTTCACCGGCTACCATGCCGACGGCGGCTACGCGGAATATGCGTGCGTGCCCGAGGCGTTCGCCTATCCCATTGCGAAGGCGTTTGAAGACGTGCAGGCGGCGCCTTTGCTCTGCGCGGGCATCATCGGCTACGCGGCCCTTCGCCGAAGCCGCATCCGGCCTGGTGGCTCCCTGGCACTCTACGGTTTCGGCAGCTCGGCCCACGTGGTGATCCAGATCGCTACCAATCGCGGCTGCGAGGTCTACGTGGTCACCCGGGGTGAGCGTCACCGCCAGCTCGCTCGGCAGATGGGCGCCGCTTGGGTGGGAGAACACGCCGAGGACATGCCGGTCAAAGTGGACAGCGCGATCATCTTCGCGCCGGCCGGCGAGCTGGTCCCGGCGGCGCTGGAGCGCCTGCAGAAAGGAGGCACACTGGCCCTGGCCGGCATCTACATGACGCCCATTCCCGAGATGGACTATGAGCGCTACGTCTTCTACGAGCGGGACATCCATTCGGTCACGTGCAACACCCGGGCCGACGGGCATGGTCTGTTGGCCGAAGCGGCCGAGATTCCGATCCGCCCGCATACGACCGTTTACGACCTGGCCGACGCGAATCGCGCGCTGGAAGACCTGAAAAACGACCGGATTAACGGCACGGGCGTGCTGGTGGTTTGAAGGTGGCCAGGGGCGCCCGGCGGACGATCGGGACGATGTGGCGAAGGCACATGCCACTTCTGGCTGAAGAGTGCTGCCTTAAGGGGGGCGGCGGTCTTTTGTATCCTGACAGCGCTATTTGCGTTGCTCGCTCCGACAAAGCGGTTTACAATACGAGAGTGAAGTAGAAGTGATCTGTTTCTGCTGATCGAATCATGGGTGGTGTTCAGGACCGAGGAACGCAGCGAGTTCTTTGATCTTTTTTTCTCCTCCGGCTTACCGGCCGTTTGTCACTATTGCTCGCCACGAGCCAACCGATGCCTTTCGGGGCGTCAGGGTAGGCTCAAACTTGGGCATGAGTCATCGGATCTTAGATCTTATAGATGGGGGTCCAACTATGCAATCTCGGTACTTCAAGAAGGGGTTCACGCTCGTCGAGTTGTTGGTCGTCATTGCCATTATCGGCATCCTCATTGCTCTGTTGCTCCCGGCCGTTCAAGCCGCGCGCGAGGCCGCCCGGCGGCTCGAATGCGCCAACCACCTCAAACAGATCTGCTTGGCCATGGCCAATTTCGAATCGGCCAACAAGCACTTCCCCAGCGGCGGCTGGGGCTACATGTGGGCGCCCCATCCCGCGCGAGGCGCGGGCCTCGAGCAGCCCGGTAGCTGGGCCTACGTTCTTCTGCCGCATCTCGAACAAGAGGCTCTGCGAGATTTGGGTTCCAACACAGACCCGCTATCGATGACCGAGCCTCAGTTGTCCAATCGGGTTCTCTATTCGACTCCGTGTGCTCTCTGGGCTTGCCCGTCCCGACGCGACGGTATCGCTTTTCCGCTGCAATCAACGATTTCGTTCTGTAAGAAGCCCATCCTGTGTGCTTCATTGACTGAGAGCATTCGCTCTGACTATGCGGCCAACGGAGGTGAGTTCATAGCCTGGTGGGGTGGCGGTCCAAGCACGCTGGCCGAAGGAGACAATCCCAATTACAACTGGCCCCAGGAGATCTCCACAAAACCGCCGGACTTGAGCACGGGAATCATTGCTTCGCATAGCTTCGTTGCCGTCCAAGATATCACCGACGGAACAGCCAATACCTATCTGGTCGGCGAAAAATACATGAATCCGGACAACTACTTCACCGGCAAATCCCTCGGCGACGATCAAGGACCTTATAATTCGGATGAGCGCGATAGTCTTCGGTTTGCGAGTTACAATGCCAGTTCCGTTGACACTTACCGGCCCCGGCAAGACCAACCAGGTCTGGAGTTTACCTGGGGCTTTGGGAGTGTCCATGCCTCCAGCATGAACATGGGCATGTGTGACGGGTCGGTCCGGGCCATCGAATACGATATCGACGTGACGATACACCGAAGAATGGCCAACCGAGAAGACGGGCTGCCGGTTAATGAGTGATCCGCCCCGCGGCGGCCCATCCACAAGGGCGGACAAGCGACTCGATTGAGCTCGTCGAAGTCCGTCCGTGGCACCCGGAAAGATCGTCCTCTGACGGTTCGGTTGAAGGAACCATTGCCATGCGACGTCTCTCTCGACTCCTCACCGGCGGCACACTCTTTGGGATGACCTTTGGGCCGATTCGCCGCGCCGCCCCGGCCGAGTTGGCGCCCGGCGATCCGGCTCCCGACTTCGAACTGCCCGGCACCGACGGCAAAACGCACCGCCTGGCCGACCACCGGGGCCGTCGGGCGGTCGTCCTGGCCTGGTTCCCCAAGGCGATGACGCCCGGCTGCACGGCCGAGTGCAAATCGCTCGGCCAATCGCGGGAGGCCATCCGACAGTTCGACGTGGCCTATTTCGCGGCCAGTTGCGACACGCCCCAGCGGAACGCCGACTTCGCCAAGTCCCTGGAATTGGACTTCCCGGTGCTCTCCGATCCGCAGGGCAAGGTGGGTAAGGCGTACGGCGTCGTCGGGGCCTTCCGCCCGTGGCCTCGCCGTTGGACCTTTTTCATCGGCGTCGACGGAAAGATTCTGGCGATCGACAAGGACGTGGACACCGGCACGCACGGGCAGGACGTAGCCAAACGTCTGGAAGAGCTGGGTGTGCCGAGAGTTGCGTAGGGTGGGCATCGCCCACCGGGACGTAGCGCAGCGGCGTCCCGGGCAGCGGCGCGCGGCTACTTGACAACAGAGATTGGAATACAGACAATTTGCCCTTGTGGGGCTCTGCCTCACAATTCTAGCCCTTCGTAGGTCCCTGCCCCGCCTACGGAGGGCTTTTTCAATAGAGAGAAGCCACCAAGAGAAAAACAGCAGGCTACTAATTCTACTGTTCTATTTCCCTTGACGGATCGCAAGTGATTGTATATTAAAG
>CAZWWC010000233.1:0-7258 GCA_964637625.1 uncultured Planctomycetaceae bacterium
GCCTGTTTCGACAACGCCATGGAATTGCTGGTCCGCGCCGGGCGCAGCGCGCCGCACGCGCTGATGATGATGATTCCCGAGGCGTTCGGGCCGCGGTATCACATCAGCACGGACAAACGCGCCTTCTACGAGTATCACGCGGCCATTCTGGAACCCTGGGACGGGCCGGCGGCCATGCTCTTCAGCGACGGACGGCTGGTCGGCGGCACGTTGGACCGCAACGGGCTGCGCCCCTGCCGCTATGTCATCACAACCGACGACCTGGTCGTCATGGCCAGCGAGGCCGGCGTGGTCGAGTTTCCACCGGAGAAGATTCGCCGCAAAGGCCGCCTGCAGCCGGGCCGGATGTTCCTGGTCGACACGACCGAAGGACGCATCGTTGTGGACAACGAAATCAAGGCAAAGATCGCCCGGCAGAAACCCTATCGCCGCTGGCTCGAAGAAAACCGCATCGAGCTGCGCGGCCTGTTTCAGCCTTCCTACGCGGTCCACTACGATCCAACGACGCTTCCCACTCGGCTTCGCCTGTTCGGCTATACTCGCGACGAACTGCAGACGGTGCTTGCGCCGATGGCGGCCAACGGCCAGGAACCGGTCGGTTCGATGGGCACCGACACGCCGCTGGCCGTCCTATCGAATCGGCCCAAGCTCCTGTTCAATTATTTTAAGCAGCTCTTCGCCCAGGTGACCAACCCGCCGATCGACCCGCTGCGCGAGGGCCTGGTGATGTCGCTGATGGCCTTCACGGGCCAACAGCGCAACCTGCTGGACGAGACACCGCAGCACTGCCGGCAACTGAAGCTCTCGCACCCGATTCTGACCAACGAGGACGTCGACCGGCTGCGGAGCGTCGAGCGATCCGATTTTCAAGTGGCCACGTTGCCCACATTGTTCCCTACCGACGGACCTTCGCCGGGCGAGTCGCTTCGGGGGGCACTGGACCGATTGGTCGAGTCGGCCGAGCGGGCCATCGGCGACGGCGCGTCGTTGCTGATCCTCAGCGATCGGGACGCCAGCCCCGAGTTGGCGCCGATCCCGAGCCTGCTGGCCACCGCGGCGCTGCATCATGGGCTTCTGCGACGTCGGTTGCGCCGTCAGGTCGGCCTCGTGGTCGAAAGCGGTGAACCGCGCGAGGTGATGCACTTCTGCCTGCTGTGCGGCTACGGTGCCAGCGCGGTCAATCCCTATCTGGCGTTCGAGGCCATACAACAACTTCACGTCGACGGGATACTCCCGCACGAGATCGAATTGGAGGTGCTGACCGACCAATTCATTACAGCGGTCAAGAAGGGAATCCTTAAGACGATGTCCAAGATGGGCATCTCCACGTTGCGGAGCTATCGTTGGGCCCAGCAATTCGAAGCGATCGGGCTTGACCGCGAAGTGGTCGACGCCTATTTCACGGGCACGGCCTCCCGGATCGGCGGCGCCGACCTGGAGGTGCTCGCCGGCGAGGCCCTGGCCCGACATCGCGACGCGCTGGCGACCCGGCCGCCCGGGGCTCTCGAACTGGACCACACCGGCGAGTATCAATACCGCGCCGACGGAGAAAAGCACCTCTGGAACCCCGAGACAATCACCCGACTTCAACAGGCCGTCCGGCGCGACGATCCCAAGGAGTACGCCCGGTTCGCCGAGGCCATCAACCTCCAGGACCGTGCGATTTGTACGCTTCGAGGGCTCTTCGAGCTGGTCCCGGGCGAGCCGGTGCCGCTTGAGGAAGTCGAGCCAGCCGCCGAGATCTGCAAGCGGTTTTACACCGGCGCGATGTCGCTCGGCTCGATCAGCAAGGAAGCCCATGAAACGATCGCCATCGCCATGAATCGCCTGGGCGCGATGGCCAACACGGGCGAGGGCGGCGAAGACCCGGCGCGTTACGAGCCGCTCCCGGAGGGTGATTCGGCCAACTGCGCCATCAAGCAGGTGGCCAGCGGCCGTTTTGGCGTGACGCTCGAGTATCTTGCCCACGCCAAAATGCTCCAGATCAAAATGGCCCAGGGCGCTAAGCCGGGCGAGGGCGGCCAGTTGCCCGGCCACAAGGTCACCGACGAGATTGCCCAACTGCGCCACGCCACGCCCGGCGTCTCGCTCATCTCGCCGCCGCCGCACCACGACATCTATTCGATCGAAGACCTCTCGCAGTTGATCTATGACCTGAAATGTGCCAACCCGGGCGCGGCGGTCTCGGTCAAGCTGGTCTCGGAGGTCGGCGTGGGCACGGTCGCCGCGGGCGTGGCGAAGGCCAACGCCGACGAGGTGCTCATCAGCGGCCACGACGGCGGCACCGGCGCCAGCCCACTCTCGTCAATCACTAGCGCCGGCGCCCCCTGGGAACTCGGACTGGCCGAAACCCAACAGACCCTCGTTCGCAACGGCCTGCGCGATCGGATTCTCGTCCAGGTCGACGGACAGTTGCGCACCGGGCGCGACGTGGTCGTCGGCGCGCTGTTAGGCGCCGAGCGGTTCGGCTTCGGCACCGCGGCGCTGGTCTCACTCGGGTGCGTGCTCATGCGCAAATGCCACCTCGGCACGTGCCCGGTGGGAATCGCCACCCAGCAGCCGGAGCTGCGAAAGCGCTTTGCCGGCAAGCCGGAGTACCTGGTGCGCTACCTAACGTTTGTCGCCGAAGACGTCCGGCGGATCATGGCCTCGCTCGGGTTCCGCAAGTTTGACGACATGGTCGGCGCCGTCGACCGATTGAGCTGCCGCGAGGCGCTCGACCATTGGAAAGCCAAGGGCCTGGATTTCTCGGCGCTGCTGGCGCCACCCGAGGTGCCCGAACACTCGGGTGCCACTGCTGGCTTGTCCAGCAGTGCCGAAAACACGGTTGGGCAAGCCAACCGTGGCACCCGCCGCCGCGTGCGACCGCCGACGGACATCCACCAGGATCATCTCGACTGGGGCATCATCGAGCGCCTGGGCCAGAACATTGAAACGGGCAGCCCGGCCGAACTGGACATTCCCATCCGCAACGTGCACCGCACCGTGGGCGCCATCCTCAGCAACGCGATCGTCAAGCGGCACGGCGCCAAGAGTCTGCCGGAGGATACGATCAAGATCACCTGCCGGGGGACCGCCGGGCAGAGCTTCGGCGCGTTTCTCGCGCCCGGCGTAACGCTGCGACTGGTTGGCGAGGCGAACGACTATCTCGGCAAGGGGCTCTCCGGCGGACGGATTATCGTCCAGACCCCCGACGGCTCGCCCTTCGAGGCGATGAACAACGTGATCGTCGGCAACACCTTGCTCTACGGCGCGACCCGCGGCGAGGTGTTCATCCACGGACTGGCCGGCGAACGATTTGCCGTCCGCAACAGCGGCGCGGTGGCCGTGGTCGAGGGAGTCGGCGACCATGGCTGCGAGTACATGACCGGCGGCACCGTCGTCGTGCTGGGCCGCACGGGCCGCAACTTCGCCGCGGGCATGAGCGGCGGGGTGGCCTACGTGCTCGACGAACATCAACTCTTCGACACGCTGTGCAACCTCGACATGGTCGATCTCGAATCGATCTGGCACGAAGAGGATCAGACGCTGCTGCGCAATCTCGTCGGGCGCCACTACGACTACACGGGCAGCCGCCAGGCAAGACGTATCCTCGACTCCTGGCAGGAAATGGCCGGCCAGTTCGTCAAGGTCATGCCGATCGACTACCGCCGGGCGCTGGAACGGATCCGACAACGTGAACAGGTCGGCGGCGACCAGACGCCCGCCACCGAGGAGGTTTTTCATGGTTGATCCCCACAAAAGGGGACTGGCTCACAGGCCGGGGACTGGCTCGTTTTTCGGCCCATTTCGGGCCGAAAAAGGTGCCTGTCCCCTTGCGCCCACCGTCGCCTGGACGAAGACGTGCTGCCAAACACGGTCCGCGGCGATGGTGCCTGTCCCCTTTTGACCACGCAATCAACGGCTTCAAGCATGGCTGACCCGCAAGGATTCCTGAAATATCCGCGAGTCGATCCCGACTACCGCCCGGTCGGCGAGCGCATCAAAGACTGGTACGAAGTCGATCGGCCGCTGGTCGAAGAAGTGCTCAACCAGCAAGCCGCCCGGTGCATGGATTGCGGCGTGCCGTTCTGCCACGGGGTCGGCTGTCCGCTGGCGAACCGTATTCCCGAGTTCAACGAGCTGGTCCATCGCGGACGTTGGCGCGAGGCGGCCGAAAACCTGCACTCGACGAACAATTTTCCTGAAATCACCGGTCGCGTTTGTCCGGCGCCCTGCGAGACGGCCTGCACGCTGGCGATCAACGATCGTCCGGTAACCATTCGCCAGATCGAGTGCCAGATTGTCGAGCGCGCGTTTCGTGAGGGATGGATTCGGCCGGCCCGGGCCTCGGCGCGCTCGGGCAAGCGCGTCGCCGTGGTCGGCTCCGGCCCGGCCGGCCTGGCCGCCGCCCAGCAGTTGGCCCGCGCCGGGCACGAAGTCGTGGTATTCGAAAAGAGCGATCGCGTCGGCGGCCTGCTCCGCTACGGCATTCCCGACTTCAAGATGGAGAAGCAAATCCTCGACCGGCGACTCGACCAGCTCCGTGCCGAAGGCGTCAAGTTCGAAACCGACATCACCGTGGGCGTGGATCTTTCGGCCCGATATTTACAAAAATCGTTCGACGCGATCTGCCTCTCGATGGGAGCGGGCCGGCCGCGATTGCTGGATGTGCCCGTGCAAGAAAAGGGGACAGGTCCGATTTGCCCCAGCGGCCCGGAGGGTGCTTCGCACAAATCGGACCTGTCCCCTTTTCTCCTCGACGGCGTGCATCTGGCCATGGACTTCCTCACCCAGCAGAATCGCCGCGGCGCCGGCGACCCGGAGGAGGTGATCGGGGAGCCGATCCTCAGCGCCAGCGGCAAGAACGTTGTGGTGATCGGCGGCGGCGACACGGGCAGCGACTGCGTCGGAACGGCGATCCGCCAGGGCGCGCTGTCGGTCACCCAACTCGAAATCCTGCCTCAACCGCCTGAAGGGAGCAATCCCGAGACGCCCTGGCCCAACTGGCCGAAAATCATGCGCTCTTCGAGCTCGCAGGAGGAAGGCTGCCAGCGCCGGTGGTCGGTCCTGACCAAGTCGTTCTCCGGCACAAGCGGCCACTTGACCGAGTTGCACGCCTGTGAGGTCAATTGGGTGCGGACCGACGACGGATGGCAGATGAAGGAGCGCCCGGGCACCGATTTCACGCTCACGACCGACATGATCCTCCTGGCCATGGGATTTCTGCACGTGGAGCACTCGGGCCTGGTCAACGCAATGGGGCTGGCGCTGGACGACCGGGGGAACGTCGCCGCCGGCGACCACATGACGAGCGTCGAGGGGGTTTTTGCCGCCGGCGATGCGGTCTGCGGCGCGTCGCTGGTGGTGCATGCCATCCGCTGCGGCCGAGAAGCCGCCGCCGCGATCGACCGGTGGCTGAAGACGTAGGGTATGTCATGACGCACCACTGAAAACGCAGCGTACGTCACGATGCACCAGGGGCGTACCAAGAGGTTTATGGTGCGTCGTGACGCATCTTAACCACCTACCCCTGCGATAATCGTGCCGAACAGGATTGGGCTTGCCCAGCAGTGGGTAAGTGGGGTAGCGGTTCTTGACGCACGGCAGTAGTTATGGTAAAAAGATAGTAATAAAGGGAGGGATGTACAGTAGCGGGGTGTCACGAATGACAATGAAGCCATTGCCTTGGGAATTCTCTTTTCGGCATGTCGGGGTCGCGTGTCTTTGCCTCCTCTTGTTCATGGAAGGGTGCGGTCCTGGCAATCCGCGGGGGCGCAAGGGCGTCTCGGGCACGGTCACGCTTGACAGCAAGCCGCTTGCACGGGGGAGCATTTCGTTTACTCCTCAAGACGAAACCCGCGGCGTGCAGAGTGGCGGACCGATTGCAAATGGTTCCTATTCGCTTTCCGTTGCCGGCGGATTGCCCGCCGGGAAATATCTGGTGAGGATTTTCGCGTCGCCGCCGGATTCCGAATCCGCCGACACCGATATGATTCGGGGATCCGGAACAAGAAAAAACGCGATTTTCGTGGACCCGATTCCACCGGAATACAACGTCGAAAGCCGACAGTTCATCGAGGTCACCGAGAACGGCCCCAACCAGTTCGATTTCGCGATCAAAACCAAGACACAATAACGCCATGGGAGCTGGCGTCATCATGGGAAGAAAGAGAAGTTCCGCATTTACACTGGTCGAGTTGCTGGTCGTGATCGCCATCATCGGCATTCTGATCGCCCTTTTGCTGCCGGCCGTCCAGGCGGCCCGCGAAGCCGCGCGGCGCGCGCAGTGTTTGAACAACTTGAGACAAATCGCATTGGGCGCCATCAACTATGAAAGCGCGAATGGAACGCTCCCTCCCGGCGCCTATAACTCCATTTGGGGAACCTGGCAGGCGTCGATCCTCGGGAACGTCGAACAGCTAGAGGCGTTTAACGCCTACTGTCACTTGGAGATGTACAACTCTTCCGGGATGGGAGTGTACTGGAGTGCCAAGAATAAGTTGGTCACCACGCGGCGATTCGCGTGTTTCACTTGCCCGAGCGACACGCCGACTGCCTATTCCTTTGCCTCCATGACCCCGAGCACCGGCGCGATTACGTACCACAATTATGCCTGTAATTTCGGAAACACGGGCCTTGACGAGGACGCCACGGGATTCGACATCGTTCACGGTGCCGCGGACACGTACTTGGGGGTCGTGTTCGGAGGGGCCCCGTTCACAATGAGCGGCTGGTCGGACAAACCGTTGCTGACGGTCAGATTTGAAGACATCACCGATGGAGCCAGCAACACGCTGATGTTTTCCGAGGTGGTGCAAGGACAGGCAAAAGACCTGCGCGGCTACACCTGGTGGGGATTCGGAACCGGATTCTTCACCTATTTGTCGCCAAACTCCTCCGAGCCGGACATCATGCAGTCCGCCTCGTATTGCAAGAGCTTGGTGTCGGGAAATCCTCCCTGCGCCGTGCAGACTTCGACTCGACACATCACCGTCGCGTCGCGAAGTCGTCACCCCGGCGGCGTCCAGTCGGCGCTCTGTGACGCCTCGGCGCGGTTCTTCTCGGATGACATCCAATTGGGCGTCTGGCGGGCCTTGAGCACCAGCCAAGGTGGCGAGGTGGTTGGGGAATAAAGAGGGAACAAGGTCGGGGAACAAAGGGGTCGCGGGGAACAAAGGGGGGGAAGGGAACAAAGGGGTCGGGGAACAAAGGGGTCGGGAGCAATCCTGTTCGGCTCGATTGTTGCACAAGTGAGCTTGGAAGACAACCGGCGCGT
>CAZWWC010000234.1:0-7257 GCA_964637625.1 uncultured Planctomycetaceae bacterium
TTCGGCACTGAAACGCAACTCTCGTCGAATCAAGCATTTCTGATACCTGCCGGCGGTCGACAGTGCGACTCGTTTGGTGGCGTGAGAATCGGAGAGAAACATCATGAATTCCTTTGTTATCCGATCGGCGGCCGTGTGTCTTTCCATGATGATCGGTCTTGTTGCCAGTGCGTCGACCGGCGCGGAGGCGCCTCCGAAGCCGGACTTGCGGAACCTGCCCGTTGCCGATGCTTCGTTGGTGAAAATGCGCGCCGTGACTCGGGGACCCAAGTTCCACTGGTTCGGCTACTACGACAAGGATCAAATCGACGTCACCGGCCGATACCTGTTGGCGATGGAAGTGGATTTCGAGCATCGCTCGCCCCGGCCCGAGGACGTCGTGAAGATCGGCATGGTCGATCTGGCCGACGACGACCGGTGGATCGAGCTGACGGAGTCCCGGGCGTGGAGTTGGCAGCAGGGTTGCATGTTGCAGTGGCGACCCGGCTCGGAGACCGAAATCCTCTTCAACGACCGTGAAGGTGACCGGTTCGTCTGCCGGATCTTCGACGTGAAGACCCGCAAGCTGATCCGAACCCTGCCCATGGCCATCGAGCACGTCACGGCCGACGGCCGCTGGGCCGTCTGTTCGGATTACCGACGGATCCAATACATTCGTCCGGGATATGGCTACGCGGGTTTGCCCGATCCCAATCGGGATGTCTCGGCCCCGGACGACGTGGGCGCCTGGTCGATGAACCTCGAGACGGGCGAGACAAAGCTGCTCGTTTCGGTGGCCCAACTCGCCAAGATCCCTCATCCCAAAGCGTCGCCGAAGAACAAGTACTACGTAAACCACTTCCAGTGGAGCCCGGACGGAAAACGGTTCCTCATGTTCTATCGTTGGTCGCTCAAGCCGCGTGGAAAAGTGACACGGGTTTTCACCGCCGACGACGACGGCAGCGATGTGCGTCTGCTCGTGGCTCGCAGCGGCTCCCACTGGCAATGGATCGATCCCGAGCACGTGCTCTGCTCGGTTCGCGGCGGCTATAGGATCTACAAGGACGACGGCTCCGGAGAGCCCAAGGAGACGTTGTGGTTCGCCTCGGATGGCCACGTGTCCTATATACCCGGTACGAACCAGCAATGGTTGGTGAGCGACACCTATCCTAGGGGTCGCAAGCGGGAACAGATTCTCTACCTGTTCCACCTGCCCACGGGCCGGGCCGTGGTGCTGGGACGGTTTCGCTCCCCGAGGAAGTACACGGGCGAGTGGCGCTGCGACCTGCATCCCCGCGTCAGCCGCGACGGCAAGTTCATCGTCATCGATTCTCCCCACGGCGGCAACGGCCGGCAGGAGTATCTGCTCGACATCAGCCGGATCATCGCCGGCGAGGCGTCGGGTACAACCGCTTCGCCTGCGCAGGGCCAGTAGACTCCCGAGGCGTCGGCGCGAGGCGTTGCGGAGACCACGAGCGGCGGTCCGGCCGGCAGGACCCGAGAATCGTAGGACCAGCAGCAGAGGCAACGGGTTGTCAATTCCAGCGGCGAGGTGTCTATTGATGTTTGCCTGGAGAATGACCCGGCCAGTCAACCTATTTAGCCCATTTACCGGCCTCCCGTTGGTCGGCCTCGGTTCATTCGCCGTGCAAACGTCAATAATAGTGTCTCTGCGCGGCATAAGAGGGGCGTCGACCTGGTCATGGCCGGTGCTCGGAGCCGAGGATTTTGGGGGGCGGCAGGTCCGCCGAAGTGGAATCGCGGCGTGAAGGAAGGGAAAGAGTAGCTCATGAAAATGCGACCGAGCCGAGTTCTGGCACGGCTCCGACGAGGGGAAGTAGCCAGTTGTACCAAAATCAACACGTCGGATCCGCGCGTGATTGATCTTGCCGCCATGTCGGGAGTCGACAGCGTCTGGCTTTGTCAGGAACATACGGGCAACACGCTGGGCGATATCGAGAATCAGACGCGTGCTGCCAAGGTGTTCGATGTCGATACGCTTGTCCGCGTCAAGCGAGGCAGCTATAGCGACATGATACGCCCCTTGGAGGCGGATGCCGCGGGCATCATTGTTCCTCATGTCATGAGTGCCGAGGATGCTCGCCGGATCGTCCGCTTCGCGCGGTTTGTTCCGGTGGGACGGCGCCCTCTGGACGGCGGCAATGCCGACGGGGCGTATTGCCAGATCCCGGGTAACGAATACCTGCAAGACGCGAACGCACAGCGGCTGCTGATTATCCAGATCGAAGACCCGGAACCGATGGAGGAATTGGACGAAATCGCGTCCATCGAAGGGATCGACATGCTCTTCTTTGGACCGGCCGATTACTCCCAGGCCATAGGCGTCCCCTTTCAATTCGACCATCCGGCGGTTAACGAGGCTCGGCGGCGAGTGGCCGCGGCCGCTCGACGACACGGCAAGTTTGCCGGCGCGCCCGCGACGGTGGAGAATCTCGAAGAATGCGTCGACATGGGGTACCGCTTTCTCTGCTTGGGGGCGGACGTTATCATGCTGTCCGAAGGATTCACGGAGGTTGTCAGGTTGTTTCGCCAAATCCCCTCGAGCAGAACACGATGAAAGCGACCGCCTCCGCATGGAAACGCTTCCTTCTGTGCTTCACCTGTGGGCTCGTGTGGCTCGGATCCGGCCCGCCGGCGTCGGCCGCGGAGACAACGGCGAGCGAGCCGACGACCACAGGTGGCGGTCTGACCGTGCTCGATTGGATCGTTCTCGGCGCGTATGCCGTGGGAATGCTGCTGATCGGGTACTACTACTCGCGGCGCACCCGGTCGGCCGATGACTATCTGCTCGGCGGCCGCGTGATGAAGCCCTGGATGGTCGGGCTGTCGATGTTCGCGACGTTTCTGAGCGTGTTGACCTACCTGGCGCTGCCGGGCGAAATGATCGCGCATGGTCCGATGATGCTGGCCCAGGTGCTCGGCTTCCCGGTTGTCGCTCTTGTTGTCTGCTGGCTGATCATTCCGTACATCATGCGGTTTCGCGTGACCAGCGGCTACGAGATCCTCGAAGCCCGATTCGGCGAGAGCGTCCGGCTGCTGGGTGCGACGATGTTTCTGCTGGTGCGCTTCCTCTGGATGGGCCTGGTGATCTACGCGACGGTCGACAAGGTGTTCGTGCCGGTGCTCGGACTCGATCAGGCGTGGGTGCCGGCCGTCTGTGCCGTGGTGGGGCTGATCACCGTCATCTATTCCTCGATGGGCGGCCTTCGCGCCGTGGTCCTCTCCGACGCGATTCAAGCGATCATTCTCTGCTCGGGCGCCGTGCTTGCCGTGGTCCTGATCACGGTCAGTTTGGGTAGTGTTTCCGACTGGTGGCCGACCGAGTGGCAGACGCACTGGGATCCGCGTCGCTATTGGTTTTCACCGACTTCACGAATGGATGTTGCCTCGGTCGTGACCGGGGTTGTCCTCTGGTGGGTTGCCACGGCGGGCTCGGATCAGATGGCCATTCAGCGATACCTGTCCACCCGGGACGTGCGATCCGCGCGACGCATGTTCAGCTTCTCCATAGCCGCCAACATATTCCTTGCTTGTATTCTCGGCGTGCTCGGTTTTGCCTTGCTGGGCTATTTTCAGCATCATCCCGAGATGCTGGCCGCGGACCAGACGATTTCGGGCAACGCCGATCAATTGCTGCCGCGCTATATCGTCGTGGGGATGCCGGCCGGGATCAGCGGGCTGGTGATTGCCGCCCTGGCGGCCGCGACCATGTCGAGTCTTTCCTCCGGCGTCAATTCGGCGTCGTCGGTGATTACCACCGACCTGATTGGCCGCTTTCGAAAGATAACGTTCACCGAGGAAGATCGCCTCCGCACCGCCCGGCGCGTCTCTTGGATCGTCGGTGTCGCTGCCATTCTCTTGAGCCTGGCCGCGGGAGGTGTCGAAGGAAACCTCCTGGTGAAGTGCTATAAGATTGCCAATGTCTTCACCGTGCCGCTTTTCATGTTGTTCTTCATGGCCATGTTCGTGCCCTGGGCGACCACGCTCGGCACGTGGGCGGCGGCACTGGCCAGCGCAGTCGTCGCCATTGCCATTGGATTCAACCAACCCATCTCCGCTTTCGTGTCGCAACTGGCAGCCGACAGCGAGATGGTTGCGGTTGCCCTCACTTGCTTGCGGTGGCTTGACCTCAGTTTTCTCTGGGTCGTTATCGGCTCCATGATCACGGGCGTCATTGTCGGGCCGTCGGTCAGCGCAGCCGAACGGCTGGCGGTCCTCGTGTATCGCGCCGTACGCGCCGTACTCGGTTGGATAATGGGCCGCAATCGGCCGCGCTAAACGAGCAACTTGACTGATTCGCGTGACGGACCAGCAAACATGATCACCGAAAACTCGCTCCAAGCCGGCACCGCATGCGTCGACGTCACGCCGACTGATTCACAGTTTCTCTTCGGCTATCCCCACGTGCGGCGCTACAGCACGGGCGTGCACGACCCGCTGCTTGCCTCGGCGCTCTACCTTTGCCGCGGGGAAGAGCAGCTTCTCTTTATCGGCAACGACGTTATCTTCATTCCGAAGCAGTCGGCCGCCCGTGCGCGGAGGCGCATTGCCGAGGCAACGGGCATTCCGGCAACGTCGATCATGGTGACGGCTACCCATACCCATTCGGGACCGAGCACGGTCAAGTACCTCAGCAACGAGGCCGATCCGACGGTGCCCGACCCCGATCAGCGCTATCTCGAACGTCTGGAGGAGGGGATCGTTCGCGCTGGCAAGGAGGCGTTCGAGCGAGCCGCTCCGGCGGCGATCGGACTGGTCGAG
This sequence comes from uncultured Planctomycetaceae bacterium, assembly GCA_964637625.1. Taxonomy (GTDB): domain Bacteria; phylum Planctomycetota; class Planctomycetia; order Pirellulales; family Thermoguttaceae; genus UBA11386. The sequence goes on from CAZWWC010000234.1 coordinate 4,762, forward strand.
GCGGACGGTTCTTGTGTGGGCACGAATCGTCGCGACCCGGCGGGGCCGGCCGACCCGCGCGTGCCCGTGCTGGTCGTAAAACAGGCGGAGGCGGATCGCCTGATCGGGCTGATGATGGTTTGCTCGATGCATCCGACCGTGCTGCACGAGGATTCGACGCTTGTGAGTGCGGATTTTCCCGGGGCGACGCGTCGATGTCTTCAGCGGAGCATGGTGGGCGAGGACTGTCCGATCGTGCTGCACACGGGCCCCTGCGGCAATCAGAGCCCGCGGCACGTGACCCGAGAGAACACGCCGGCCGAAGCCGATCGCCTGGGCGAGGCGTTGGCACGGGACGTCGTCGCGGCGATGGCGCATATTTCCTACCGAAGCGACGTTGCCTTGGCGTCGAGCGGCGCCGAGGTAACGTTGCCGACCAGGCGGCTGCCGAGCGTCGAAGAATCCCGAATCAATCTGAAATGTGCCCGGGCACGACTCGAACAATTGCGCGGCGTGCAAGCGCCGGCGGCCGAAATCCGGACGGCCGAGGTTGACTGTTTCGGGGCCGAGGAGGCGGTGGTCCTGGCCGAGGCCGCCGCCGACGGGCGCTTGGAACGCTATGCCCAAAGCTGCATGCCGGCCGAGATCCAGGTCTTTCAAGTCGGACCTTGGACGTTCGTAGGCTGGCCGGGCGAGATCTTCATCGAGTTCGGTCTTCGCATTGCCGAGCGCTTCGAGAACACCTACGTCATTTCGTTGGCCAACGGTGAACTGCAGGGCTACCTGGTCACCGAAGAGGCCGTGCGCCAAGGCGCCTACGAAGCAAACAATGCGCTGTTCGCAAGTCCCGCAAGCGGAGACCTGTTGGTCGAAAAGACACTCGAACTCTTGCGGAAAGGACCACAGCCGTGAGTTCGACGTTGACGTTCGATCTTGGGACGACCTATTTCAAGGGGGCCCTGTTCGACGGGCACGGGGCGCTTCGTGCGCTTGCGCGCCGCCGTGTGGAGGCGACTCATCCGAGTCCGGGCCGTTGGGAACTGAGCGTGGAGGCATTCCACGGTGCCCTTTGCGGTCTTGCCGGTGAGCTGAAGGAAGCGATCGGAACGCTCCAGGACGTCGAGGCGATCGGTTTTGCGACCCAGACCAACTCGTTCGTCCTGTTGGACGGGCACGACCGGCCGATCACGCCGCTGATTCTCTGGCCGGACGAGCGAGCGCGGGATTCGTATCCATCGGTCGATACGATTCTGGAAGGGGTGGTCGATTATGCACAGACGGGCGTCCCTGCCGTCGGCCCCCAATTCATGCTCGCCAAACTACTCTGGCTCGGCAAGCATCAGCAGGACCTTTGGCGGCAAGCTCGGCGATTGGCGCTGATAGGTGACTTTCTGGCTCTCTGGCTCACCGGCGAGCACGTCACGGAAGCCGGGGCGGCCGGGCTGACGGCCATGGTCGACATCCGCCGCTTGTGCTGGTCTGCGGCGGTCTTGGAGCGGCTTGGGGTTCCCGTCGAGTGGTTGCCCAGCGTCGCACGTGCCGGGACCGACTTGGGTACGATCCGCCGGGAGGCGGCTGCCGCGTTGGGAGTGCCGGAGGCGTGTCGCGTCGTGTTGGGGTGTCTCGATCAGTATGCGGGGGCCATCGGCGCCGGGAACGTCACGCCGGGTGGGCTGTCGGAGACGACGGGAACCGTGTTGGCGACGGTGCAGTGCGTCGATCGATTGGCGCAAGAGCCCGACGGCGACGTCTTCCAGGGCCCTGCTTTCGAGGACGGTCTCTTTTTCCGGATGGTTTTTGGAGAGGTTTCCGCGAATCTCTTGGAACGATACCGCGACAGCCTGCCTGAGAGGCCCTCGTTCGACGAGTTGACCCGGGCCGCCTCGGAAGTGCCTGCCGGGGCGGAAGGGTTGCGGCTCTCGGCCGAGCCACACCGGGCTTCGCTTGAGGAAATGTTCGCCGGTCGGCGGAGCCAACATCAGCGTGGCCACGAAGTCCGGGCCATCCTGGAAGCCATCGCCGAGGCATTGGCCGGGCAGGTCGGGCGGTTAACCGGCAAAGCGGCGCCCGAGGGCATTCGGAGCGTCGGCGGTGCCGCCCGCAGCGACGTGTGGCGGCAGATCAAGGCAAACACGCTGGGGTGTCCGGTGGTGGCCACGACGTGCCCGGAGCCGACGAGCCTGGGAGCGGCGATCCTGGCCACCGCGACCCTGCGCGGCGAGCCGGTGCCGGGGCTTGCAGACCAATGGGTCGAAACGCTGCCGCCCGATCTTCCCGAGAAGGGTTTTTCGCAACGGTGACACGTACCGTTTGCACTACAAGGTGTGGGAGAAACCATGCTATGCAGGGTGTCCGGGAATTCAGCCCTGAAAAGCAAGGCATTTCAACAACCTGGGTGGCATGCTCTCGCTTGCGTGAGCATGTTCGTTGCGTGTCCGAGCATGGCCACGCAAGCGAGGCCATGCCACCCAATGCCGTTAACAGTTCAGCGTTCTAGGCGGCCTGTAAGTGGTTTCG
>CAZWWC010000235.1:0-7254 GCA_964637625.1 uncultured Planctomycetaceae bacterium
CCCGACTGAATCTTGGGCGGTTGCGTGGGCCGATCGAATCGTTCCTCGCGGTTGTACGCTACGAGAATCGGGGCATTGGAAATCGTCTTATACTGAATGGCCAGAATGCACATGAGTCTCAATATCGGGAATCAAGCATCGACCGCTCGTCAAGCACAACGACGCCGCACGGAAAGGAGAAGGGCGAACCAAACAGGTCCACGCAAGAGAGAAAGCGTCCGTATGGGCATGCCTGCGGCAAAGGGCCAAGCCATTGCCGCAGCGCTGCTTTCGACTTTCCGTGGTTCCGTTTAGAACCCCCCCCGGGCTGCTGCTCTTGTCGTTTCCCTGCGATTGCGCCCACAGGGCACAAGCGGCAAAGCACCCACGAAACCGGATTCCTCGTAAACCCTCCTCGAACAAATGCCAAAAACTTACCTTCGAATCAAACATGACCTGCAGAGCCATTCAGTGTACCGCTAACGGTCAATGAATTGCACCCCCACATTAGAGGTAATTTTCCGGATGCTCGGTACCGAGATGAGATGAGAAGTTAATACCCCCCATGCGTGGCGGTGCAAAAAAAGTCGAGGCGGGCTTGAGATGCTTCACCGAAAGGCGTACTCTGCGGCTTTACCATTTTTCGGGCAGCACGACACCAGCGTCGATTTGCTCAGGCTGCCCGAGCCGTTTGCCGATCCCCAGAGAGACCATACTGCCTGAGGCAAGACGCCTTTGTCCGCAAAGCCGGCCCTCCCATGGGGCGCCGCACCGCAGGGGCGCTCCGATCCGCCAAGAGCGAGGCACCATGAGTACCAATCAAGAAACAGCCACCACCGAGCGCGTGATCGACACGCAGCAATCCCGAATGGGACGTCTCCTGGGAGTGCAGATCATCGGCATCGGCAGTAGTGCGCCGGACAACACCGTCAGAAATGAAGATCTTGCTTCGCTGGGCTATGACGCGAACTGGATCGTCCAGCGGACGGGCATTCTCGAGCGTCGGCACGCTCCGCCCGAGATAGCCACCAGCGACCTGGCCGCCGAGGCCGGGCGCCGTTGCCTGGCCAGCGCGGGCGTGGCCGCCGCCGAGGTCGATCTGTTGGTGCTGGGCACCTTCACGCCCGACTTGCTCATGCCGTCGGCCGCGTGCCTAGTGCAGGAGAAGCTGGGCTTGCAGGCTCCAGCCTTCGATCTGCACGCGGCCTGCGCCAGCTTCGTCTTTGCTCTGTTGACCGGTATGCAATTCGTGGCGACCGGGTGCAGTCGTCGGGTGCTGGTCGTTGGCGCCGATTGCAACAGCCGCGTGGTCAATCCGGAAGACAGGAAAACCTATCCGCTGTTCGGCGATGCGGCCGGGGCCGTCTTGCTCGCGCCGGGCGACGAGTACCAGGGCGCGCTTGCCTACGCGATCGGTTCCGACGGCAGCGGCGCCGACCTGCTCTGGCGGCCCATGGGCGGCACGCGCATGCCGTTTCGCGCCGACGCCGCCACCGACGGCCTGCACTACATGACTATGGAAGGGCGTCCCATCTTCAAATGGGCCATTCGCATGCTCAACGAGACGGTCAACCACGTGCTCGAAGCGGCCGCGATGACCATCGACGACGTGAGCCTGGTCATCTTTCACCAGGCCAACTTGCGGATCATCGCTTCGGCCGTCAAGGCACTGGGAATCCACCAGGATCAGGTCTTCAACAACCTGGACCGATTCGGCAACACGTCCAGCGCGAGCATCCCGCTGGCCCTGGACGAGGCCTACCAGCAGGGACGAATCCACCGCGGCAACCTGGTGCTCTTCAGCGGCTTCGGCGCCGGGCTGACTTGGGGTACGATGCTGTTGCGGTGGTAGGCGAACGTGGCTTAGGACGAAGCAAAACGTGGGATGGCAGGCCGCGCGCATTGGAGGACCAACGGATCCTGGTTTCGCTCTCCTAATGTTGCTGGAAAGGTCACGATGAGATCACTCAAGCCGGGAACATGGGCGGTTTTCGGGCTGGTAATCTCCTACTTGAATATGATGATGACTACCTGTATGTGTGGTCATATGTCTCGCATATCACTGCCTGGCAGTGTTGTCGGTGCAGCCATGGCGTGGTTTGCATTTGCAGCGCCGAATCGCGCGAATTGGCCGGTGCGAGTGCTTGTGATGCTGTCTGCGGCTCTGACCATGTTCATTTTGATCAAGAACCTTGGCGATGTTCTGTGGTGGGGGCATGAGCCGTTGCTCGAATAGCCGTGACCGCCTAGTTCTCCCTCGATTCTGCGTAGCCTTAGCCATGTAGGCCGGGTCATGACCCGGCGATGAAAAGACCAAGCGTTGCAGGTGTTGCCGGGTTGCAACCCGGCCTACTCAAACAAACAGGGAGCTTGAGACCCATGGGCAGGAAACGACTATTCTTGGCAAGCTTGGCCGTGATTGCGTGCGCCGTGCTGGTGGTGCTCGGCAACTGGTATTGGTCCGGCTCGGGTGGCCTGGCCGCACCGGCCCTGGAGCCGACCTTCGAGGGAACCACCGGCGGACTGAAACACACACAAGTGGTGGCCACCCTCGATGTGCCCATCGAGTGGGGCAACAACGCGATCTGGTGCGCGTCGCTGGCCGCGGCGTGGAAGGCCCTGCAAAACGACCTGGCCAAAGAGCCCGTCGCGCTGGAGGGTGGCGGCCGGTCGGTCGACGCGCTGAATAGTGCCCCGGATCCAAAGCCGACGATTCCCGAAGGTTGCCTCTACGCCACGGCCGGGTGGAACAACAAGGGGATCGTCGAGAAGATTCGCGGCGACCTGAAGCGGCTGTTCCCGTCGAAGCAGCCACCGACCTTCCCCGGCATCGTCGAAAACTCGTTTGTCGCCTACTGCTACGTGGAGGCGAACGTCAAGTTTGCGCTACCCTATTTCCAGAGCCGCAAACCACTCGCCTTCAAAGGCGGCGACGGCCGAACGGCCGAAGTCGATTCCTTCGGTATCCGGAAGAAGGACGACTACGCCTACGGCCGGCTGCGCCGGCAGGCCAACGTGATTTACGAGTCGCGCGACAAGCACCACCGCTTGGTTGAGTTTGCCGTGGATCTCGATCGCAACTCCAAGCCGAGCCAGATTGTCGTTGCGGTCATCGAGCCGGGCAGATCGCTTGCCGAGACCTTGGCGTCGCTCGACAAGAAGATCGCCGGCTATAAAGGCAATGGCATGTCGAGATCGGGGCTGCGACCTAACGACGTGCTGCTGGTGCCCGACATGTCCTGGAAGATCTCGCACCACTTCACCGATCTGGAGGGAAAGACACTCCTGAACGAGACGCTGCGAGGACAACGGCTGGACGTGGCCCAGCAAGACATCGCCTTTCGGCTCGACCGGAGCGGTGCCGAGCTCCGATCGGAGGCGAAGATGTACATGAAGCCGATCTCGACGTACTACGTGGCCGACAAGCCGTTTCTGGTCATAATGAAGAAGCGAGGTGCCGAAAAGCCGTACTTTGCCATGTGGGTCGACAACGCCGAGTTGCTCCGGCCCTGGGGCGACGCCCAGACCAAAATGGCCAAGCAGCCCGCCGATTGGGCCAAACCGGTCAAGCTCGAAGGCGTGCCCAATCTGCACAAGGTCTCCGACGTGCTCTACCGCAGCGCCCAGCCCTCGGCCCAGGGCATGGCCAGTCTGAAGAAGAAGCTGGGCATCAAGACGATCGTCAATCTTCGGTCGTTCCACAGCGACCGGGACGAAATCGGCGAGACGGGCCTGGGCTACGAACACATCACCATGAAGACCTGGCATCCGGAAAAGAAGGAGGCCGTGCGGTTCCTGCAGATCGTCACCGACCCGGCACGCCAGCCGGTCCTGGTCCACTGCAAGCGCGGCGCCGACCGGACGGGCACGATGTGCGCGATCTACCGCATCGCCGTCGAAGACTGGTCGAAGAACGACGCCATCAAGGAAATGCGCGAGGGCGGATTCGGCTTCCACGAGATCTGGAAGAATCTGCCCGAGTGGATCGAATCGCTCGACGTCAACCGAATCAAGCGCCGGGCCGGAAGGGGACCGGACAAGAAACCGGCAAATCCGTAGCGGGTAGCACCGATGATTCCGCGCGATAGACTTTGCCACTTGAAGCGGCATGAACGCGGAATCGTCGGTGCCGCGAAGCGGCAAGAGGTAATTGAGTAATCCAGAAATCTGGCCTCTTGTTGCTTCGCAACACCGACGGTTTTCCGAAACAGCGGAAACCCATGGCAACATCGTTGGCGGAAAACCATCGGTGCCACCCGCGCCGTTTCGTGCTTTCGTGTTTTCGTGATGAGTTTCCCGTTTGTCACGAAAACACGAAAGGTGGAAAACACGAAAGAGGTGGATACAGGATGATGAAGCAAGTCAAGCAACTTTCCTCGCGCAGCAAGGTCAAGAAATCCGATTGCTGGGATCTAGCGAGTCTGTACTCGGGCGACAAGGCGTGGGACACCGCCTTCACGAAGTGGGAGAAGCGGATCGGCGGCTACGCGAACTACCAGGGCACGTTGGGCACCGACGTGAAAAACCTGGCCGCGTGTTTGAAGTTCGACCTGGACATGGACCGCCAGGGCGAGCGGCTGGGGACCTACGCCTTCCTGAGGACGGCCGAAGACACAGCCAATAGCACGTATCAGCGGATGCAGGGCCGCTTCGTCGGCGCGGCCAGCCGCGCCAGCCAGGCGGCTAGCTATCTGCGGCCCGAGATCTTGGCCATCTCCAAAGCCAAGATGAAAACGTTTTTGGCCGACCGGCGACTGGCGCCCTATCGGCTCATGCTCGAGCGGCTCTTGCGGTTCAAGCCGCACACGCTCTCGCGCAAGGAAGAGAAGCTGCTGGCCATGCAAACCGAAATGGCCCAGGTGGCCGGCCAGGCGTTTCACCAACTCAACGATGCCGATCTGCGATTCGGCGCGGTCCGCAATGAGGACGGCCAATGGGTCGAATTGAGCCACGCCACCTTCTCAACCTTGCTGCACTGCCCCAAACGAAGCGTTCGCCGGACGGCCTTTCATCAGTATTACGGGCAATTCACCGCGCACGAGAACACGCTTGCGGCCATGCTCGCCGGCTCGATCCAACGCGACATTTACTATGCCCGGGCACGTAATCATCCCAGCTCGCTTGCGGCGGCCCTGTTTCCCGACCAGGTGCCCCAGCGCATCTACACGAACCTGATCCGTACGGTCCATCGGCACCTGCCGGCGCTCTATCGCTACTATGACGTTCGCCGGCGCAAGATGCGGCTCAAAGAAATCCACATGTACGACACGTATGTGCCGATCCTCGGCGGGCTGCAGACGCGCCGTAGTTGGGACGAGGCGGCTGGCCTGGTGCTTGCGGCGCTGGCGCCGTTGGGCCGCGACTATTGTGGCACGTTAAAGAAGGGGCTGCGTGGCCGGTGGTGCGACCGCTACGAAAGCCGGGGCAAGCAGAGCGGGGCCTTCAGTTGCGGCTCCTACGACGGCTGGCCCTATATCCTGATGAATTACCAGCCGGACGTGCTCGATCACGTGTTCACGCTTGCCCACGAGGCGGGCCACTCGATGCACAGCCACCTTTCGGCCGCCCGGCAGCCCTACGCCTATTACGATTATGCGATCTTCGTGGCCGAGGTGGCCAGCACCTTCAACGAGCAACTGCTGGGCGATTATCTGCTACGGCATGCCCAGGACGACCGACAGCGGGCTTTCTTGATCAACCGCCAGATCGACGCGGTGCGCGCGACCATCTTTCGCCAGACGATGTTCGCCGAGTTCGAAAAAATCACTCACGAGCTGGCCGAGCAGAACGAGCCCCTGACGGTCGAGCAGTTCAAGAGCGTGTACCGCGAGCTGTTGGAGAAGTATTTCGGGTCCGACTTCGCACTCGACGACGAGTTATTGCTGGAATGCTTCCGTATTCCACATTTCTATCGGGCGTTCTACGTCTACAAGTACGCCACGGGCATGTCGGCCGCCATGGCGTTGGCCGATCGGGTGACACAGGGCGGGAAGAAGGAATTGGATGACTACTTGAACTTCCTCTCCGGCGGCTGTTCGAAAGACCCGCTGGATCTGCTGCGCGACGCGGGCGTCGACATGGAGAAGCCCGAGCCGGTCGACGCGGCCCTGGCCCGCTTCGGCCGGCTGGTTGAGGAGTTGGATGGGCTGCTGTAGGCCAACTTCCAGCTTGCAGTGTGCCACTGCTGGCTTGCCCAGCAGTGCAAGCACGCACAAGTGCCATAGCCACGGTCGCCGTAGCCATGCCCTCAAGCTACAATATGGTCTACGGGACTATCCCTGTAAACTCGATGATCAAAAGTGCAGGGGGGTCAAGAGTCTTTCTTTTTGCTGGCGGCAGACATCTCTGCAATGCATTGTTCAAGACGTTCCCGATACTGGGGACGTGTTTTCTTCCTCAACTTGGCTCCTGCGCAAACAAGTCGATAGACCACTTCGGGCACGAGAGTCCGCAGTGCAACTTCTAGAGGGCCAATGTCGTCATGGTACTGCACATTGACGTCGACTCCGTTTGAAATGAGCCAGTCAAGCACATCGAGATTACCCTGGCGAATGGCTTCTGTGAGAGCAGACCCATGCTTCGGATCAACATAGTTGACGTCTCCACCAGCCTGCACTCGTTCTTCCAGCAGTGCGAGGTTACTTCCTCGAGCAGCAAAGATCACAAGTTGGTCTATTGTGAAACTCATGTCATCTTTCTGGCATGAGTGCCATGGCCACGCTCGCCGTGGCCATGCTCTTATTGACCCTTGCATGGCTAATGAACCCAGGGCGACCAACGGGAGCCCGGCTTTCAAGGCAGTTCGGCCATGGCCAACCGTTCAATAGCCATGCAAACATCAATAAGTGATCCAACATGCTCACTGCCAGCGAGAACATGCCACCCGGCAGTGTCTCTCAGTCCGCTCCCTCACGGTCGCGGCTCGGTTTGAATTGAAGGTCGCGTCACCAGATTATCGTCAGCGGACGTCCATTTCGCAGCTCAGGCCGCCGGCGGCCGGCAGGTAGGCCGCGCGGACGTAGTCGGCCACCATGCGATCGGCGCTGAATCGCCAGGCGAGCGAACTGATCGAGTTCATCATCCGCTTGATCCATGGCTGGGGCAAGCCGTCGATGTCGCGATCGTAATAGAGGGGAATGACCTCTTCTTCCAAAACCCGATAGAGGTTTTCCGCGTCCCGCGCGTCGGTCTTGGCCGAATCGACGTGCTGCATGCCCTTACCGATGGAGAAGCCGTTGGAGCCGTCATAGGCCTCGGCCCACCACCCGTCGAGAA
>CAZWWC010000236.1:0-7243 GCA_964637625.1 uncultured Planctomycetaceae bacterium
TCCTTCCCGGCGCGCCGGGATCGAGATCCTTCGCTGCGCTCAGGATGACCTGCTGAGGTGTCAGCCAGCCCAACTTGGAACTACTGAGTTTTCCGCTGTTGCCCACCCGTTGTCGAGCGTGCGCCGGGATCGGCCTGAAGCAACATCTATCCACACTGCCAATACCTCCTATTTTTCCGTCTCTTGTGGTCTTTTTCAACCCCGCCGGTGGCATTTTCGTTCCCACTTTGCCGGAACGGCCGGATCTTTTCTTGACCCGCTCGGCCCATCTCCCGATAATCTCGCCCTCTCGCTCACCCTTTTCGCACGAACCACTCACCCTTCAACAAGGAGATCGACGTGATTGTTCGCCGTTTTCATGGGCCGCTGGCCTTCCTCTCGCTCATGTTGCTTACGCTCTGTAGCTGCCAGTCGCCCTACCATGCCGACCGGGGTGCCTTGGGTGGCGGTCTGCTCGGCGCTGGGATCGGCGCCATCGTGGGCGACGCGGTGGGCAACGCCGGTGCGGGCACGGCCATCGGTGCCGGCATGGGCGCCCTGACCGGGGCTGCGATCGGCAGCGAACTCGACCAGACCGAGGCCCGAAACCGCGCCATGATCTCGCAGCAACTCGGCCGGCAACTTGCCGCCGGAGCTGTCACCACCGACGACGTGATCGCCATGACCAACTCCGGCGTGGACGATCCGCTCGTCATCAATCACATCCGTGCCCACGGCATGGCCGCGCCCTTGGGCGCCGGCGATCTGATCTCGCTCAAGCAACAAGGAGTCAGCGCGGCGGTGATCGAGGCCATGCAGACCACACCGACGCCACGGCCCGCCACGGTCGTGCAGCAGGTGGCGCCGCAACCGGTGATCGTCGAACAGTATCACTACGGCTATCCCATGTGGGGCCCGCCGCCTCGCCGATTCTATCGCCACCATTATGGTCCCCGACCCGGTGTGAGCTGGGGCGTGGCGGTCGGGAATTAGAAATTCAGTAGTTCCAAGTTTGGCTGGCTGACACCTCAGCAGGTCATCCTGAGCGTAGCGAAGGATCTCGATTGTCCAAGGAGATTCTTCGCTACGCTCAGCAGTGACAATGCCGGGTCTCGATGGAATTTGGAACTACTGAAATTATCTCAGAAGTAGCATTGAGGTGCCTGGGCCATAGCGCAGCGGTGGCCCAGAGTTCGCAAAACCGGGCCTTCGCTTCGCTCAGACCCGGCCAGCCGATATGGGCAATCGATTCTGAGATAGTCCCTTGGTGCTCCCCGTCTCACACAAAGAACGAAGCCGCCGCCCAAGCATACTTTGATGCCTGACCGGCGGTTTATGGCTTCCATGTTCGTTACCGGTTCTACTAGCGCCGTCGATAGCCGAACAAGACGAATCCGGCCAATCCGACGAGCATCACCACGGTACCCGGCTCCGGTATCCCACTGACTGCGGCCAGATGGACGATCTCCAGATCACCTGCGGCACCAGGGCCACCACTTAGCCCGTTATTCTCCCAGACCTCGTACATCATCACGTAGTTGGGAATGTTGAGGTCCCAATCGAAATCATAGGTTACAGTGGTGCAATAGGGCACCGAAATGGGCGTGGCATCGATGATTGTGGCATTGTTCCACAGGTCGCCGCCCACAAGAAGTTGATCGAGCGACATCGTGCCGGTCGAGGTGTTCACGCGGCGCTGGATCCAGACGGGGTTCATGCTGGGGCAGTTATTATGGATTTTGCTGCGCACCAGATCCAGATCCACGCGTGGTTCCCACCCTGGCGACACGTCCGGCGGGTAGTTGTTCGGGGGTGAGCCGCCGCCGACAGGCTGGCCGTTGTACGTCCATTGGAGGTCCATGCCTGAATGACTCGTGACACCGGTCAGCCCGAACCCGAAATGCTCCTTCTCGCCGGGCTGCGTCGTTCCATCCGTACTCCAATGAATCTTGACGTTACTTCCCTCCTGGCTCTCGCTCACGTGCTCGTAGTCCTCGGTGTAGTAGTCGCTCACGTCGTCTACGCTGACATCCCCGAGCGTAGCTTCGAGGTCATTCACTTCGTCTCCGGTGTCATTCGTGACGTCGAAATTGTCATAGCTGTCCCACCCCTGACATTCCGTCGTCGTAACCATTGACAAGAGAACAACGATAGACGCAATCGTAGCGGCCATACACAACGTTCTCGAATTTCTCATAGCAATTCCTCCAAAACAAGGTTGTGGAATTCCCCGGATCAGATCGGCACGCGCCCAGCACGAAGCTTCTTCAAGCGTGCGCACCCCCCTTTCTCAGCGCAGTGGCAAAAAAGACAAATCGCGTCGCCTCGGTCCCGAAAAAACACACCAAGCGATTCACCTGTGCCGCGTAAGAGAATCGGCCCTCCGACAGAGACGGCATCCCCCTGCGGTAGGGCCAAGCACTGAATCTAACACATTTCCTTGAGTTGTCAAGAAACGAAACCTGTTTGAGTTGTAGAATGGCCCGATTCCGTTGGATTTTCCCGCCTTGTGGAGGAAGCCGGACCAAGGCCCTGCGGCCCAATCGGGTGGCCGTCGATTCCACAGGCTCCTTGTCCATCGCCAAAGATCGGGCTACAACAGCCGCGTTAGGGTCCTCAGACCAACTCAGACAATGCCGTCGCATTGTCACTCTTGTGGTTGAGTATCCGGAAGCCGAGCACACAGGTCAAGTTCCCCAGCGCAACCAAGAACATGCCATCGGCGTGCTTTCGTTCGGTTTAGCCCTATCGAGCCAAAATCTTGTCCACCTGCTTCGAACCGTTGGTTGAACCGCTTGTTCCGGCCCCCGATCCGGAAGCGGTTTTTCTTCGCTTGGCCCGGAGGCCGCACTGCCTGTTTCTCGACAGCGCCATGGTCGACCCCCGCCTGGGGCGATATTCGTTCGTCACGGCCGACCCGTTCGCCTTCCTGCGTGGAGAAAAGGGGTCAGGTACATTTTGTGCGGAGCACCCTTCGGGCCGTTGCCGGCAAAATGTACCTGACCCCTTTTCTCGCCTCGAAAAGATCCTCGACGAGAATCGCGGCACGCGTCGGGCCGATTTGCCGCCTTTCCAGGGCGGGGCTGCAGGTCTCTTTTCCTATGATTTGGGCCGCCAGTTCGAGCAACTGCCCACGGCGCGCTTCGACGAGTTCGGCGTGCCCGCGCTGGCGCTGGGGTTTTACGACGTCGTGGTTGCCTTCGATCACTTGGCCGGCGCGGCATGGATCATCTCGCAAGGGTTGCCCGAGACCGAACCGGCCGCGCGGAAGCAGCGCGCCGCCGCGCGGCTGGCACGGTTCCGCCGATGGCTGGCCGAACCCGAGTCATGTGGGGGTGCTACCGGGTGCCACGGGCATCCTGCCCGTGCCGCACCGGCGAGACGCCAGTGGCACCCGGCCGGGCTCAGGCCCGATCAATTGGGACCCCAGTTCGCCACTAGCGCGCATTCACGTCTGACGAGCAACTTCTCGCGACCCGACTTCCTGCGCACGGTCGAGCGCGCGATCGAGTACATCCACGCGGGCGACGTATTCCAGGTGAACCTGGCCCAGCGGCTGCTCCACCCGGCCGTCGACGATTCGGTGTCGCTTTATCTCCGATTGCGCAAGGAGAATCCCGCCCCGTTTGCCGGCTATTTTGACTTGGGCGACTTCCAGATCGCCAGCGCCTCGCCCGAGCGATTCCTGCAAGTCCGCGACCGCCTGGTCGAAACCCGGCCCATCAAGGGCACGCGCCCGCGCACCGGCGATGAGGCCGCCGATCGGGCCGCACGCGACGGATTGTGCACCAGCGAGAAGGATCGGGCTGAAAACGTGATGATCGTCGACCTGCTGCGAAACGATCTCTCACGGGTCTGTGCAATCGACAGCGTTCGGGTCGAAGCCCTTTGCCGGCTCGAATCCTACCAGTACGTCCACCATCTCGTCTCCATCGTAAAGGGGCGCCTGGCCGAGCGAAATGGGCCGCTCGATCTGCTTCGGGCCGCGTTTCCGGGCGGTTCGGTAACCGGGGCGCCCAAGGTTCGGGCAATGGAAATCATCGCCGAGTTGGAACCAACCGCGCGCGGGCCCTATTGTGGTTCGCTCGGCTATGTCGGACTGGACGGCTCGATGGATCTGAGTATCTTGATTCGGACGATCACGGCCGGCCACCGGTGGTGGCAAGCACCGGTCGGCGGCGGCATCGTCGCTCAATCCGATCCAATCGCCGAATACGAGGAAACCTGGCACAAGGCCGAAGGCCTGGTCCAGGCCATGTGTAAGAAGTAAGAAGTAAGAAGTGAGAAGTGAGAAGGACATGATTCTCCTGATTGACAACTACGATAGCTTCGTGTTCAATCTGGCCCGCTATCTCCGCCGCCTGGGCCAGACGACCCACGTCGTGCGCAACACGGAAATCGGCGTTGATGAAGTCCTCGCAATGCGGCCGGCGGCGGTCGTCCTTTCGCCGGGCCCGTGCACGCCGACACAGGCCGGCTGTTGCCTGGAGGTCGTCCGCCAATTGCACGCCGAGATTCCCATGCTCGGCATCTGTCTGGGCCACCAAGTCATCGCCGAGGCGCTGGGCGGTCGGATCATTCGTGCGGCCGAGCCGATCCACGGTCGGGCCTGCCAGGTCCGCCACGACGGCCGTGGCATCTTCGCCGGCCTGCCCGAGCAGATCATCGCTTGCCGCTATCATTCGCTGGTGGTCGACGAAGACTCACTGCCACCGTGCCTGGAGATCTCCGCCCGGGCCGCCGACGGGGTGATCATGGCCGTTCGACACCGGGCGCTGCCGATCGTCGGGCTGCAGTTCCATCCCGAGTCGATCTTGACCGACTCGGGCTACCCCCTCTTGGCGGCTTTCTTGAAACGGATCGGCCTACCGGCCACGGAGCCCCTGCCGGCGCTGGCCGACGAGTATGGCCAAACCGAGCCGCGACCCGAAAACCGAGCCGCGACCGTGAGGGAGCGGTCTGATAGACATGGAAAACCTTGGAAGACCGCTCCCTAACGGTCGCGGCTCGGTTTCTTGCAGACGACCCCCTCCAGAAAGTTCAAAAAAAATCGTTGGACTACTCTTGACATTTATGACAGACGTCATAAAATGCGGTTATGACAACCGTAGTAATGGAGGACGTCATGGTGAGAAAACGCAAGCCGCGCCGCGTATCCGCCGGGGAGCTGGAGATCTTGCAGACGCTCTGGCGCAAGGGCGAAGTCACGCTCTCCGAAGCGCATCGGGCGCTGGGGCGGAAAATCGGCTACACGACGGTCCAGACCCGGCTGAACCGGCTGGTCGACAAAGGGCTCGCCCGGCGGAGCACCGACCGGCCTGCCCGATACAGCGCCGCGGTCAGCCAACGGGAGATCAGCGCCGGCCAGCTCGACCTTCTTCTGGAGCGTGTCAGCGGTGGACGCGTCGTCCCGCTGGTGGCCCACCTGGTCGAAGACCGCTCGCTCAGCCCGGAGGAAATCGAACAACTGAAAAAACTGATCGACGAAGCAGAGAAGAACGTACCACAATGACCTAGACGGTCAACAACGAGGGAACCACAGATGCACACAGATGAACACAGATAGGAAAGGATGGAAACCATCTCGAAGTGTGATCCACGGTGGCAAACGTTCGTGAAGGAATGTAGCCAGAAAACTGTGCAGGAAAACTGCCTCCCGTGTCCTGCGCATCATTGGCGGAATTCACTTGCCATCAGCGCTTATCTGTGTCCATCTGTGTTCATCTGTGGTTTCCCAAGAAAGAGAACAAGAGAACATTCGTGTCTTGAGTAACAAGCAGGGCGGAGGTTCGTGATGAACGAGATCCTTTCATGGTGGGTCCTTGAGTTGGGCCGTACGACGTTGTTTCTGGCGGTGGCGACCGTGCTGGCGGCCGTCGTGCTCCGGCTTGCACGGCCGGCCTCGCCGCGGGTGCATCGGGCCGCATGGTGTCTCGTGCTCCTGGTCGGATGGCTGCTGGTCCGAATGCCGGTCTCGATTCCGTGGTACGACCCACCGCCGGGTGCCACTGCTGGACTTCGACGAGCTCAGTCGAGTCGCTTGCCCAGCAGTGCTTCGAAGGACACCAAGGACACTAAAGGGGACAGTCCCATTTTTGCTGCGCAAAAATCGGGACAGTCCCCCAGTGCTTCGGACGACACCGAGACCATCATAGAAATCTCCGAGCAACCACCCTGGCGGGATACCCAAGCTACCCAAGCCGAAACCAATGAATCTCTTCTCAGCGGCTCGCCATCACCACCACTGGCGAACCCTGCTGAAAGCGCCGCCGCGACGCCGGTGTTAGACGCGCCCGCGTCTGAAGGGGACAGTCCCATTTTTGCTGCGCCTTCGGCTCCGCAAGAATCGGGACAGTCCCCAGGCGGCGTCTCTTGGAAGCTCGTGCTGTTTGTCGCGTGGATTGCCGGGCTGTGCGTCGCCCTGCTGCGCTGGCTGGCCGGCTATGTCCGATCGATCCGCTGCATGTCGACCGCACTGTTGCCCGACGAGGCCACGCTTCGCCAATGGCGTGCTCTGCTGGCCGAGCACAAGATCAACCACGACATCCCGCTACGGCTGACCACGGACATGGGCCCCCTGCTCTGCCGCTGGCCCGACGGCTATGAGTTGGTCGTCCCGGCCAAGCTTTGGGAGTCGCTCGGCCCGGCGGCACGCCTGAGCATCATGCGGCACGAGCTGGCCCACTACCAGCGCGGCGACGTCTGGAAGTCGCTGGCCGCGCGCGTGCTGGCGCTACCCCACTGGTTCAATCCGGCCGCGTGGTGGGCCGTGCGGCGATTCGAGGAGGCCGCCGAATGGGCCTGCGACGAGGCGGCCGTGGCCGGGGGGCGAGAACAGACCGACTACGCCCGGGCGCTGCTGGTCCTGGCCGAATCGTCGGCCGGCGGCGGCTCCTGCCATCCGGCCGCCAGCCGATGGAATCTCTCGGCGCGGGTGCGCCGGCTGTTGAGCCCTTCGAACGTCAAGGATTCAATCATGAAAAAAGCCATTCTCCTGGTCATGGCGCTGGCGCTGGTTGCGCTGTGCCTGATTCGCATCGACCTGGTCGCCAAGACGCCGGATGACGAAGAACCACCGGGTGCCACTGGCGTCTCGCCAGTGCCGTCACCCAAAGGGGACAGTCCCATTTTTTCTCCGCCTGCGGCTCCGAAAAAATCGGGACAGTCCCCAGGTGCCACTGCTGGCTCGCCCAGCAGTGAGACCAAGCCGCCGCATGAAGGCACGATGATCAGCCTGCCCAGCTACCGCATCGAGCCGCCCGAC
>CAZWWC010000237.1:0-1204 GCA_964637625.1 uncultured Planctomycetaceae bacterium
CCGCGTGGACTCGGTTCGACCGCCCACACGTGTGGTGAAAACCCCACACGCGGCGCAGACCGCGAGCCGCGGCGCAAAGTGTGCTTGTATCAGGATTTGCGAAACGCATCCAGATCAAACGTTGCCGGCTGGCAACAAAGCCGCCGAAAGGAAGATTTGCCCGCTTTCTCTAACTGCTTTTCAGAAAAGAACTTATAGCCTTGGCCATTTCGCCCTCGCCTGATTGGCACACGATCTGCTCCCTGTCTCCTACCGTCTTCAGGGACGTTCGCACTCAATACACGCAGCCCGGTTCTCGAACAGGCCGCCCCAGTACACCGCCGTCCCTGTCGACCGCGTGAACATCAAGAGCAGCCATGAGGAGACACGCATGACCGTTCCAGCCCATTCTCTTCGGCGCATCTCGCAAGAACTGCCCAAGGAAATCGTCGACCTGGTAGGAGTCATCGGCGAGTTGCCCGGGGAGGTTCGCGACCGTCTCGAACCGATTCTCGTGCGGGTCGTCGAAAGCACCAGGCGTCGTCGACGCATTCTCCAACTGGTGCAAGACGCGCTCGGCCAACTCCGGCTGGACATGAAATACTTGATGTTCGATCTGGAAGCGACTCGCCGCGAGCGAGACGACTACCGCCAGCGGCTGGAAGACGTGTAGACTTCCATCCTCCACACGTTCTCAGATCTCCGATAGGCCGCCATTTCTCAGATGTCCCCGGGACCCCACCCGATCGGGTATGTCACGGGGACATTCCTATTTGGCGGACCATCGTCGGACTTCTTCGAGAGCCCCCGCATTAGAGGGGAACGATAGGGGTGTTCTCGATCTCGGCACGGACAATCGTCAAATCCGATCGTTGCCGAGCCGACCCATCCGGCTTGTGTGGGCCGACCTCGCACCGCCGGGCCGTGCAATCGGCCAGAGTCCATTGCGAGCTTCGTTTCCCTGGAATACTATAGAGAAATAGGCAGACGCCTGGTTGACCTCGGCGGAGGTGGTGGTCGAGTCGCGCTGTATGACCGGCAGACCTTCCCAGCGGTCTTCCGCAGCGCCCGCCCGCGGCAAAGTGTGATCTCCGCGGAGATTGCCATAACAGAGAAGCTCTAACGGAACCAATGCGATAGCAGCGACGCCGGCGGCACGTGGTCCGCCGTGCTTGCGCGGCCTTTCGGACACGGCCGGCAGCACGGACGAGACTCCGCCGAGACG
>CAZWWC010000237.1:1304-7241 GCA_964637625.1 uncultured Planctomycetaceae bacterium
GCTTGCGCGGCCTTTCGGACACGGCCGGCAGCACGGACGAGACTCCGCCGAGACGAGAGTCCGCTTGCCCGGGGCGATCCGTGAACCTCTTGTTTCGCGGTCGTTCTTTGGCCACCAGGCGACTCTGGGCGATGACCGGTAAAAGGAGGGGGGTCTCCCGGGCCGCGCAGACGGCCGCCCGTGGCACGACGCCACGCCGGACCGGCTGGCAACGCCCGGCAACAAGGCAATACGTACTGCGGCCGCAAACCGTGTGACGTCCGGCACCCGCCAAGCGTGATCTCCCACACGGGGAACACGCCACACAGAGCACTATTTCGATCAAGCAACGACAGAGACAGGTACGTTTTCGATGGGCCGACTGACCGCCGAACAACTCGCCCAGCGCGCCTTCGACCTGGGATTGGTCGACGAGCGGCAATTGCAGAGCATTTGGAGTGAATTCGGCAGGCATGAGGTCCCCCACGACGAATTTTCGCAGTTGCTGGTCCGCCGTGAGATGCTGACGAACTACCAGGTCGAGCGGCTCACCAAGGGCGAGCGAACCGGCTTCTTCTTCGGCGATTACAAGGTGCTCTATCTCGTCGGCAGCGGCTCGTTTGCCCGGGTCTATCGCGCGGTCCACCGCCACACCGGCGAGGTGGTTGCCGTCAAGGTCCTTCGAAAACGCTACAGTGAAAAACCGAGCGACTACAAGGCGTTTGTACGCGAGGGGCTCTTGGGCAAGTCGCTGCGCCACAAGAACATCGTGCGGATCTTCGACGTCAGTTCCCACAAACAGGTCCATTTCCTCGTCATGGAATTCGTCGAGGGACGCAACCTCCGGCAATTCATCAAGATCCGCAAAAAAATCGAATCCGCCGAAGCGGTCCGACTCATGATCGAGATCACCAGCGGGCTGCAATACGCCTTCGAACGGGCAATGACGCATCGCGACCTGAAAAACAGCAACGTCCTGGTGGCCAGCAACGGAACGGCCAAGCTGGTCGATTTCGGGCTGGCCGCCGTCGACGAATCCCTCGCCGACGACCTCCCGCCCGAGATGATCAACAGCCGCACGATCGATTACGCGGCGTTGGAACGCGCCACGGGCGTCCGGCGGGACGACGCGCGAAGCGACATCTACTTCCTGGGAGCCATCTTCTATCACATGCTCATCGGCCGCCCCGCCTTGAAGGAAACCCGCGACCGCGTCCAACGCTTGTCGAAGACGCGATTCCTGGAAGTGCTTCCCGTGCAGCGGGTAGATTCTTCCCTTTCCCCCTCGGTGAGTCTTGTGGTGAATAAGGCAATGACGCTCGAGCCGCACCGCCGCTATCAGACTCCCGGCGCCATGCTTTCCGACCTGAGGATCGCCGCCCGGCGACTGCGGGAAAAGAGCAAGACGCCGATCGACCAGACCGCCTCGATCGCCCCTTCGCCATCGGCCAGTGGAATCGGTCTGCAAAACGCGGGCGGCCCGGCCGCCGCGCGCCATGCCGTCATGGTCGTTGAATCCTTGCCCGAAATGCAGGACGTCTTTCGCAATGGGTTCCGCAAGGCGGGCTACCGGGTGCTGCTGACCGGAGATCCCCAGCGGGCGCTGCTCAGACTCACCCAACAGCCCACCATCGCCGATTGCGTCATCATCAACGCACAGGAGATCGGCACGCCGGCCGTGGAAATCTTCAACCGCCTGGCCGAGAGCACGCTCACCGAATCGCTGCCCGCCGCCTTGCTGCTGGGTGAAACCCAACATAAATGGTGCAAACACGCCAGAACGGCCGAACATCGCGTCACGGTGAACATGCCCATCACCATGAAACGCCTTCGCGAGTTGCTTGCTCACCTGATTCCGCTGCGGACGAGTCTCACCGGCCGCGGTGGGGCGCATTGACGCGGCCGAGCGGCCGCCTATAATCTACTGGCGTCGCGGCTTTGCGCACCGGTGCAATCGCCGGACCCGGGGCACCCGGTCCGCCGCACAGACCACTGCTGTCCAAAGGGAGAAACTCGCTATGGCCCAAATAAAAGAACTCTCCGACGCCGATTTCGAAGCTGAAGTCCTGCAAGCATCTGAACCCGTCCTGGTCGACTTCTGGGCCCCCTGGTGTGGACCCTGCCGGATGATCGGCCCGATCGTTGAGGAACTGGCCGCCGAAAATGGCTCCGCCGTAAAAATAGGAAGGATAAACATCGACGGCAATCCAAGCGTAGCTACCGGATTTGGGGTAAGTGCCATCCCCACCTTAATGGTTTTCAAAAACGGCGAAGTCGTCGACCGCTTCGTCGGCGTCCAGCCCAAGGAGCGGCTCCAAGCCGCACTGGACGAAGCCCTGGCCTAAGCTCTGTCACGAGGACATTTCCGGGTGCCATGGGCGGCTCGTCCGCCCTTGTCGAAGCACCATGCCGCAACTTGGGTGCCATGGCCACGCTCGTGTGGCCATGGCCGAACGTTGGAAAACATGCTCACGGTCCCGGCGCGCCGGGATGAGCATGGCACCCGCGCTAAGGCCTGAGTGCCTCAGTAGCTTTCCACCGTCAGATCGGGAATGCCCGAAAAGTCCGACGGATTGCGCGTCACCAATAAGGCGTGGCCGCCCGCCAGGCTTGTGGCCGCAATCAGCGTGTCCATGTCTCCCGCAATGCGGCCCGCCCGTCGATGCGCCGCGCGAATCTGGGCGAAAAGCTGGGGCGAAAAGCCACGGAAATCGAGGATTTCGAGATCCGCCAGCAGCGTGTCGACGTCCCCCTGGTCCCTCTCGGGATTGTCGGACAGCTCGATTCCGACGCAGAGTTCGGCCACCGTGAATCGCGTTGTGGCGAGGATTTCCCCCCGAGCGTGCAGTTCGTGCAGCTTCGCAAGCGCGCGGCGGTGAAAGCGCGATCGCCGACGCAGGACGTCGACGAGAATGCTGGTATCGAGCGAGGCCATCACCACTCCCTGTTCGACGGGCGACGCCGGTCTTGAATCTGCTCCTCAATCGCCCGGGCAGCCTTTTCGCCGAGCGAGAGGCCTTCGAGCCGCTTGCGAAAAGCCTCGTAGTCCAGCGGCGGCCTGACGACGCGCTTGATCGTCTGGCTGAACGATTCGTTATCCTGCCGGACGCTACGGAGCCGCTCGTAGGCCTCCAGGTCGATGCTGATCGTTTTGGTAGCCATAGCCTGGTCTCCATGTACGTGTATGTACACAGATTATACCTCAGGCGTCCGACACCGGCAACACCAGAAGTCAGTGAGCACCAGCGGAGCTGGTGGCATGAGGAAGGCCCCGAAAAGGAGCCGAGCATTCGTTCATCCGACCCCAACGGGGTCCAAACAACATAGCCCAGGGTAAGCTCCAGCGGCGCAGCCGCGCAAGCGCCACCCTGGGTGGCGGAGAAAAAACGAACCTCAACCCTGAAAGGGTTGCGCAAAGCCGTCATCATTGTGGAACCCCTTCAGGGTTCACGCGACGCGTGGCATCCGTAACCCAGGGTGGCGCCCCGACGAGTCGGGGCTGACCCTGGGCTATGATGTTCAACCGCTTCGCGGTAACGAACCAGCGGCAGATCCTACAGACTCTTACCAGCAGAGCTGGTGGTTTACGCATCGAATAAACTGTGGAGCGCGTGTGGACGTTCCGCTCCCAATTGCCTTGGCTGCTTGCTGCCCCGTGTCCGAAGGGTACAATGATCGGCAACCTTCTCTGTGCGTCAAGCACGCACAACTCATTCTGCTTCACAGAGACGACAATCTCGGTCCGTGCCGCGATCATGGCTGGCCAGGGCAAATGGATAGACCATAATCGACGTAGTTCTATGCGGAACATTTTTGACCAATACGAACAGCCCGAGAACAGGCTCACACATGCCTTGTTCTGCACACTGAGCAACGATCGCCGGCTGGTTCGCCCGTTTCTCAAGTGGCTCAAGATTGGTACAGTTCCACCAACGCAGAAGCTCCGTCTGGTAGAGCAGCAAGTTCCAGGCGTCAGCGTGTCGGGAGAGGAGATCGACGCAAAAGGACTTCCGGATGGCTGTATTTTTGACAGCGACGGCTGGGTTCTGCTTTTCGAGTCGAAGGTTCCCTCTGTGCCAACATAGGTGAGACAACTGCCTCCTGATTTATTACAGTAGAGGGCGAAGGAGGCGATGCCCGTATGGAGAGGACACGATTGGAGGGGAAGGTCCCCGCTGTTGAGGTACCGGAGAAGCCGGTTCGGCGTCGAGGTCCAATTCAAATACAACTGTCCCATTGTCAGATCACGAAAAGTCGTGGACCTGATTGCCGATACCTGGATTGCCCTCAAGCCACTCCTGGACTTCGTGCTGTGACGGGAATTGAAACGGGGACGCCGCTGCTCTCTAGAATACAGTACTCTGTGTCGCACGGGGGGCTCGTGGCCAAGGCCACTGGTGTCATTGACAACACTACGGATTCTCCTGCCCGCACATCAAGGGTCACCTGCTTCACGGAGGAGAGCTGACTTGCCCAATCTTCCTATCTTGCCAGCTTGTGCTGTGCCTCGCACCGGCCCTCCGGCTTCTTGTCAAATTGGCGTCAATTCTGGTGCGCACCTTGCCGATTAAGGGCTCTGGGTAAACTTTGCCGGCTGCGCGGACCATGCCGCGCAGTAGTCCCATCGTCTGAGATCAGAAATCAATCAAAACCCTTAGCAATACGCTGGTTACGGATTCTTGATCTACCACGAAGGGCACGAAGAGCACGAAGCGAGCAACGGATTTCGCCCGGGGACCGTCCCGGCTCGCCCGGATTGCCTGTTTTTTTCTATTTCTTCGTGTACTTCGTGTCCTTCGTGGTGACTTTTCCGGTGGAAGATACAGGCTAGCCATGTCGCACGCTCCCCCGCAATCGACGCAGACCGCACCGGCCTCGGCTCCGTCCGAGAAGAAGATGGTCGGTTCCGCCCGAATCGACGCGCCCCACGTCGTGGCCACCCCCGACGCTGCCGGCGCAAAGCGGGTGTCCGACGAGCGGCCGTCCGAGGCACTTCCGCCGGAGGGCGAAGCGGTCCTGCTGCGACAGCTCCGCGTTCAGGCGGCCCAGCTGGCCGAGCATCTCCGCACCCGACAAGAGAATCTCGACCGGCGCGAGGCCCAACTCCACGGCCGCGCCGCGCAGCTTGAAAACGACACCCGCGCCGCTCGCCTCTGGCTGGCCGAAGGCCAGGCCAAGCTCAAAGCGCAGGCCGACGAGTTGGCCAAGCGCCAGCAGGAAGCGCAGCAGTGCCTCGCCCGGCTGGCCAAAGCCGAAAAGGCCCAAGCCCGATCCGAGCGGCACGCGGCGCGCCACGCCCAGGACAAACAACAGTCCGCCGAAATCCAACACCAGACCCAGCAGCTCTACGACGCCTTGCAGAAGGACCGTCGGGAGTTCGACGAGCAATGTCGACGCGAGCAGCAGCGCCTCCTCGCCGAGCAGCGCCGGGCCCAGAGCGAACTGGACCGGAAACGTCGCGAGTTGGCCGGGCGAAGCCAGCAGGTGGATCGTTGCCACGCGGCGCTTGCGCAGTTGCGCGAAGAGGTCGGCCAGATGCACCGCTCGACGCTCGAAATCCGGCTGGCCGCCGAGGAGCTCTGGGCCCAGTTGGCCGGCGCCGCGCCGCCGGCCGTGTTGACGCGCTCGCTGGGCGAGATCCGCCGCCAGTTGGCCGAAGACTATCGCGCCGCGGGCAACGCGTTGGCCGAGCAGAAACAGCAGCTCATCGCCCTGGGCGTCGATCTTCGCCGGCAGCACCAGCATCTGGCCGACGAAAAACAGCGACTCGAGCAATGGCTCGCCGGGCAAGAGCGCGAGATCGACGGGCGGGCCGCACGCCTGGTCGCCCGCGAACAACAACTCGACGCCCAGCAGACCGACTTCCGGCACCACGCCCACCAATGGGAAATGGATCGACTCGCCTACCAGCAGGAAATCCACCAGCTGCGAGAGGAACTGGAAGCAGCCAAGGCCTGC
>CAZWWC010000238.1:0-7235 GCA_964637625.1 uncultured Planctomycetaceae bacterium
GGCCAAACGCCCGCACCGCCACGACTTAAGGCCGCCCAGAACGCTGGTCACGCACACGGCTGCCCCTTGTTCTTCCGTCCTCCAAGGGGTATGATATACTCATGGGGATTCGGGGAGCTTTCGAATGCCGACAGTCTTGAGAGTTGGCCCATACCGGCTGTACTTCCACAGCCACGAGCCAAACGAACCTCCCCATATCCACGTAGATCGAGAACGTTACTCCGCGAAGTTGTGGCTGGTCCCGGTGCAACTGGCACGTAATGTTGGGTTTGCGGCCCACGAACTCCGCGTCATCGAACGATTGGTCTCAGAGCACCAAAGCGAACTCCTGGAGGCATGGCATGGGTATTTTGGCACTGGGCGCTGACGAACGAGTTCGAGCCGTCACGTTGAACGACGACAGTCTGAGTGTCGATCTCATGGATGGCCGAACCATCACCGTGCCGCTGGCGTGGTATCCGAGACTCCTGAATGCAACGCAGCAACAGCGAGATCATTGGGAGCCTTCGGGAGGAGGTTATGGGATTCACTGGCCCGACATCGACGAAGACCTCAGCACGGAAGGACTGCTTCGGGGCGCCCCCGCTCCCAAGAGTCAGGCCACCAAAGGCGAAGGCGAAAAAGGCGAAAAAGGGGTCGGGAGTCTTTGATCCGTCCCGAGCCTTTGGCGCTGGCGGCATCCGGAAGTGACTGAGGACATGCCGCCGCTCGCGCCGTGGCCGATCGACTGGCTGCGACAGTGGTTGCTCCAGGTGAACCGGCTCCAGGGCGAAGCGGAGTTGAAGGCACTGCGAACGGCCCTCCAGCGAGGCCGTCCCTTCGGCAGCCCCGCATGGCAGCGGATCACCGCCGAGAAACTCGGCCTTCAGCCGACCTTCCAGCCCCGCGGCAGGCCAAGGAAAACCCAATAATTGGACTTATCCTCTTTTTCAAGCCTACTTGTCCGGATTGCGTCGGCCGGCTCGCTTTCGCGACTCGCGCGATCGGAGTGGAAAGAGACGTCGCCGCGGTTTGTCCGCCGCCGTCAAGCCATAATCGGTCAGTTCCAAGACGCACTGCTCGACCAGGCGGTTTTCCTTATCCACTTTCTTCGTGCACTGGCGGACGATGCCGCCGGGCACCTCCGCCGACGTATAGGCCAGCGTCACTGTCATTCCCCGAGCGTGCTTGGTCGTCGCGCGAAGATGCGCGGCCGTAAAGAGCTCATCCGGGCCCAGGCAGGGCATCCGCAGGGCGTTGACCGACGTCTTCGATTCGGACAGGACCGCCTTTTCGCCCAGGTCCTTGATGGTCGTTTCCCTTTTGAGCACAAAGGGCGCCACGTCGTCGTTGAAATAGAGCTTCGAGACCTGAAGACGCTTGTTGTTGGCATCGGCGACTTCTACCTGGCGAATGCCGCACGGGATCTTCCGACCCTCAATGACCAGCATTTCCGGCTCGAGATCCTTGATCGTGGCTTTTTGTCCTTCCGACTCGCCGTAGATACCCTGCTTGACGGTTGCCGGCTGGCCGTCGAGCCACTTGCCGGCTCCCCAAACCGATTCCTCGACCTGAAGCGTTACCCCGTGATCGTCGACCTTTTCGAGCGTCGTTGTTTTCTCCGTAACGCCGGTGTCGACGACTTTGCCGTCCTTATCGAAGACCTTGGTGTACACACGGACTTGCCGCCAAGCGCCGGGCGAGAACGTCGCCCAGGGATGATGCTTGCGCGTGGCTTCCGCGGCCCGAGCCGAAGCCGGCCCGGGCACAAGAGAAATCGTCAGCAGCAGAACCGAGACGCTCTTCAAGAAACATCGCATGGCTGATGTCTCACCCTGGGTTGGAAGCGTTGGAAGAAGGGGCATCGCCCACGACACGGGCGACGCGCGATCTGGTTTGTAGTGGAGCATCCCTGCCGACAAAACCAGCGTGTTGCTTTGGGAAGCATGAACACGCCGCAAGGCACAGCTTCTATGGGGAATTCGTACTAAGAATGTAGCTCGTCCACCGGCCCGATTGGTTACCGATGGCCGTTTGTCGTGGTTGTGACGACCCGAGCCGTCGTTGGGTAGTCAGAATATACCAGATGAGTGAGTCCTGGTCCAAAGGGTGCCGCCGGTGGGGGGTGCGAGAGTTGGTCTATCCCGGCCCGCGTGCCGGTTGGTCGCCCCATGGCCGTCTGGACGGGCCGTCTCCAGAAGAGCCGACTCCTCGGGACGTGTTTGAAAAGTCGTTCTTCGCTTGGTCGAGGGTGCCATGGGCGGCTTGTCCGCCCTTGTTCTTGGGAGGATTACGTGGCCAGCACTGCTGGACAAGCCAGCAGTGGCACCCTTTTCAAACAGGTTCTCAGACGGGACGAGAACGGCCCTACAGCGACCGGTCGAGGCCTTCGATGACCTCAACCAGTTGCATGTCCTCTTCGGCCGACACGCTGCGAAGGTTCACCAAGAGTCGGTCGTCCTCTTGGCCGATGACCGCGGGCTGCCCGCGACGCAGAGCCTCGGCCAGCTGCGCGACGCTCGTGCCCTTGGGACGAAGCGCAACGCCCCAACCGGCCACCGCGCCGCGGCGCCGGTGCGGGCCCATAAGCGAGCCGGAAGCAGCTACCACTTCGGCGCTCTGGACGACGCCCGTGGCGGCCATCTGCGGAGCCAGCCGCTCGGCTCGATTCTTGAGATTGTCTGCCGACGTGGTCAGAAGTCGCAGCAGAGGAACATGCCGACGAGCCTGATCGGCCGAGTGCAGCAGATCGACCGTGGCGGCCAAGGCGGCCAGGACCGGCCTGGGGACTTGTGATGATCGAGCCGTCACGTGTCGCCCGATGCTTTCGATCAGATTGCGCCGGCCCGCCACAATGCCACACGCGGGGCCGCCCAGCAGCTCATGACCGAAGACGACCAGGTCGACTCCCGTGTCGACGCTCTTGGACACCAACGGCGCGAAGTCGATGCCCAGCGACCCCAAATCGACAAGGCCGGCAGGCCCCAGGTCGTGGATCAAGGGCAACCGATGCTCGCGGCCCAGATGGACGAGCTCTTTGAGTCCGACGTCTTCATCGCTTCCGGGAGCGGCGACGCTGCTGCGATCGACGATGAGGATCGCACCGGAGTGCTCGCCGATCGCGCGGCGATAGTCGTCTAGCTGCGTATCGTTGGCGGCCCCGACTTCACGAAGCGCGACTCGTGCGGCCTCGGCCAACTCGGGCAGGTGGTAGTCGGGGTCTCGCCGGATGACCTGCCCTCGGGCGATCACGGCTTCCTGCCGGCCGACCACGGCCGCCAGCGTGGCGATCGTTGCAGCAGCCGTGCTGTTGAAGATCAAGACCCCTTCAGCCCCGGTGAGTTCCTTAAGTCGCTGCTGGGCCGGCTCGGCCGCTGCCACAATGTGTGCCGACGACGTCGGTCGACCGGTCGTGTAGCCGGAAGCTGCGGCCGTCATGGCCTCGACGGCCGCCTCGGGCCACGGCGGAGATCCCAATTCAGGGTGCAGCAGGATGCCAGTCGCGTTGATCGCCTTGCTCGGCTCGAACCTCTGACCTTCGAGCACGCGTCGCGATATTCGCTCGGCCAGTTCCGCGACGCTGGGCAGAGCCTTTTCCGTGGCCGCGTTGTGCACCTCGGCGGCCACCTCGTCCAACACCACCCGTACGGTCGAAACCACCGCGCCGGGGTGCAGCCGCTCGGCCAACGTCTTGAGTGTCGGGTTCTCCAACAACTCGTGAATCGACGGAATTTTGCGCAGCGGGTTGGCGGACATGGTTGGTACACCCTCTGAAACGGATTCGCTGGGCAAGACTTACTCGTCCGAGACCTGCGAGGCGATGCCCGCCTGGGCGGCCGTGGGGAAGGTATCGTTGGCGACCGCCTCTCTAAGGGCCGCTTCGTCCGAACCGGGGAAGAGACCTGCTATGGGAGAGTTGCCCGTCGGCGAGGCGCAGCCCGCAGTGCCGAGTATAAGAAAAGCGGTGACGACTCCGCCCCAGAGCATCGGACGACGATGTAACGGACCGGCAGAGCCCTGTGAGACTCCCATTTCTGTCATCTCCGGCTGCCGGGACGCTCGAGGCCGACGAAATCCTTCATCGACTCCACACGCTTCGGCTTTTTGTCGGGCTTGAACAAGGAACTCCAGAACGACTTCTTCTTTTCCTTCTTCTTCGACGAGTTGTTCAGCCAGGGCTTCTCGGGAGGAGCCAGATAGGGCCTGTTCCTCTGGCGGAGCGGCTTCAACGTAATCACGTCGATCGTGCCGCGAAGGAACTTTTTCGTGCCGGCGTCGATCTCCTTGAGCGTTTTCGAAATGCCCGACGGTTTCGTCTGACGCTTGCTGTAGGAGGGCGACCAACCGTCGGCCCGCGTGTCCGCGGGCGGCAGCAGCCAAACCAGCCCCACCAAGCACACCACCGCAAGTAACCGTTTCATGGCACAACCTGTCCTGTTCTGAACGATCGGGAACCCATTTTCCGAAGCGAGACCGCCGCACCGGCGACGATCTGCCTGTGCACGGCACGAGACCTGGCTCCGGCTGTCGACAGATGAGGGCGGGAGTGTGTCAAAAACGTGCCGAGGTGTCCAGATGAATTCGGCCCAGAGAAACCGACTTCTCCGCAACCGGCCGCTCGAAATCCCCCCGGATGGGTACCTTCTGTCCAGGCCGGGGAAGATGGGCAGTTTTGACGGCTCCCGCTCGGTGACCAACGACGGGCGGTTCCCACCGCCCATTGTATCCCTCCCGGGGTTTGAGGTAGCATGGCGGCAGCTTTTGAATGCCGTCGCATTTGGTACTCCGGTTGTGATTTTTTGAAGCATCGCCCATGCTCCAACAGCGAATTGGAATGATTGGTGCCGGCCGGATGGCCACGGCCTTGGCCAACGGGCTGATCCGTGCAGGCCTGGTTCCGCCGGAGAGTCTCTCGGCCGCCGATCCCTCGGCCGAAGCCCGAGAACAGTTTGTCGGTGCCACGGGCGCCAGGGCCGTCGCGGACAACCTGGAGGTGGCCACCTCGGCCGACGTCGTCGTGCTGGCCGTGAAGCCGCAGAATCTGACGCCGGTGATGACCGAGTTGTGCCCTTGCCTGAACGAGAACACGCTGGTCATCTCCATCGCCGCCGGCGTCCGGCTTCAGTCGCTCGCCGAAGGGTTAGGGCGAAACGTACGATTGGTTCGAGTCATGCCGAACACGCCTTGTCTGGTTGGCCACGGGGCCAGCGGCTACTGCTTGGGACAAAACGCCACCGGCGCCGATCGAGCGCTCGTTGAGCAATTACTTGCGTCGGTGGGGTTGACCGTTGAAGTCGACGAGCCATTGCTCGATGCGGTGACGGGTTTGTCCGGGTCCGGGCCCGCCTTTGTCTATCTCATGATCGAAGCACTCGGCGACGGCGGCGTGCGGATGGGTTTGGCTGGCGAGTTGTCCGTCCGCCTGGCCGCCCAGACCGTACGCGGCGCCGCGGAAATGGTCCTGGCCACCGGGGAGCATCCCAGCGTGCTGAGGGATCGCGTTACCAGTCCCGGTGGGACCACGGTCGCCGGGCTCGAAACCCTCGAGTCTGCCGGATTCCATGCCGCGATCGTGGCGGCCGTCGAAGCGGCCACGAAACGTTCGATCGAACTGGCAGCGAAATAGTACACGCGTGTTCAAGCAAAACGATAATCTCAGTAGTTCCAAATTCCATCGAGACCTGGCATTGTCATTCTGAGCGTAGCGAAGAATCTCCTTGGACAATCGAGATCCTTCGCTACGCTCAGGATGACCTGCTGAGGTGTCAGCCAGCCAAACTTGGAACTACTGAATCTTGAATGTTCTTGTAGAGGACGAACTACGTCATGTCTGCTTTCTATGTAATCGATGACAAGCACATACCCTTGTATCGCATCATGTGGATATCGGCTATCCCACACTTCTGCGGTTCGCCCGAGTGCCAACATGAGGGCGACTACGAAATCCGTCTCGAACATGGCGAGTCGGTCTGGGCCAATCAGACCGAGCGGGACGCGGCACTCGCGGCAATGGAAAGGTGGCAGAGCGAACCCGATCTGGATGAAGAGGAGTTGGAGTGAACGGTCAGTGCGTCTTCAGTCGCCTGCCCCCCGGTGCTGAGCCGCGGATACGACTTCCGCGGCCGATGACCATGGAGTTCCCGTATGTCCCTGTTTGAAAACAACCAATACCGTTGGCGAGAGACTTATTTCGTTCAGTTTCCCGCCAAGAACCGTCCACGCCTGGAAAAGGTTCGTCAGGTGCTTTCCATGCTGGGCGACGGCCTGGAACTCGTCAACGCCAATGCGGACGACCACGGTCGGTTCGAGTCGATCACGATCCTCTCACCCGACGACTTCGCCGCCGTCGACGTCTCGTTCCTTGCCGGCGAAGAAGTGCTTGAACAGGCGGGCGAGTTGGCCGACGAGGTAACCTCCGGAGGTTGCGACGAAGATATCCGCCGGCACGCCCAGAAGCTTCGCCACTGTGACGGACGATTCGACGTGCTCCATTTCGAGCAGATCACGGATTTCGACGACCAAGTCGAGCCGGAAGGCATGCTCAACCCCAGCACCCTCCTGCTGGTGCTCGACTGCCTGGCACAATTGACCGACGGCATGGCCGTCGATCCCCAAACCGGAACGCTTATTCAGTAGGCAGTAGGCAGTTAGCCGTTGAGCCTGCTCGACGTATCACGACGTGTTAATAGCGTGGGGCGGAAGCCCCACGACAAAGTAGTAGGGAGCGTGCTCGCACGCACCAAAGTCGCTTCGGAGTAACCCATGCTGGCTAAGGACATCAAACGCGGCAGCATTGTCGTCTACGAAGGCGCGCCGTGCATCATCGAATCGGTCATGGTGCAAACTCCCTCGGCCCGCGGCGCCAACACGTTCTACAAATATCGGGCGCGCGACGCGAGCACGAAGCAGAAGGTCGACATCACGCTGCGCGGCAGCGAGTCGTTGGACGAGGCCGATTTCCGGCGCCGCGAGGTCAAGTTCATGTACAGCGACGCCGAGGCGTACCATTTTCTCGACCAGGTCGATTACAACCAGTACGAGTTCCCACGCGAGGACCTCGAAGAAGAGAGCAAGTACTTCACCGAAGAGCTCGAAGGGATGCAGGCGTTGATCTACAACGACGCGTGCATCGGTATCCAGTTGCCGACCGCCGTGGCACTGAAGATCGTCGAGTGCGACCCGGCCATCAAAGGCGCCTCGGCCACCGCGCGGACCAAACCGGCCACGCTCGAGACGGGCCTGGTCGTCCAGGTGCC
>CAZWWC010000239.1:0-7159 GCA_964637625.1 uncultured Planctomycetaceae bacterium
CTGCTGGACAAGCCAGCAGTGGCACCCTCATTCTTAGCCTTGACGCGGCACTAGAGCCTATTTCAAACCACCACGGGGGTGGCTGGGCCATAGCGCAGCGGTGGCCCAGATGCCTGGGAAACTGGGCCTTCGCTTCGCTCAGACCCAGCCACCCAATACAGCCGAGCGGTTTTGAAATAGGCTCTAGTCAAACAGGGTTCCCCGCTCGGTGGCCGATAGGACCCGCACCTTGTGCTTAGCATACTTCTCTTCGGGAAACTGCCTGTCGACATAGACCCTGAAAGCAGCCTTGTCGTGTGCGGGGACGACGAAGGAGTACTTCTCCTTCTGGTGTGCGTCGACTCGAATGCCCTCGTTGTCGAAAAACTGAACCTCCAGCCAGATCTTCTTCCAGGTGATGTCGGAATGGTTTTCCAGGGTGCCCAACACGACTACCGTGCCTTGGTCTCGCTCGCCACAACATCGTTCCCCAAACGACATCGTCGATTCGACCACCTCAAGCGCGTCTGGATGGTCGGCGTATGCTTCACCCTTGTCCCCGATCCTCTGAAACATCATTCCGTACAGCACAATCAAAGGAACGAATAAGATCAGCACCAGCAACATTCCGAACACAGGGTGGAAAGTAATCAGCGAAAGTGTATACTGCCAGTGGTGGCAATAGGGACATTTCTTTGCAGACGCCGCGATCTCCATACGGCACATCTTACATATTTTCTTGTCTTGCTCGTCCATCGGGTCTCCTCCGGTCAACTGCAAGTGTATCTGCTTTCTTACCTATAGCTGTTATTCGTCTTCTGAGACAGAAGATTTGCCACAAAAAGTCGCGTCAGGCTCCAGCAAAGACTCGGCGTCGACGCCCGAGAGTCCCTGGCGCACGAGTAACCGAATGCCGTGGCACGACGGCGGCAGCGCGTCGGGACGCACGGTCCAATAGCCGAGTTTTTTTCGGTCGCGCAAGATGCTCAGATAGGCCTGGCGAGACCTGCCCAAATCGCCTTCCTCCCAGAGCACGATCAGGTCGGGACGCTCCTTCTTGATGGTGCTTGTCAAGGCCCGGCTGTCATGTCGGACCGCCAGCGGCGCATGGATGTTCTTTCCGTCGGCGTAGTAGACGACCAACTGATACCTGTCGATATTGCCTGCGATCCGCAGCTTGGGGCCCAGCGCGGTGCCGATCCACCTGCCCAGGGCGGCCTGCTGGTTCCAATCTCCCGCATTCAAACGCGCCGTGTTCCATCCGGCGATCATCCCGCCAACGAGAACCAACACGATCAGCCCGGCCAACAGCCGACCGGCACCAACCGAGACTGAGCACCATCGCCGCAAGAGGCTGGCCGCGGCCTGGCTTGCAAGGATCGCCCCCCGTGCCACCCGGGGCAGCGCCAACAGGACGATAATGAGAAAATAGCGAGGCTCAATGGGGTTGAAAGTCAGACGAATCGCCATGCCCAACAAGAGGACAAGACACACGAGCACCAGCGGCAAGTCGCGCGGCCCGATCAATTCCTTTCGATCGATCCATAACGAGATGAGCGCCAGCAGACCGTACGTGTAGGTAAGCGTTTTCACCATGCGGACGACGACCTTGCACAGGGCCATGCCGGTCGACATCTTCTGCTGTGTCGGCGGCGTGCCTTTGACTTTCTCGGGCAACGTTCCTCCAACTTGACGCGATTTGGCTTGTTTCGGCCGGGGCGGATCCGGCTCGGCGCGGCGCGGCGCGAGCGTCGCCTTGATCCAGAGCCGCGCGTCGGCAACAGGCCGCATGTAGCCCCACTCCCAACGCGGATGGTCCGCCAGCACGGTAAGGTTCACTCCCACGACGGTCGCCGGAACCATTGCCAGACAGACCAAAGTGCCGGCAAGGAGTCTTCGACGACGCGACGCATCCTGAAACCACCGCCAGGCGGCCCAACCCACCAACGGCAGCACGAGCAGCCATGCTTCGCTTCGGAGATGGACGGCCAAGGTCAGGACCACGCCGGCAGCCAAGAAAAACGACCATCGCGCCTCGGCCGTCGCCCGCCAGATCAGATAGAGGCCCAACAAGAACAAAAACCAGTGGGTCGGGTCACGGAGCATCAACGGGCTATAGGCCAGCAGACAAGGTTGGGCTGCATAGAAAAGGCACGAGATAATCGCTACCCGGCTGTCGAACATCCGCCGCAACAGCCCCAGCAGCGGCAACACGGCCAGGCTCGAAAACACGACGCTCCACCAGGCGCCGGCCCTGGTCCACTCGATCCCCGTATGGCGAAGCGCCACGAGAATCGGTGGATAGATGTTCAGATTCAGATTGAGATGTTTCAGTGCCCCGTCCCAATCACCGCGCTCGAGCGCATCGGCTGCCCGCATGTAAATGACCGCATCCGAACAGACGGCCTCGCGCTCGAGACAGAGCCACGCCCGCGGCAGGAAACAGACCAGCAGCACCCCACCCAACAGCAAGGTTTCACCCAGCCGGCCGGACGAAGCAGGCGGAGCCGTCGAGTTGGTTGGGCTCTCAGCGGCCAACGGCACGTCCTCCTTGGTTCCTCGGACCATGAATCAACGGTGTGCGGTGATTGGGAGGGCGAACCTCCTGGTGAGCCGAGCGATTGGTGTCGGTGCACGGCTCGGCCGTGAACTCGCCCTCCTGTCTTCGAGAGCGTGCATTATACCGCCTGGCCGATCACGGCGAACCTCGGTTGTCGTCGTTCCGGACCGGCGCGACGCTATGGCCCGGGCACCCCAAACCCAGGTCTTCTGACAATGCCCACCGGTCGGTCCGGCGCTTCGGTTGCTTTCGGTCAACATCCGCCGGGCGATTGTTGCCCAAACGCAACGCCACCGCTGCCGGACGGCCCCGCGCATCGGATGTCGTCGGCCAGGTCTTAAGTGCACCACCCATGGCGAGTTGCGCTTCGGCAGTGGAGCCCGGCGCCGGGCGCCGCAGGCCGCTTGGCACGCCAGATGCTAGAGACAATGGATACGATCTCCTATTTGTTGTCTTGTCACCCTCGGGTGACAGGTGAGTTCGAACCATCGTTTTCCTCCCGCATTCTCGGCGGACCGGTGACTCCCAAAAGGAACCACCGCCGACGGACTCACCAACAAAGGGCCCCGTCTCGAGTGTTTCGGGACGCGGCCCTTTTGTGTTGAACAGGGGACTGTCCCCCTTTGTACGCCCAGCAGGTCATCCTGAGCGCTAGCGAAGAATGACAACGCCAGGTCTCAATAGAACTTGAGGACATTTCAAAACCGGTGCTCTGATTGTTGTCATTCTGAGCGCAGCGAAGAATCTCGGCTTTCGCGGAGGGGAGATCCTTCGCTTCGCTCAGGATGACCGTTTTGAAATGCCCTCTTGGAACTGCTGACTGCCCCCCCCGGACCGCGACTGACCACCCCTTGGCCGATCGGGGGCGTGCCGGGTATACTGCGGGGGCTGATCGAAACCGCCCCGGCGGATTCGGACTGTTCCCTTTAAGCTTATGGACGAGAGATGACACGGATCGCCATTCTTGGAGCCACGGGCTACACGGCCGCGGAGCTCGTCAAGATTCTGCTCCGTCACGACGAAGCCGAAATTGTAGCCTTGACAAGCCGACAGGAAGGCAGTCCGCCGATCGCCAGCATCCACCCTTCGCTGCACGGCCGGCTGGACCTTTCCTTGGAGAATCTCGGCCCGACCGAAGTGGCCGGCCGGGCGGAGTGTGTCTTTAGCTGCCTGCCCCACGGAGTGGCCGCTTCGCTGGTTCCCCACTTTCTCGAGGCCGGCTGCCGGGTGGTCGACTTCAGTGCCGACTATCGGCTCGACGACGCCCAAGTCTTCGCCCAGTGGTACGATCAGAAGCACGCCGACCCCGATCGGCTCGGCAAGGTGGTCTACGGGCTGCCCGAGCTCTTTCGTGAGAAAATCGTCGACGCACCGTTGGTCGCCAACCCGGGCTGCTATCCCACCTCGGCGATTCTCCCGCTGGCGCCCCTGTTGCGTGCCGGGCTCATCGAGCCGACCGACCTGATCATCGATTCCAAGAGCGGCGTCTCCGGGGCAGGGCGAACGCCCAAGCTGACGACCATGTACACCGAGTGCAACGAAAGCATTTCGGCCTACAATGTCGGCCGGCACCGGCACACGCCCGAGATCGAACAGATCCTCGGCACCGCGGCCGGTCGCAAGGTCGAAGTCGTCTTCGCCCCGCATCTGACGCCCATGGATCGCGGCATCCTGACGACCACGTATTCGCGACCGGTGGGCAACGTGTCGGAAGAACAGTTGCTCGACCTGCTCCGCGAAGCCTACGCCGACGAGCCGTTCGTCCGGGTGGTCGACCACTTGCCGGCTACGAAAGACTCGGTCGATACGAACTACTGCGACTTGACGGCCCGGATCGTCCGCGGCCGGGTGCTCACGATCAGCGCCCTGGACAACCTGGTCAAGGGGGCCTCCGGCGCGGCGGTGCAGAACTTTAACTTGATGTTTGGGTATCCCGAGACGATGGCGTTGTCGTAGTGCCCGGTGAACCCGATCCACCACGGGCGTGTCCGAAGCATCGTAGGCCGGATCGTGACCCGGCGAAATCCGCCACTGGGTCACGTCTGGGTGGTATGGCCTCGCTTGCGTCCCAGCGCGCCGGGCTGCTCCGAGACCTCAGCAGGTCATCCTGAGCGCAGCGAAGGATCTCGATTGTCCAAGGAGATTCTTCGCTGCGCAGATCCTTCGCTTCGCTCAGGATGACAATGCCGAGTCTCAATAAAACTTGGAACTACGGAATTTCCGGATACCGTCCGTAAGAGGAAAGTCAATTACCATGTCCATCCCCATCCCCAAGGGCTTCTTACTTGCCGGCGTCCATTGCCGCATCAAGAGCGACCCGCGGAAGCCGGACCTTGCCTTGGTGATGTCCGAGGTGCCCGCGGTGGCCGCCGGCGTGTATACCCAAAATGCCTTTTGTGCCCCCGCGGTCGAATTCGACCGGTCGCGCACGCCCAGCGATCGAATCCGAGCCGTGGTGGTCAACGCGGGCAACGCCAACGCGTGCACGGGCCGGCGCGGTCTGGACGACGCCCGGAAAATGGCCGAACTGGCGGCCGCCGTTTGCGGCGCGGGGCCGGAGGAGGCGCTGGTCATGTCGACCGGCGTCATCGGCAAGTTCTTGCCCATGGACAAAATCGAGCAGGGCATCACGGCCGCCGCCGTCAAGCTGGGCTCGAAGCCGACCGACCTGGAATCGGCCGCCCGGGCCATCATGACCACCGACACCGTACCCAAGATGGCCGGCCGCACGGTCGAATTGGAGGGACGAACCGTCCAAATCGCGGGCATTGCCAAAGGGTCGGGCATGATCGGGCCGAACATGGCCACGATGCTCGGGCTGATCCTGACCGACGCGCCGCTGGCACCCGAGTCGGCCCAGTCGCTGCTTGCCGACGTGGTCGACGAGAGCTTCAACTGCATCAGCGTCGAAGGCCACATGAGCACCAATGACACGGTTTTGCTTTTGGCCAACGGCCTCTCAGGCGGCCCGACCCTTGTCGACGGAGAATGGTCGACTTTTCGCGACGCCTTGGAAGAGGTCTGCGTCGAGCTCTCACGAGCCATACCAGCCGATGGTGAGGGTGCCACCCATCTGATCACGATCGACGTCGCCGGCTGTGCCGACCGGGAGTGTGCCCGGAGAATCGCCAAGGCCATTGCCCAGAGCGCCCTGGTCAAGACGGCCGTCGCCGGCGCCGATCCCAACTGGGGACGGATCGTCTCGGCGGCCGGCTCTACGGGCGTGCCGTTGGATCCGACGGGGGTTCGTCTGAGGGTGAACGGATTCGTGCTCTGCGACAGGGGAACCCCGGTCGCCTTCGATGCCCGGCAGGTCTCCGAGTCGATCCGCGACAACCGGGAGACCCACGTCGAGCTGACGCTTTCCGAAGGCACCGCCGGCGTGCGATTCTGGACCTGCGACCTGACGGTCGACTACATCCACATCAATGCCGACTACCACACCTGAGGAGCTATACTATATTATTCGAGGCTCAGTAGTTCCAAGTTCCATTGAGACCCGAAATTGTCATCCTGAGCGAAGCGAAGGATCTGCGCAGCGAAGAATCTCCTTGGACAATCGAGATCCTTCGCCGCGCTCAGGATGACCTACCGCAGTGTCAGCCAGCCAAACTTGGAACTACTGAATGTAGACATCAATAGTCGTCACGCCACCGTATCGCGAAGACAGCCGATGAATTCGGCCTGGAACCACCTTCGAACCGGTCTCGTCATTCTGGCAATCGTCTTTCT
This sequence comes from uncultured Planctomycetaceae bacterium, assembly GCA_964637625.1. GTDB lineage: Bacteria > Planctomycetota > Planctomycetia > Pirellulales > Thermoguttaceae > UBA11386. The sequence continues at coordinate 6,272 of CAZWWC010000239.1, forward strand.
GGTCGGTGTGCTGGGCTATCGTCTGGCCGGCTGGAATCTGGTCGACGCCATCTACATGGTCGTGATTCTTCTCTCGACCGTGGGTCTGGAGGAAGTCCACGATTTGTCGCGATCACCCGGCATGGAGCTTTTCACGGCGGTGCTGATCATCTTCGGGGTTTCCACCGCCCTCTATATCATGGGAGCTTTTGTACAAATGATGACACAAGGTGAGATCAATCGTGCCCTGGGAGTTCAGCGCGTCAACCGCGAACTCCGACGACTGAGCGACCACATCATCATCTGCGGTTTCGGCCGCATGGGCGAAATCCTGGCCGAGCAGTTGCGTCGACAGAAGCAGTCGCTCGTCATCGTGGACAACGACGCCGAGCGGATCGCCGAGGCCGGGGAGTCGGGCTATCTGGCCGTCAACGCCAATGCGAGTGAGGAAGACGCGCTGCGCAGCGTCGGCATCGAGCAGGCCACCACGCTCGTCACCACCCTGCCACGGGACGCCGACAACGTATTCATCACCCTGACTGCCCGTAATCTCAATCCGAAAGTCCACATCATTGCCCGGGGCGAATTCCCGTCGACCGAGAAGAAACTCATCCAGGCGGGTGCGGATCGGGTGGTTCTGCCGGCGGCGGCCGGGGCCATGCGCATGGCCGCCATGATCACCCGACCCTCCATGATCGAACTGGTCGAACTGGTCGCGGGCCGCCACGTCGCCGAGGCCGAGGTCGACGAGATCACCTTGCCCCAGCAGTGCAGCCTCGTCGGCAAAACGATCGCCCAGTCGGATATCCGCAGTCGTAACGGCCTGCTGATCGTCGCGGTGCGGCGAAGCGATGAACCGTTGCTCTTCGCACCCGGGGCCGACATGGTACTCCAGGCGGGAGATCACGT
>CAZWWC010000240.1:0-7121 GCA_964637625.1 uncultured Planctomycetaceae bacterium
CCTCGCGATGCATCCTCCGAGCCCGTGGAGTTCGTGGTCGGCCCGGCGGAGTCGGGTTGGCGGCTCGACGCGCTGTTGGCCCATCATCTGGCCGACTACAGTCGGGCACACCTTCGCCGAGTCATCGACGCCGGGGTGGTCACGGTCGACGGTGGCGGCTGCAAACCGAGCTATCGTCTGAAGCCCGGCCAACGTGTCAGGCTTGTCCTGCCGGAGATTCCGCGTGAAGGCCCACGGCCGGAGAACATCCCGCTTGCGATCCTTTACGAGGACGACCAAATCGTCGTGGTCGACAAGCCGCCGGGCATGGTCGTCCATCCGGCTCGCGGTCATTGGTCCGGCACGCTGGCTGCGGCGCTGCAGTACCATTTCGGCGGCCGGTTGAGCTCGGCCGGCGGGCCGACGCGGCCGGGCATCGTCCATCGGCTCGATCGCGACACGAGCGGCGTCATCCTCGTGGCCAAGGACGACCAGACCCATGCCCGGCTGGCCGCCCAGTTCGAGGCCCGCACGGTCGAGAAGAGCTACCTGGCGATTGTCGCCGGCCGACCCCAGCGGGACCGCGACGTCGTCGAGGAGCCGCTGGGCGTGCATCCTCAGAATCGCGAAAAGATGGCCATCCGACGGACCGACGCCGACGCACGTCGCGCGGAGACTTTCTACGAGGTGCTTGAGCGGTTTGAAGGGTTCGCGCTGGTGCGTGCGATTCCGAAGACGGGTCGGACGCACCAGATTCGCGTGCATCTGAATCACGCGGGCTGCCCGGTGCTTTGCGACCGACTCTACGGCGGCCGGGCGGTGATCACGCGCGGCGAGATTCGCCGCGACTACGAAGATGATACCGTCTTGCTGGACCGCCAGGCGCTGCACGCCCAGCGTTTGCGCTTCGTTCATCCGGAAACGGCCGAGCCGCTGGAGATCGAGGCCCCCCTGCCCTGCGACATCGAGACGGTCTTGTCGGAATTGCGGCAGTATCGTGGAACGTAGAATGTAGGATGCGTGCTTGCACGCATCATTATTGTTCGGTGCAAGCACGCACCCTACTATCTGCCATCAAGAACGTCGTCGGCCCAGTACGCGGAGCTTGTCGCGATAGCTGCCCAGGGCTTCGCCGAGGAGTTGCTTTTCGTCGGGGCTGAAGATCCAGCGAGTCGTCGGCGCCAACACGGCAACGACGCCCACGACGATCAACAGCGGCCAGACGCTCCAGCAGAGCAGACCCGGCGCGAGCATGACCAGCATCGTGGCCCGATCGAGACGCAGTCCGAGTCGCCGGTTGAATGAGGAGACCAGCAGCAGGGCGACGAAATTGGCCACGGTGGTGGCCCAAACCGCGCCGGGCAAGCCGTAGCGCGGAAGCAGAATCCGGTTCAGGGCGATGTTGACCACCAGACCCACCAGCAGCGCCAGCGTGCCCAATCGGGCTTTCTCGGCGCAGAGCAGATAGTTGTGCGAGGCCAACGTCAGGCCGAACCAGATGCAGTAGGTGAGCGTGTAGGGCAGCACCTGGCGACCGCCGTCGTCGAACTTGCCTTTGAAGATCCAGTCGAACAGGATCGGCTCGGCCAGGATCACCAGGACCGCCCCGACCGAAAGCCCGAGGGCCAGGAGCTTCAGAAAAAGACGGAGCCGCAGCTTGACGCGATCGCGCCGGCCCGACTCCCAGTCGGCACTTAAGTGGGGTGTGATCATGGTGCCCAGCAGCAGCGCGATGGAAATCATCAGCAGGGGGACGACCCGGCTGCTGTGATACTGGCCGACCGAAGCTAGAGCGACGTCGGGACTGGCCGGCTGGCCGGTCCGGAGGTCGGTTGAGAAATGGATGATCATGTAGCGGTCGGCGATCTCGAACAGGTTGGCCATCAGGCTGGTCAACCAGACCCAACGGACATAGGGCAGGATCTTGCCCCAGAGTTCGCCACGGGCCAGTGGCTCGCCGGACGGAGGCATTGCTCGCCAGGTGGAGCGCAGATACCAAGCCGCGCCGGCGGTGGACAGAACGCAGGCGCCGGCATAAGCCAAAACGACGCTGGTTGATTTGGGGGCGACTCCGAAGATCAGGATCGCCCCGAGCAGGGCGAACGCCAGGCTGTTGCCAAGATGGACGACCGCCAGGGCCCGCACGTAGCGCAGGGAGTTAAGCAGTTCGATGAAGAAGTGGGCCGCAATGATGACCAACAGCGAAACCGCCAGGAGCGAGACCAGGTGCGTGTGGTCCGACGTGCCGTAGATCAGCTTCGAGAACCATACGCGTCCGAAGAAGATCACCCCGCAGGCGGCCAGGGCCAGACCGAGCACGGCCACGGCGATGCGCGCGATCAGCGTGCGGACGTGGCCTCGCTGGCGATAATACTCGATATAGCGACTCAGACAGCTCGGCAGCGCCAGCACCGACAAGGGAGCCGCCAGCATGAGGAAGCTGAACGTGATGTCCCATTGCCCGAGTTCGTCCGGCGACAGCCACCGGCAGAAAAGAACCGAGCGCGAAAAGCCGATCACCCGTTGCAGAACGGTGAGCGTCAGCAGGATGACGACGCTGTCGGCAAGGGTGTCGGCGCGGAGCTCAAGCGACGGCCCCAGCTCGGCGCTCTCGTTGGCCGGAGGCGGCAGAGTTGACTGATCGGTGTTGATCGGCTCGTGGGTTTCCATCCGTGTCCTGATGACGGTTCGGTGGACTCGATTGCGCGGCTCGGGCTATATCGCCACTTGTAACTCTTCCTCATGGGCCGTCGGAGGCAAGTCATTTCGGCCGCAACGGGCCGGAAGCTCACCGATCGGACGGTCGGGGACACCGCCGAATAACTCGCGGGAGGGGGTCGCGGTCTGGGCCGGGTTTTTCACCATCCCGGCGCGCCGGGACTGCTTGCCGAAAGGCAAGCAGTACCCCAGATTTGCAGCAGCACTGCTTCTTGCGAAGCAGTGGCACACTGTTACAAACCATGGTCACCTGGCGGACACTGGCTGGCGAGCGACTCGACTGAGCTCGTCGAAGGCAGCCAGTCGCACGCTTCTCAAACACGCCCTGAAAACTCCGCCCTATCTTGTGTCTTCGTAGCGCGACGGATAGACTGCTATTGCTCGATGACGACCGAGCTGTAGGGTGGGCATCACCCACCAAGACTTGCTTTGATGGATTTCGGTGGGCGGTGCCCACCCTACTTTTTTATCGAACAAGTGGTCTCTGGCAATACAAGGAGTTCAGCGAGTCATGGCCAAAACTTCGGGCGGACGGTTTGCTCTTGGGGTCGACTACGGCACAAACAGTGTCAGGGCACTCATCATCAACGTGGCCGACGGTTCCGAGGTCGGCACGTCGGTCTACGACTATCGGTCGGGCGAGGATGGAATTCTTCTGGACGGCCGCGACCCGAACCTGGCCCGGCAAGATCCGGCCGACTACGTCGAGGGATTCCACCGCTCGGTTCGGGGCGCGATTCGTGCGGCTTCGGCCAATCGCGGGTTCTCGGCCGAGCGGATCGTCGGGATCGGCATCGATACGACCGGCTCGACTCCCCTGCCGGTGGACCGCCGAGGCAAGCCGCTGGCCATGCTGCCCGAGTTCAAGAAGAATTTGGCCGCCCATGCGTGGCTGTGGAAGGACCACACGTCGCACGCCGAAGCGGCCGAGATCACCGCCAAGGCTGCCCGCACGAAGGATCGATATTTGGACAAGTGCGGCGGGGCGTATAGCTCGGAGTGGTTCTGGTCGAAGATCTTGCACTGCATCCGGACCAGCCCCAAGGTAGCCAAGGCGGCCTACTCCTGGGTCGAGCAGTGTGACTTCGTCGCGGGCTTCGTCACCGGCAACCTCGACCCGGACACCATGCCGCGCGGCATCTGCGCGGCGGGCCACAAAGCCATGTATCACGAGGACTGGGGCGGCTTGCCCAGCAAACGTTTTCTCGCCGGTTTGGCACCCGAGCTGGCCGCGGTTCGCGATCATTATGCGGCTCGTGCCGTGACCTCGGATCAGGTGGCCGGCGAGATCGACCCGGCGATTGCCAAGAAGGCCGGCCTGCCGGTGGGCATTCCGGTGGCCGTCGGCGCGATCGACGCTCATCTGGGCGCGGTCGGCGCGGGCATCAAGCCGGGCACGCTGGTCAAGATCATCGGCACGAGCACGTGCGACATGATGGTCGTGCCCGAGCGGGAAAAGGCGCCCGAGGTGCCGGGGCTGTGCGGCATCGTGCCCGGTTCGATTGTGCCGGGGATGTACGGCATCGAGGCGGGCCAGACGGCCGTCGGCGACATTTTTAATTGGTTTGTCAGTAACCTAACGCCGGGGGCCTACACGGCCAAGGGCGATCCGCATGCCAATCTCACCCGGGCGGCCGCCAAGCTCAAACCGGGCCAGAGCGGCCTGCTGGCCTTGGACTGGAACAACGGAAACCGTTCGGTCCTGGTTGATCCGCTGTTGACGGGCCTTCTCGTTGGTCAAACCCTGCACACCACCGCGCCGGAAGTCTACCGCGCGTTGGTCGAGGCGACCGCGTTCGGGGCGCTGACGATCATCAACCGGTACAAAGCGTGCGGCGCGGACGTGAAGGAGGTGGTCAACTGCGGCGGCATCGCGGAGAAGAATCCCTTCGTTATGCAGATCTACGCGGACATCTGCAACGTGCCGATGAAGATCAGCCGCTCGGCGCAGACCTGCGCGCTGGGCGCGGCCATTTTCGGCGCGGTGGTCGGCGGGGCCTACCGAACGACCGAGGCGGCCCAGCGGAAGATGACTGGCGTCAAGTCGACCGTCTATCGACCCAACCCGAAAGCGACCAAGGTCTACGGCGAGTTGTGCAAGCTCTACAGCCAGTTGCACGACGCGCTGGGCGTGCCCGGTCATCAGGAAAAGCTCGGCAACGTGATGAAGGACCTGATCGCAATCCGCAACCGCGAACGAGAGTAATCACACCTCCAAACCGAACCGCAGGGTACAGAAAAGGAGACATCCCTTTTCTATCGATTTCTTTGCACCGAATTCGTGTCGCTTGTCGTGTGAAAAGGGTGAGAAAAAGTAAGAATGTGCCCTTTTTCTCTCCCTTTTTCTCTTTTTCTCTCCAGGGCTTCCTGTAGCTTTCGGTCTTTAGCGCGAAACTCCGTCCGCAGGTAATCGGCGTATTCGTCGATGGTGTAATCGAGGGCTTTGATCGGATGAAGGCTCACGTCGTTACCCCTGTACCAAGAAACACATCAACGATGATCATTTCGTCTTCTGCTCGTCCACTGTAGGTTCCTCATGGTCTACTGACGTACCACCACGCACGTCGGTCTCAGAGGCAGGCGATGATGGGCTGGTGACTCGATCCCAAAGATAGTTACCAGCCATTTCTAGGGCCAGCCCAAGAATGATCGCACCTAGCAACCATCCTCGGAATGTGCGAAACCACTTGAACACATGCCAGTCTCGAACGACACAGTCTTTCGAGCCAGCCATGTCAGCTGCTGTGATCAGGAGGAGGGCCGACGCGAGATAGACACCGGTCGCCGTCCATACTGTACTCCAGTCGAAGGCCTTCACGGTCAAATAGGACAAGATCGGAGCGACCAGTCCCAACGCAACTATTGTAATGATACTCCACCGAATCACGAAGCGGCTAATAGCCTTGTGTTTCTCGGCTTCCGCTTGCTTCGCTTCCAGCGATGCTTGCAGGCCAGATATAACTTCGGCCTGCCGTTGCTGCTCCTGTTGCACGGCCGTCACTTCTCCTCTCTCAGCTTCGACCGTGCTCCTGAGCTTCGCAATGGTTTTCTCCATCTTCTCTTTATGCTTCTTCAGTTCCTCAAGGTCCTGGTCCTTCCCAGTGGCCTCCTGTTGAAGTTCCTCTATGCCAGCATTTCTCTCTCGGATGTCTTCGGTCAATTCCTCGATTAGGGCATCCCGAATCAGCTCAACTTCCTCTTGTCCCTCAGTAACTTCCTCCATTCTCTCCCGAATGGCGTCATTGCACACAACTCTTGTGACTGCCTCCTCCGGAATGTCTCCAACTCCCTCAAATCGCCCGATCGTCCGCAATATCTGGAGAGTTACTTTTTCCGCATCTGAATCAAATTCCTGGAAAAGGAACGGTAGCCGCATAGTGCCGAGAATTGCCTCTTCGAACTCAGGACTTCTTGGAACCCAGAATCGTAGCATCGAGACAAAGTTTGAAGGATGGAGACATAGTGGTACCTCAGTGCCCTGCTGCTGTCGCTTGTAGGCGTCAAAGGCAAGGAACCTGTAATCAACCGTGATGATCCAGTGTTCTGCTTCAAGTGGAGATTCGGGCGGCGTGTGCCGTTTGTCCTGAACGCAATGCCACAACACCATGTCGTGCTCGATCTGTTCATAACGTTTAGGCTTGCGTTGACCTTTCGTACTCTTCTGCTGTTCGAAATCATTCTGGCCTACGATGTCGTCTACTACATCCTGTCTCATCTTGTACTGCTCTATGGATTCGTTGTACAATTCGACTCCTTTCGATCGGGCGATAGTGATCAGGTCCCGAATAAATGGCCCGAAGAATTCGTCGGGCGTCAAAAAAGCCCCCCCCCCTTGCCCCGCTCCTCGAAGTACTTCTGCGCCATACCTGACAGGCTCGCCTTCAGGGCTACCCTTGTGAGATTCTCTGTAACCGGAATGCCCTGTACCCAACTCTTTGCACTGATCAGGGCATTCTTCGCTTCTTGAGCTGTGAGCGGAAGAATGTACAACTTAATCGGCACTCGTTCTGCGAGTGTGCCGATCAGCAACAGGAGTGAGTTCGCCGCTTCGTTGGAAGGATTGCTGTGCAGCGAGAGAATTGAAAAAAGAAAGTTTGTGTCAATGAACACAGAATAGGACGGCCGCAACTGGCTCGTCTTCCGAAGAATCTCAATGGTATCTTCTCGAAGATGGCCCGCCTCAACGCAAAGGTGTGCATGCAACAAGCGGAACACATACGACCGAACTTTCACGTCTGCGGGGTTCAGAAACTCGGTAAGCGCTGTCTGCAGGTTAGCGCGTGTCTCCTTTGGATATTGGCGCAGAAAGTGGCGAATTCGGTCCAAATCCACTCGCAGCCGACCTCCCGTCACCAGTCGGTAGGTGTTGGCACCACTGCTGTAAACATCATGGCGGCCGGGTCGCCACGCGTTTTTGCTTAGCT
>CAZWWC010000241.1:0-7088 GCA_964637625.1 uncultured Planctomycetaceae bacterium
CCAAACCGGCCGAAGTGCAACTGACGCTCTTCGGCCCGGCCGAGCATCCGCTGCTCGACGAGCTTCGGCAATTGGACCTGGACAACATGACGCCGCTTGAGGCGATGCGACATATTCAAGAGTGGAAGGACCGCCTGGCTGCGGAGAAAAAGTAGGCAGCGGGCAGTAGGCAGATGTTTAGCGGCCGGGCTCTGCCCGGCGCGTGTGTCGGACCGACGTGACTCCTTGACTGGTTCGTCATCCACTGTCAGAATCGGGGATGATCAGGGCGTTCGCACGACAATGATACGTACGCACAGCGGCGGCCGTGAAGTCGCAGTCTCGCCTATGTCCCCCTTCGTCGGCCGAATGCGCTAGGCAGAAACGGCCTAACGTCGGGAACGCCGTAAGAAATGGCAGTAGACGACGTGGCAGACGATCAAGTGACTGAAGACTATGGAGGCCCATGATGTCGTTGTGGCACAAGCCCGCTTCTCAGATCGAATTCGCAGACATCGACGCCTTTTGTCAGACAATGCAGCCGGAAGGCGCCCGGCTGGATTATAAGGGCATTTCGTTTCCCAAGGACCTTGCCAAGACGATCGCCGCATTTGCAAACACACTTGGCGGACTCATCATCCTGGGTGTTGATGCAAACCCCACCTTCAACAAACCGGTTTGGCCACCAAAACAGGGCTTGCCAGCCGAGCCAGGTTTGTCCGAGCGCGTCATCCAGATTGCTCAGGACAGCATCTACCCGCCCGTTCGCGTCGCCGTCAGCAACGTCATCCCGAACGATCTGTTGCCGGGTTATGTACTACTGGTGATTCGCGTGCACGAGAGCCGCGAAGCTCCGCACGCTATCGAGAAGAATCGGAAGGTCTACGTCTATGGCCGCACCGACAATAAGAATGAACCGTATGAGCTTGCAGACATGGATCGGATTCAATACTTGCTTGCTCGTCGACAGCGGATGGTCGATCAAAGAGAATCAGACCTGCGCGAGAACCTGGCCCGTGGCCAACGGGTCATGCACCCTAGCATTTGTCCGATCCGTTGGATCTCAATCAGCCCGGTTTACCCATGGTCCAACGTCCACGATCAGTACGACTGCAGAGGATTCCACGAGAAGCACCCTCTAATACTCTTCCCAGGGCACTTGACCTACCAGACGATTCGCGGAGGTTCGTTCGCGATCACCCGACATCAACAAGAAGGCGGAGCCTGGATTGCCGTGGCATGTTCGACAGTGTCTGCAAACGGGACTCTCTTTGGCATGACCTACACGAGCGAAACCCTGTGCAGCAACGGAACGCTCCTAAAGCCAGGTAGTGAAGAGCAGCGGGACGCAATGTGTGTCAACATGCGGTACTTCCGGGAAATGACGGAACAATTCCTCCGCAGTTGCCAGAAGTTCTACTCGCTTTCCAGCAACCCACCCGGCGAAATCATGCTCAGTGTCGGAATGCAGAACGCGCTGGGCGTTCTCATGTTCGACAGCCAGAGCCCGCAAGAAACTGACTCCGAGTTCCCAGATCCCGAATATCGGATCGACATTGTGCTTCAAAGCCAGGTTCTCGGATTGCGCATGCCGGAGATCGAAGAGATGTATAATGACATCATCTTCGCGTTCAATGTGAACGCCCGCCTCCGATGAACTGCCTTTCGCACATACTGTGCGGCGGGTGTAGGCGCCTCGGTCACAACTGAAGAAGTTAGAAGTACGAAGGAAGTGGGCTGTCCGAAGCACTGGCGGAGCCAGTGGCACGCGGCGTGCCACTCATCGTGATTTTGACGCCAAAATTGCACGGGGAGCCCGAAGGGCTCGAACATAGTAGCCAAGGGCATCGCCCTTGGTCAGGAGTTTTTCCGCGGGTGAATTCACCCTGAAGGGGCAAAACAGAAGTTGTGCGACCCTTACAGGGTCGAGCACGTTTTCCCTCCCCCTACACCCAGGGCGGCGCTGCGCTTGCCCTGGGCTACGAAGTGATGGGCCCTTCGGGCCGTGGTTTGTCCGCAACTTCCCGCACAAGGTGCCGCGCGAGCGGCAAGAGGTCCGTTGATGATCGAGTGCGCTACCTCTCGTTGCTTCGCAACACCGACGATTCTCCGAAAACGCTAAACGTGCTGGTAGCGTCCGTGGCGGAGAATCATCGGTGCCACCCTCATCCGGCGACGGCCGACCAGCAACACCCCGCCGAGTGCCAGCAAGAGGACCACGCTGGGCTCGGGCACCAGGTCGATCGAACTGGACGCCGTTTCCCACTCCCCTTCGTCGTCGATCACCTTCAGGCCGATGTCGTGCACCTGGCCAGGCATGAGTCCCAGCGTGTTGACCAGATAGTCGTAGGTGACCTCGTAGGTCGAACCGCTGGCATCGTCGTACTCGGCGTCGTCGTCCAGGTCCCATAGCCAGGAAACGATGCTCTCGCCGTCGGGATCATAGGAACCGGTGCCGTCGAGCAGATCCGACTCGGTCGGCGTGACATAATACGGACCATCAGCGTCGGCCTCGGGCGCGAGCGTATAGGTGATGTCGAGCTTGGGTCTCCAGGCGTAGTCGGGCGAACTGGAGCCATACTCACTGGAGTGGAACTCGGCGCGGTTCGTCTCGTCGTTGGAGTAGTTGACGTCGACGACCCAGCCGAAGTTTTCCGAGGGGCTGGCTTGCCAGGCCTTAACGGTGTTGGTGATGGAGGTTCCCTGCCAGGTCGCCCAGCCGTAGACGTTGCCCCAAACGGTCACTTCGTCGTCGTTCGTGTCGTAGCGATCATCGTCACCTCGTGCTCCATCGTCGTCCCACGTCGTTACGTCGGGCATCGCGTAACAGTAGTGCCCGCTTGCGCCGGTCCGCCCGATGCCGCTGCCGCCGGTCCCCTCGTCCCATCCGACCTTAAGCCGGTAGGCGCCGAGTTTCAGGTAGTCCGAGGACACCATACCGCCATCATCGTAATAATAGGCACCCAGGCTCGCCGACTGGACGTTTGCGCCGCTCGGCAGGACCGACGTCAAATCGAAGCGGATAACGAAGTCCTTTGCATCGCTGTTGTCCTCCGTGTAGAGGTCCGGATCGCTGCCGAAATTCTCGGCGTACTCTTCGACGTCCAGGTACGTATCGCCGCAGCCGGTGTAACCCGATTGGCCCTGTTGAAGCGACAGCGAGATGTCCGCATAAGAAGGCAAAGCCGCCAGGCAGATCGCCGCGGCGCACAAGACCAACGTGAGAGGTCGCAACATGTCTCACCCTCCCTTTGCATTGAGTTCCGCAGACAAGTTACCCCAGTTCAACCAGCGACATACTAGCAAATCCCTCCCGATTTTGCAAGCGCGAAATACCTAGAACAGGGGGGCTGGCCTCCGGTCCTTGCCCTTCCGAGAACCAGGGAATAGACTTCCTCCCAGTGCGGCCCAACCAGAACGAGTATGATACCAAAAATGAAGGTGGAGGGAATTCTCATGGCGGAAACGGTTTACAAGAAGATCGAGATAGTCGGCACCTCGCCGCAGTCGTTCAGCGAGGCCACGGCCACGGCCATCGCCAAGGCCGCCGAGACGATTCGCAACATGAGCTGGTTCGAGGTGGTCGAACAGCGCGGCAACATCATGGAAGGCATGATCCAGCAATACCAGGTGACCGTGCGGATCGGCTTCCGGCTGGAATAGAACGGCCCTCGTGGCAAGCTCCGCTAAAAAACCGGAATTCGGTTTAGCAGGCCCTGGGCCAGCGCTGCGCTATGGCCCAGCCACCCTCAGTAGTTCCAAACTTGGCTAGGTGATACCTCAATGAGTCATCCTGAGCGAAGCGAAGGATCTCGATGGCTAAGGAGATCCTTCGCTTCGCTCAGGATGACAATGTGAGTTCTCAAGCGAATTTGGAACTACTGACCCTGGATGGAGTCTTGAGACCGACCACTAATCCGGCCGCCAATCGAAAAAGGCCCAGTGGCCGTCCATCTCCTGCAACTCGATGCGGACTGCTTGGGGAACGCAGTCCATCGTCTCGCCGAGTGCGTCGATCAGTTGCCGCCCGAGCCACCGGGCCAGCAATTCGGCCGTCACGTTGGCCAACGGGAGCAGAACACAGTCGGCCCGGGGAAAAACCCAGCGCCGCTGGGTCCACGTCACTTCGACCTCGGTGTCCGATTCGAAGATCTGAATCGTCGGATGTTCGGTGGGCAACAAGACCCGATGGTCCAACGGCTCGACGAGCCGGCGCATCAGGCGATGCAGGGTGATGAAGTCGACGACATACTGGTTATCGCCGAGCGGACCGCGCAGCTCGACCGCCACGCGGTAGCCATGCCCGTGCAACCGCTCGCACTGGCGTGCGTCGAGCGTGATGAAGTGGGCGGCGCTGAAGGCCAGGTCGTCTTTGGTGATGCGGATGCCGAAGGATTCCATGGGCGACTCCAATAGGCGGCTACTTGGTCAGAAACTCCTCGAGAATCGGCACGATACGTTCGTGGGCGTCCTCGACCACGTAATGGCCGACCTCCTCGAGGCGATGCGTTTCCGCGCCGGGGAAGAAGTCGAGAAAACGCTCCAGAAAATGCTCGTCGAAACACCAGTCCCGCATCCCCCAGATCAGGCACACGGGCAATTCGGCAAACCGGGACAATCCCCGTTCGATCTTCTCCAACGTGGCATGGGTCGGGTGGCTCGGCGTCATCGGGATGTCGAGCACGAACTGGATCACGGCCAGGCGATTGCGCCAACTGTCATAAGGCGCCAAATAGCCGGCACGGACCGCCGGCGTCATTCGCTCGCGGTGGACCATGGTCAGCCGGGTCGCCGCGCGGACGAAGAGATTGAGTCCCTGAACGGCAAAGCGACCCAAGAGTGGGATGCGACAAAGGTTGATCTTCCACGGAATGCGGTCCGAGCGAAACGCCGCCGTGTTCATCAGGACGAACCGACCGAACCGCTCGGGCACGTCGACGGCCGTGCCCAGGCCGATGGCCCCACCCCAGTCGTGGGCAACCAGCGTGATGTCCTTCAGATCGAGATGCTCCACCAGCGCCCGAAGATCGTCACACCGCTGGGCCAGGCGGAACGAGTATTGCCCCAGGGCAGGCTTGTCCGAGAGTCCCATGCCGACGTGGTCGGGCACGACCAGCCGATAACGATCCCGCAGCGCAAGGACCATCTCGCGGAAATAGAAGGACCAGGTCGGGTTGCCGTGCACCAGCAGCAGCGTGGGGCCTTGGCCCTCGTCGAGGTAGTGCAAGCGGTGTCCACCCACGCTCAAGTAGTGTGACTCGAAGGGATAGAGCTCGCGCCAGGCCGGCGCCGCCGATCGAGGATCATCTCGGGTCGCCATGCGGCCAGTATAGCGTTTGACGACTCGGTGTTGTAGAGCCAGCCTTCGTCAGAGGACCCTGCTCGGGGTGGCTGGGCCATAGCGCAGCGGTGGCCCAGAGCATGGAAGACCGGGCCTTCGCTGCGCTCAGACCCGGGCACCCAACTCCTTACACCAGTGCTCCAACAAGGCCTAGCGCTGTGCCCAGCTCACGGTGCGTTGGCCTTCGACAGAAGATCCTGCCAGAAATCGCGTGCCTTCTGGTGCCCGGGACGCTCGCCGACCCAATCGAGAAAGAACTGGGCTGCTCGTCGGCTGATACGACGCTCGTGGCCGACTTCGACGTAGTACGGGCCGGTCATCGCGAAACGGTAGTTCTTCGGCAAGTCGGTCACCGCGCGAACCAGGAACCAGCCGCTCTGGTCAAACCGCACCGGCGGCAGTTGGCCCGTCTTGGCATATTCACTGAGAGGGACCGTCTGGTAGATCTGGCCGTTGCGGATGATCTCCAAGTAGCTGATAGGCTCGCGGGTGGAGAGGGTCAAGGCAATCTCCAGTTCGGCCGGCCCGCCGCCGGGCACCGCGAAGACGTGGCCCGGCAAATGGCCGTGGACCGTCGGCCGAAGCAACGGGCCGTTGGTGATCGTCACGCGCCCGGCGCGAAACGCACGAAACCACTTCTCATAACTCAATCGCCCGGCGACGTGGACGTACATCCGGTTGTAGCCGACCGGGTTGGGGCTGGCGCCGCTGCCGCTGCCGGCCGACGGCGGAATCCTCAGCCCACAATCGAGCAGGCGGAAGTAAACCTCCTGAGTCCACTGGGCGGCACCTCGCGGGCCCGGGAAAAACTTGCGGTCGCGCGGCTTGGCTCCCCGTGGGTCGGGCAAGACGCGATCGCGGCACAACTGCTCACCCGCGATGCGAATGGAATCGATTTGCCCCCGGGCGACCAGCACCGGCAAGTCCTGCCAGGTGGCGCGCGTCAGATCGACCCACGCCCCGGGCCGGCTGCGGACTTGGGTCAGTATCTCCCACGGCAAAGCAGCCCCGGCCGTCGGCGCCGGCAGCGCCAACGCATCCGATAGATTGAAATAGGCCACGGTTGCACCGGGCCACGTGTGGACGGCACCGGCCCTCGAGTAGTATCGATTGAAGTCGAACCGGACGACTTTCGGATCCTTCGGGCCGCCGATCCGGGCAGCGCCCTTGCGGTTCGAACCGGCTTCGAGCGTGACGACGTGCAGATCGTCGGCTTGCATAAGAAGCTTGACATGGCGGATCGGGCGTCGCACGTCCAAGTCGCCCGACCACCAGCCGAACTTCGACATGTCGACGAACCGTTTCATGTCCACTTCCTTGGCGTCGTCGGCGAACGGCTCGATCGTGAAGTGGCCCGAGAGAGTGCGGTATTCCAGTCCGCGTTCGAGTTCGAAGGAGTAGTTGCCCTTGGGCAGGTCGAGAGTAATCCGGCCGTCGAAGACGAAGTGATCGTGCCAGAAGGGCAGGCCCTTGACCCTGCCAGCACGCTTTTTTGGCCCACGCAGGTGCATGCGGCAGGCAATCGGTTTCCGGGTATCGCGGTCGACGACCGTCAGCACAAGCCGCCCACGCCCGGCCGCCGCGGCCGGCGAGGGAGCCAAGGCGAGAGCCAGGGCGACCGTCACGGCCAGCAGCAACGTGAGGATGAAAAAGCCGTTCGTAGGACGCTTGTCGAGGTTCATGGGTGGTTCTGGAAGATGACTCCTTGGCTTCGTCATGCAGTGCCAGACTCAGTAGTTCCAAATTCCATCGAGACCTGGCATTGTCA
>CAZWWC010000242.1:0-7039 GCA_964637625.1 uncultured Planctomycetaceae bacterium
CCACGAGGATCAGCCCGGGCCGGGCAATGATCGCGCGGCTGATGTGCTCCCAAAGCGATCCGGTCAGGCGCGACGTCGGCCCCAATTGGCTTCCACGCCGGCCGCCGCCGGCTGCCGCTGGTTTGACGCCGAACGGCCAAAACACGATGCGACCGCTGCCGCGCAGCAAGGCCGGCGCTAAGGTGACGCAGGCCACCAGGGCAACGACCAGACACATCGCGATGGCCGGTCCGCTGTTGCTGAACTTGCCGAAGTCGGCAAAAAACATCATGGCCAGACCAAAAACCGTGGTCAGCGCGCTGGCGGCCAGGGCGCTGCCCACCTGCTTGAGCGATTCGGCGATGGCCTTCTCGCGCCCGAGACCTCGCTGCAACTCCTCCTTGTAACGCGATATCAGGAAAAGGCAATAGTCGGTGCCGGCGCCGAACAGAATCACAACGATGAAAATCCGCGTCGTCTTGAAAATCTTGAAGTCGAACCAAGACAGCCAACCGCCCGGCTCCGCGGCCATGGCAACCAGACCCATGGCCAGCCAGACCGAGGCGCCAATGGTCAGAAGCGGCACGAGCACCAGGCCCGGCGCACGATAGACCACCAGGAGAATCAGAACCACCAGAATGATCGTCGTCAACTCGGTGTTGCGGATGCTCTGTTCGGCGGAAAACAGCATGTCCGCGCCGATCGCGGCCGATCCGGTCACGCCCAACTCGAGACCCTCTGGAAAGTCGGGCGCGCGTCGAAGTTCGTCCAGTTTGCGATGGATTCGGTCCAATAGATCCATGTTGCCGATGGCCATGAATTCGTTGCGCAAATGGAGTACGATCAGTGCGGCCTGTCCTCGCTCGCTCGGCGGACTGAGCAGCTTCTCGCCGATGATCGGCGTATCGTAGTAACTCCAGACGGCCGTGATCGGATTGTCCGGATCGAAGGCGTCCGGCCGCGGTGACGCCGACGAGGTCGTCTTGCTCGTTGCACCCTCGTCCATCGGCGCAGGGCGATCGGCCGCGGCAGCGCGGTTTGTATCTTCGGGTGTGGACGGTTTTGCGTCGGCTTCGTTCTTATCGCCCGCATGGCTCGTATCGTCCGGACGCGCCGCCTCCGCAGCGTCCGGACTCGGGTCGCTCGTTTCCGCAGCGTCATGCGCCTTGCCATCCGACGTTCCGTTTGGGTTGGGTGGGAACGCGGCCACAAGCTTCTCGGCCACTTCCAGATCGGCGCCGTTTAAGCGGCCTTGCTCCCGGACCAATACAAGAGCCACCTGGCTCTTGGAGTAGAAGTCGGGAAAGGCTGCCTCGAGAAGTTTCGCGCCTCGAACGCTGGTCATCTGATCGGGAAGGTAGGCGAAATCGCCATCGTGGGTCACCTCGTCCCAACGCGGCGCCCAATGATGGACGCACGCGACCAGCACGATCCAAATCAGAAGAACCAGGGCCCAGTGGCTCGCTACCAGTTTGCCGAGGCGTTCAAAAAACACAGGAAGAACGTCCTGCTTGTGGGTCAAAAAATCTCGCAGCCAACGTATTTGCCGCCGAAAACCAAGTTGCCCTCAGCCGCTTAATCCTATCAGATCGTCGCCCGGTACTAAAGGGAATAGGCCGCATTGGCGTAACATGTTGCCGGTCGATTCGCTTGCAGGTCCCGCAGCATGTTGTGCCCAGAACCATGCTCAGGACGAAACACTCGAATTCTAGCCGGTTGAAAGCACTTGGATCACACGAGGCAGCTCGCCGGCAAGGTTTGCCTGGATGACGCAGGTTTCCATCCCGGGGCCGTCTGCCCTTAACGAGACTGGGCCTCTTGGAGCAGGGCCAGGCCGTCTTCGACCGACCGGAACTCGTCGGTCTGGGGCACTTCGGCGCCATAGCGCAAGTCGGCCAACAGCCCGCCGAGCAACTCGTCGTCGAGCCAGCCGGCCAGCCACGCGGCCCGGCCTTGGGCGTAGCGCGACTGCAACCGGCTGAAGAGTCGGCCGGCGGCCTGGCGAACACCCTCACTCGTCGTGCTGACGATGGCCTCTCCTCCGCCGGTGATTCCGCCGGCGATGGCGGCCTCGGTGGCCAGTCCGCCCGCCGTCTGACCGGCGGCGTGCACCGCGGCCTGGGAAACCAGATCGCCCGCAACGATCCATCCACTGACGGCCAGCGAAATCGTGATGGCCGGACGCGCCACGGCGGCCGCGTGGTCCAACGAGCGCAGGAAGCGGACGGCACCCGGGTTGGCTTGCTTCCAGGCGTCGAGCTCGCCGTGGAGAAACGCCCGATAGTCGTCGTCAACCGGCGGCAGGTTGTCGTGCGCCTGCCGGACGCGTGAGAGAATCTCCTCTCGCGCATGGCCGCCGAGCAGACGGCGCAGATGCGGTCGGAGCGTGTCGCTGCCGACCTGGGCGAGTCGGTCGAGTTCGTCGAGCAGCTTTTCCACCGCCAGGACAATGGCCTCTCGTTCCCGGCGCCGGAGTGACTCTACGGGATCGGTTCCGCCGGAGACCACCGCTCCATAGGCGGCGCGAATCGGCCAGGTGACGCCTTGGCCCAGCGCGCGATAGAAGCCGTGGACGCGTCGCGACCAGTCGGCCCGATCGGCATCCCACCATGCGCGAATCTCGTCGACCAGGACGCTGGCCGGGAGCGTGGGCCAGTGGACTCGCGCCATCTCGGCAGCCGAAAGCGCCCGGGCCGCCGAGCGAAACTCACCCGAGGCGGCTCGAATCGTCTCGAGCCAGGCGGCGGCTCCCTTTTCGGCATCGAGCACCCGTGCCAGCGCACCTCGAAACGTACGGATCTTGATGGCGTCGAAATGCAATGCGGCCAGGTCTTCGCGGAGTTGCCGAGGTTCACTAGGCATTTCGCGGCCGGTCGGTCCGACGCCGTAGGCCGGCAGCCGCAGCCGGTCGGCCGCCTCGCGGTCCAGCGGAACCACGTAGACCAATTCGGGACGGGCTCCGGTCTGGCTGCAGAACGTCGCGAGCCACTCGGGCCAGTAGGGGCGATCCGCCTCAAGATCGCACTGGTTGAAAACCACGACGATCGGCTTGTCGGCCGCAACCGCTTCGCGGAAGAACTGCTTGACCGCCGCGTCGTTGTATTTCTGTTGCGTCAATACGGCCACCAGTACGTCGGCCACCCGGCGAATCGTCCGGGCACGCTCCCAGTTGACCTCGACGTCGGAATCCACGTCGGGCGTGTCGAGCAACAACAAGCGAGGCGGCACGTGCCGGCCGATGCGCCAGAACAGCCGGTTTTCCGGACAATCGACCAGCGCGTCTTCGGCCGATTGCCAGGCGGCCAGCTCGAAGCCTTCCAGCAATCGGCCGAGCAATTCGGCGTCGGCCGCTTCGGGCGGAACGAGGCAGACCGGATGCTTGGTCCCGGCCGCCAGGGGATTGACCGCGCTGGACTGTTCACCGGTCAAGTGATTGAAAAGAAGCGACTTGCCGATGTTCGTGCCGCCGACGACCGCCACGACCAAAAGCGGTGGAAGGTCGAGCTGCGGCAGCAACTTGTGCGCAAGCAACTCAAACCACTCCTGGCCTCGGCCCGGGGCCACGTCGAGCCGCGCCGCCAAGGGCTCCAAAGAGCAGATCGCGTTGTGAAACCGTCGGACTCCCTCGGCCCAACGTTCGTAGCATTCTGACATGGGCAAAGCAACTGTACAACAAAGAGTCAGTAGTTCCAAGTTCTATCGAGACTTGGCATTGTCATTCTGAGCGCAGCGAAGAATCTCCTTGGGCAATCGAGATCCTTCGCTGCGCTCAGGATGACCTGCTGCGGTTCTAGGGCGCCAGGAGCAACAAGGCCATCGACTGGACAATTCTCGATTGGTTCAACACCAGCGCGGTCGGCTTGTTCAATGCCATCGGCTCGTCACGGATCACGTTGATCGGACAGTCGGGATCCGGTTTATGGTAATTGAGCGTCGGAGGAACCTCGCCGTGCTGGAAGGCCAACAAGCTCGTGATCAACTCTACCGCGCCACCGCCCGCCCCGAGGTTTCCAAAATAGCTCTTCGGTGCCGTCACCGGCACGTCACCCAGTGCGTCGTGGATAGCCTGCGCTTCGAGCCGGTCTTCCAGCGGCGTGCTGAGTCCATGGGCGTTGACGTGCCCGATGTCTTTGGGTTTCAGGCCGGAGCTGCCCAACACCTGACGGATGGCCTGACGGACGGCTCGACCGTCGGGATTACGGCCCCCGGGCTGCGGCTCGAAACCGGCCGCGAAGCCGCCGATCCGCCCGAGGATCGGCGCGCCGCGGGCCTCCGCGTGCGATCGCCCTTCGAGCACCAGCGCGCCGGCGCCCTCGCCATAGACCATGCCGTCGCGCTCCGCATCGAAGGGACGCACCGCGCTGGCCGGATCGTCGACGCGCTCGGACAGATGGTAGGCACGGCGATAGGCCCAAATGGTCGGGTGGATACGGCAGCCGGCTCCTCCGGCGATCATGACGTCGGCCTGTCCGCGCTGGAGAATGCGGGTCGCTTCGCACAGGGCCGCCAGGCTCGACGCCTCGCCCAGGGTCAGCGAGTTGTTGGGGCCGCGAGCGTCCTGCGCGATGCCGATGTGGCAAGCCGGCATGTTCGGCAAGTACTTGAGCATCCACAGGGGAAACATCTCGGCCATCGCCGAGGGACCCCATCGGGCAAAGTCGAAACGCCCGTCCACCACGCACTTGGTAAACGCAGGGTGCAACTCGGACAAATCGCAGGCGATCATGTCGGCGCCGAAAACGACTCCCAATCGCTCCGGATCGATGACCTTCGCGCCCGTGGCCGCTTGCCGGCAAGCCATGTCGGCCGCGGCAAACGCCAGTTGAATGTCGCGGCTCATCACTTTGAGGCTCTTGCGCGGCCGAACGAATCGCTTCGGCTCGAAATCGATCACTTCGGCGCCGATCGGCGGAGGCAAATCGCCCCCGTCGAAAAGCGCGAGCCGACGAACGCCGCTTCGGCCCTCACAAAGGGACCTCCAAAAGGCCTCGGCCCCGATGCCGATGGGGCTGACCACGCCCATCCCCGTGATCACAATTTCCCGCGCACTGCTCATCGTATGCAGGTCGTTCTACTGCTTGAGGCTCGGAGAGACACCATGGCGAAGGCAACCGACGGGAACCCAGCCTCAGAACGTGTTTTGAAATGGGTGCCACTGCTGGCTTGCCCAGCAGTGCGACGCGAATTTCCCGGGAAAAACACTGCTGGACAAGCCAGCAGTGGCACCCTTGAAAGAGCTACAACCATTTTCAAAACACGTTCTCATAGAAGAGAGCACTTGTGCGACGTTGCCCTATCAACCGGAATACCCTTAATCCTCGCCGAGGGATCGCCGTGGTCCGAGGTGACTACTTCGACTTCGCCTTGTTCGAGCCCTTCTTATCCTTGCCGCCACGGCCGCGACCGCCTCGCCCGCGCGAGGAAGAATCGCCGGAGGTTTTCTTCGACCGCGTCCCCAGATTGGCCTCGATGACGATGCCCACGGCTTCCTCCCAACTCGGAATCCCGCGGTGAGATGATCCGGCGGTTTTCTGCGGTTTTGGGCCGCGCTGGGGCTCCTTTTTCTTCGACCGTTTTTTCTTGTCTTGCTCGCGGCTCGGCTCCTCGGCGGCAGGTGGTTCGTCGGAGGATTCCTCGTCGGAGTCCTTCTCCGGCACCTTCACGGCGGCTCTTTTTCTGGTCGGCGACTTCTTGCGACCACCGCGCGGACGACGTTTTCGCCTCGGAGTGTCAGCGGCCAAATCGGCCCGTTCCGTCTCCGAAGCGCCTTCGGTGATAGGCTCCACGTCGGTGGCGTCTCCGACCGGCTCCTCGGCCACTTCAGGCCCCGGCACAGACTCAACCCCCTCTGTCTTCTTTTCACGTTCCGACAGCTCGGCCGCGGCTCTTGCCTCCCGAGATCGGCGCCGCCGCTTCTTGCGCTTTCGCGGCAGCTTTCGCTCAATCGCCCGTTGCTCATCTTCGGAGTCGTCGGCGCCGCCCGCTTGCTCCACGGGTCCGCGCGAGGCAACCTCCTCAGGAGGCTCGGCCAGGAGATCCCGATCCAGCCAATCCGTCGGCGCGGGCAGTTCGTCGGAGATGCTCGGCAAAGGGGGCATCGCGGCCAACGGCTCCGCCGGAGTCTCCGGTGGTCTGGGCGGTGGCGTTTCCGAAGGCAGAACCCCCAACTGTTCGGCCAGCTCCATCCAGTTGGCCCGCGACCGAGCAGCACGCGGCCGCTGTTGCTGACGCCCCTCGGCTGCCGCCGGGGCCGACTCCGAACCAGAAGCGGCCTCGGGCTTCTTCGATTCCTCTTCCGAAGCCTGTGGATCGGCAGGATCTTTCTCGGGCGGCACATCGGCGCCGAGATCCGATGCGAGTGATTGCCAGTGGTCCCGCTTTGCGTGGTTGGACATGTTCTGTAACTGATTGAAGTGAAAGGAGTTCTGGACGTCAGACAAGCGACAATCGACCAGTCGGCGCTAGCCCATTAGTATACGCCTTTTGCGAATCGGCGGGAAGCGGGCCGAGCCCTAACCATATGGTAGGGAGTCGCTTCCCCAGAAACCGATCTCGCCGACACCCGGGGTGCCGGCCTTTCGCGTAG
Source organism: uncultured Planctomycetaceae bacterium (assembly GCA_964637625.1). Lineage (GTDB taxonomy): Bacteria > Planctomycetota > Planctomycetia > Pirellulales > Thermoguttaceae > UBA11386. The sequence continues at coordinate 6,566 of CAZWWC010000242.1, forward strand.
TGGTCCCGGTGACAAACGACCTAGCTGCTGTCTCGCCTGTAGCGTCAGGCTTCACACGGAATCAGCCTAAACCCCCTCCGGTAGGTGCCATCACCTTGAATCGTTCTGTCGCGAGGATGATCCACTTGCGGGGCTGCATCCGGCAAGGATCGACCGGCGAGCGTCCTACCTCAGACAATCGCAAGCCCATATAATTCAAGGCGTTGGCGATATTCGATTCTCTCGGTCCGAAGGTCGACTCCCCGGTTGGCACGCCGTTCGCCTTTAGACAGGACGGCAAAGTGCCTTTTCCCAGACAAACGGCCAACATCAAAAGGAAAAACGGACCATGACTAGTTCACCCATCACCCCTCGGATGGGTCGTACGGTCCTGCGAAACCTCGTCGTAGGGTTGCTCTGCGCGGCGATTTGGACGCCGCTAGCCGACGCGGCCCAGGCACGCAACCGCTCGTCCCACGGCAAATCGTCGGCCCG
>CAZWWC010000243.1:0-7025 GCA_964637625.1 uncultured Planctomycetaceae bacterium
CGGAGACAGTGCATTGAGCTACCGTGTGTTACGTGGGCAGTTCTGCTCTGGCGTGGTTGTCTGTCTGTTTTTCGTGGTTCTAGCCGCGCCGGCGCTAGGGGACGTGGTCAGCTATTCGACTCAGGGTGTGTACTTCGAAGTTGACTACGATCCCGCCCTCTTCGGCATCCCAGACACAACCCCAGGCGCCGTCTTGTTCCCGGCCACCGATCTTGAAGCCCTGTCGCCGGCGGGTGAATCCAAGATTGATGTGGTCTATGGGAACCTCATAGTGACCGTCACTGGTTTGGCCGGGGCCACGATCGACTCGATCGAATTCCTCGAAGGAGGCACCTACACTCTCGCAGGGCCTGCTGGCGATTTCGAAGACACTCCTGAGCAAGCAAGCTACGCTCAGGTGAAAGCAACCCTTAACGTTAATTGTCTGTTCCTTGAGGTTGACGGCCAAGATGTCACGTTGCCCGGTCTCAATCAGACGGCGATTTTCCAAGACGGAGACGCTTTCAATCCGGGCGATTCTCCAGTAGGAGGACCCTGGACATTGGAACACACAGTGGATATTGCCGGGGCCTTGGCCAGTGCCCAAATTCCGGGCGGTGCGACCAGGGCGATCTTTCTAATCACCAACGCATTGCTGGCCCAGAGCGAACAGGATTCGAGTGCCCAGATTAGCAAGACGTGGTTTAACATCGTCCCGGAACCCTCGAGCCTGGTGCTTCTGATGCTCGGCTGCTGCGCGTGGCTGGCCTCTCGCTCTTGCCGCCGGACCTATTGACGTTTGCACGGCGAATGAACCGAGGCCGACCAACGGGAGGCCGGTAAATGGGCTAAATAGGTTGACTGGCCGGGTCATTCTCCAGGCAAACATCAATAGTACCTCATGACTCTTGTTTTTGGCAATTGGGTGCCACTGGCGTTTCGCCAGTGCTCCTGAAACAAAGGCACGGGCAAGATGCCCGTGGCACCCGCTACAAGGATGTGGGAATCGCTCTAGCGTCACTCGGCGGCCGCTTCGACGAGCGTCGAATCGATTCGCTCGAACGTGAACTCGCCCGCCTGGCAGTCCACCCGCACGCCGCTCCCCTCGCTGAACTCGCGCTTGAGCATCTCGACCGCCAGCGGGTTCTGGATCTGTTGCTGGATGACCCGCTTCAACGGACGGGCGCCGAACGTCGGGTCGTAGCCGCGCCGGGCAATCTCGTCGATCGCCGCCTCGGTCACTTCCAAGGCGACGTGCTTCTCGGCAAGCTGCTTCTGAAGATTCTTGATCTGAAGCTGCACGATCTTGTGGATCTGCTCCGAGTCGAGCGGATGAAAGATGATCGTCTCGTCGATGCGGTTGAGAAACTCGGGCAGTAAGCGGGCATGCAGCGCCTCTTCCACTCCCGCGCGCATCTCATCCTCGGTTCCGCCCTCGCGCGCAATCTGTTGGATGAGCTGGCTTCCGATGTTCGACGTCATGACGATGATCGTGTTGGTAAAGTCGACCGTGTGGCCGTGGTTGTCCGAAAGCCGGCCGTCGTCGAGCACCTGCAAGAGGATGTTGAACACGTCGCGATGGGCCTTTTCGATCTCGTCCAACAGCACGACCGCGTAAGGACGCCGGCGAACCGCCTCGGTCAGCCGGCCGCCTTCCTCGTAGCCGACGTAGCCCGGCGGGGCGCCGATCAGGCGGCTGACGGTGTGGCGTTCCATGAATTCGCTCATGTCCAGCCGGACAATGGCTTGCTCGTCGTCGAACATCACCTCGGCCAGCGCCTTGCAGAGCTCGGTCTTGCCCACGCCGGTGGGACCGAGGAACAGGAACGACCCCGTAGGACGGTTGGGATCCTGTAGGCCGCTACGGCTGCGGCGGACCGCGCTGGAGACGGCCTCGACCGCTTCATCCTGACCCACCAGGCGCCGGTGGATGCGGTCTTCCATCACCAGTAACTTGGCCCGTTCGGTCTCCATCATCCGCGTGATCGGAATCCCGGTCCAGGCGCTGACCACCTCGGCGATTTCCTCGGGCCCGACCTCCTGGCGCAAGAGCCTCCGGTGGCCGTCTTTTTCCGGCTCGGCGGATTCCGCCTTTTCGAGTTGCTCGGCAAGCTGTCGCTTCTGCTGGTCCAGCTCGTAGAGTTTCTGGTAGTCTTCCTCGCCGACGGGCAGGGCCGCCGATTGCTTCTCCTTGATCGAAGCACCGAGGTGGTTGTATTCCAGCTCCACTTCGGCCAATCGACTTCGAATCTGGTGCACGTCGCCCAGGCCGAGCTTCTCGGTCTCCCACTGCTCGCGGAGGCTGGCCAGCTTGCGCTTCTGCTCTTCCATCTCCTTCTCAATGTCGGCCAGACGCTGCTGGGTGTGCTCCTCCTTTTCGTCGGCCAGTTGTCGGGCGGCAAGCTCGAGTTGGACCAGGCGCCGCTGCACCTGGTCGATCTCGGTCGGCACACTCTCCAGCTCCATGGCCAGGCGGCTGGTCGCTTCGTCCATCAGGTCGATGGCCTTGTCGGGCAGGAACCGGTCGGCAATATAGCGATGCGACAGTTGGGCCGCGGCGACCAGGGCCGAATCCTTGATCTTGACCCCCTTGTGGTGCGCTTCGTAACGCGGCTTGAGCCCTCGCAAGATGGCGATCGTATCCTCGACCGACGGCTCGCCCACGTAAACCGGCTGGAACCGCCGCTCCAGGGCCGCGTCCTTTTCGATGTATTTGCGATATTCATCCAGTGTGGTTGCGCCGATGCAGCGCAGGTCACCCCGGGCCAGCGCGGGTTTGAGCAGATTGGCCGCGTCGCTGCCCCCCTCGGCCCGGCCGGCACCGACGACCGTGTGCAGCTCGTCGATAAAGAGAATCACGCCGCCGCCGGCGTCTTCCACCTCGCGGAGCACGGCCTTGACCCGTTCTTCGAATTCGCCCCGATACTTCGTGCCCGCCACCAGCGCGCCCATGTCGAGGGCCACCACACGGCGGTTCTTCAGGCTTTCGGGCACGTCGGCGTCGACGATGCGCAGGGCCAGCCCCTCGGCAATGGCCGTTTTGCCCACGCCCGGCTCGCCGATCAGCACCGGGTTGTTCTTGGTGCGGCGCGAAAGCACCTGGATCACGCGCCGGATCTCCTGGTCGCGACCGATCACCGGATCGAGCTTGCCCTGGTGCGCACGGTCGACCAGATCGATCCCGTAGCGCTGGAGCGCTTGGAACTTCTCCTCCGGGCTCTGGTCCGTCACGCGGGCACTCCCACGGACCGACTGCAGCGCGGCGAGAATGTCCTTTTCCTTGACGGCATTGAGCTGGAGTATGTTTTTGGCCTTCGAGTCCGTTTTGGCCAGTGCCAGCAGCAGGTGCTCGGTCGAGACGAACTCATCCTTCATCTCGTGGGCGACCGAAAGGGCCGCTTCGAGCACCCGGCCCAAAGCCTGGTTGACTTGCGGCTGGGACCCGCCGGAGACCTTCGGCAGGTGGTCCAACTCGGAGTCGACGATCCCGGACAACTGCGTGGCGTCCGCGCCGATCTTGCCCAGCACGGGGCCAACGATGCCTTCCTTTTCGGCCACCAGCGCGGCCAACAGGTGCAAGGGCCCGATTTCCGGATGCCCATGCTCGGCGGCCAGCGACTGGGCTTTGGCGAGTGCCTCTTGGGCCTTGATCGTGAGTTTATCGAATTGAAAGGTCATGGTTTCACTCCCCTCTCCCTCCGGGAGAGGGTTAGGGTGAGGCTTTTGTCACCTTGATTCAAAAGTCTCTAATTCTGGTGAATCTGGTTTTAGGCTTCTCAGCTTTTCCAAGGAAGGATTCTTTGTTTCTATGTATCTCGCAATCTTCTGAAATTGTTTCTCGTCGAAGTGTTCAATGGGCGGAGACAACATCTCAAATACAGGTTTGCCATCAACGGTTCTTCTCACCCACTTTGGTCCGCCCACGTACACAGCATAATACATAACCTTTGCCTTTGTTTCGCGAACCCCTCCGCAGCGACAAGCATAGTAGAACATTAAGTGTACGTCTTGCCAAGATTCCTGCTTTTGTTGGCAAGCGACATCATGTACTACTGAGGCCTCGCGATATTTACCCGAAAAGGGGCCACCGGTGAACGACCAAAATGGTTGGGGGATGGATGCACCATCAACCACAGAATTAGCCGGTGCGTCCCATTGCTTGCTTGTAGGGTCGATGTATGCGAAGTCTTCAAGCAGCATCATATCACGGCCATTTGGGAGCCACTCCGTGGCCACTTCCCCCTTGAAATAACCGAAGTCTTCCTTGGGCTTCGATCTTCGCCAGCAGACAATCAGGACAATGACAATAATCACAAGAGTTGCATAGAAGTAAGGACTTGTGAGCATTCGGAAAGGCTCCTGAAACAGCGATGGTCGATTTTCGATAATTCGTGGTTTGACCGGGTGAGAGCGTCACTTATGCCCCTGCTCCCACCCTCACCCTAGCCCTCTCCCAAAGGGAGAGGGGACCGGTGTTTTCATTCCCACGAAACGCCGCCCAAACGGGCAATCTCCCGTGCAACTGCGTCGAGGTCGCGCATCACATCCTCGTTCGTGACTCGCAAAACACGGAGGCCTTGTTGTTCAAGGTACTTCGTTTTTTCCAAGTCCTGCAAACGCTTGCCCTCGTGACTCATCCCGTCGACTTCGACTACAAGAGCGATGCGGTGACAGTAGAAGTCGACCACATAGGGACCGATCGGATGCTGACGACGGAACTTCAAGCCGCCGATCTGTCCGTTGCGGAGGGCCAGCCACAGGAGTTGCTCGGGCGGAGTGCTGGCTTGGCGCAGGTCTCTTGCGCGACGGATCATGTGCTTCGAGGCATATGGTTTCTTTGGCACAGTAATTACCGTAACTCGCGGTTCGCCCTCACCCTAACCCTCTCCCAAGGGGAGAGGGGACCTTATTCCTTCACCTCGAATTCGGCGTCGATCGTGTCGTCGTCGCCTTCGTCGCCGGGCGGGGCTGACGGGCCGGCCTCCGCGCCGGCAGCCGCCTCGGCCCCGGCCGCGCCGGGCTGCGAGCCGGCGCCTGCCTCGGCGTAGAGCGACTTGCTCAAGGCGTGCGAGGCCTGCTCGAGCTCGTTTAGCGCCGACTTGATCTTCTCGACGTCGTCTTCCTTGGCGGCGTCGCGGGTCCGCTCCATGGCCTTGTTGACGGCGTCCTTGTCGGCGTCGCTGAGCTTGGCCTCGTGCTCCTTGATCAGCTTCTCCAACTGGAAGCACATCGAATCGGCCTGATTGCGCAACTCGGCCAACTGGCGTTTCTTCTTGTCCTCGCCGGCATGGGCCTCGGCTTCCTTGCGCATCCTCTTGATTTCCTCTTCGGACAGGCCGGCCGATTGTTCGATGCGAATCTTTTGCTCCTTGTTGGTCCCGAGATCCTTGGCCGAGACGTTGAGGATCCCGTTGTGGTCGATGTCGAAAGCCACTTCGATTTGAGGAATTCCTCGCGGGGCGGGCGGAATGCCCTCGAGGTTGAACTGGCCGAGCAGCCGGTTGTCGGCGGCCATGTCGCGTTCGCCCTGATAGACCTTCACGGTGACGGCCATCTGGTTGTCGTCGGCCGTGCTGAAGACCTGCTTCCGGTCGATGGGGATGGTGCTGTTACGTTCCACCAGCTTGGTAAACACACCGCCGAGCGTCTCGATGCCCAGCGAGAGTGGGCTCACGTCCAGCAGCACGACATCCGCCTTGGCCCCAAGCATGATTTGACTGCCTTGAATGGCGGCACCCACCGCGACCACCTCGTCGGGGTTGACGCCGCGGTGCGGCTCCTTGCCGAAGATTTCCTTGACGATCTCCTGGACCCGTGGTATGCGGGTCGAGCCGCCCACCAGCACGACCTCGTCGATGTCCGAAGGTTGCATCTTGGCGTCTTCCAGCGCCCGGTGAACGGGCGCTTTCAGCCGTTCGAAGACCGAGTCGGCGAGTTCCTCCAGCTTGGAGCGGGTGATCGTCTCTTGGAGGTGTTTTGGACCGGCCGCATCGGCAGTGATGAACGGCAAGTTGACGTCGGTGGAGTTGCTGCTGGATAGTTCTTTCTTGGCCTTTTCGCAGGCTTCTTTGAGCCGTTGCAGCGCCATCTGATCTTTTCGCAAGTCAATACCCTGCTCCTTGCGGAACTTCTCGGCGATGTAGTGGATCAGCTTCTCGTCGACGTCGTCTCCACCCAGGTGCGTGTCGCCATTGGTACTGACGACACGGAACGTACCCTTGCCGAGGTTCTGCAAGATGGAGATATCGAACGTACCCCCGCCAAAGTCGAATACGGCGATGTTCTCGCCCTTCTCCTTATCCAGGCCGTAGGCCAGCGCCGCTGCGGTAGGCTCGTTGATGATCCGCTGCGGTATGTCGCTGAGCTTTCCGTCCTTGTCGGGAACGTGCCAGACGGTGTCGAAGCCGGCGATTTTGGCGGCGTCAAGGGTGGCCTGGCGCTGGCTGTCGTTGAAGTAGGCCGGCACCGTGATCAACGCCTTGTTCACCCGTTGTCCGAGGTAGGCCTCGGCTGCCTCCTTGAGCTTTCGGAGCACCGATGCGGAGATCTCCGCCGGGGTACACTCCTTCTCACCGACCTTGACCTTAACGTACTCGTCCGGTCCACCCGATATCTCATACGGCACCATCTTCTCCTCGACGCTCACCTCGTTGTGACGTCGGCCCATGAAACGCTTCACGGAATAGACGGTTTTCCTGGGATTGGTGATGGCCTGGCGTCGGGCCGGTTCGCCGACGAGTGTTTCGTCCTTGTCGGTGAACGCAACGACACTCGGCGTAAGCCGGTTGCCTTCGGCGTTGGCAATGACCTTCGCCTCGTTGCCCTCCATCACCGCCACCACCGAATTGGTCGTTCCCAGGTCGATTCCAATGATCTTTTCGCCTTGTGCCATTGCGTGCTCCTTTCTCCGAAATATTCGGTAGGGGCCCCCGACGACCGGTCGAGCGGCCCTTGGGCGACCGATTTCTTGTTCGATCCCTTAGTACCTCACGACCGTTGAATTTGTGGGTGCCACGGGCATCTTGCCCGTGCCTTCGTTTCAGGAA
>CAZWWC010000244.1:0-6987 GCA_964637625.1 uncultured Planctomycetaceae bacterium
AGGATTTCCAGGGCCTCGGCGTCGAACTCCGGCGCGACGATCGCCTCGACGAACAGTCCCGGCTCGGCGAGCACTTCAGCCGCCGCGGCGTCAACCGCGCGGTTCATGGCCAGGACCGAGCCGAAGGCGCTTTGCGGATCGCCGGCCATTGCCCGGCGCGTGGCCTCGCCCAGGTCGTCGGCCACGGCCGCGCCGCACGGGTTGTTGTGCTTGATAACCGAGACGGCCGGGCCGTCGAAATAGCGCACGATCGAAAGTGCCGCGTCCAGGTCGAGCAGGTTGTTGTAGGAAAGCTCTTTGCCGTGGAGTTGCTCGGCGTTGACCACGCCCGGGCCCGAGCCGGCGGCGTCGACGTAGACGGCCGCCTTCTGGTGCGGGTTCTCGCCATAGCGGAGCACGGCCCGGCGGCTGTACGACGAACCCAGCGTGCCGGGAAAGCCGTCCTGGGCCGTCTGGCCGGCAAAGTAATCGGCGATCGCCCGGTCGTACGAAGCCGTATGGGCAAAGGCCTCGCCGGCCAGTCGGCGGCGCAGCTCGAGGTCGGTCGAGCCGCCGGCCTCGATCTGCTGGAGAATGGCCTTGTACTGGCCCGGGCTGGTGGCGATGGTCTTGAAGGCGTGGTTCTTGGCGGCCGCGCGCACGAGCGACGGCCCGCCGATGTCGATCTGTTCGATTGCCTCGGCCATAGTGACGCCCTCTCGGGCGATGGTTTCCTTGAACGGATAGAGGTTCACGACGACCAGCTCGAACGTGAGGATCTGGTGGTCTTCCAGGGCGGTCATGTCGTCGGGATGATCGTGCCGGCAGAGGATTCCGCCGAAGACTTTTGGGTGGAGCGTTTTGAGCCGGCCATCCATCATTTCGGGAAAGCCGGTGTATTGGGCGATGTCGCGGACGGCGAGTCCGGCCGCTTCGAGGTGCCCGCGCGTGCCGCCGGTGCTGTAGATTTCGACGCCCGCGTCGGTGAGTCCTTGGGCCAGTTCGGTCAGGTTGGTTTTGTCGCTGACACTGATAAGAGCCCGCTTAACGGTCGGCGATTGCATGGGGTCTCCTTCGCAAGAATAACGACACGTATCAGAATCCCCTAGTTAAGGCGATTCTGTGCCGAGCGTCAAGGACCCGGAGACGTTAATCGAGGGAGGGATTGGGTTCGCCCTGCTGGGGCGCCTCGAAGGGATTTTCCTCGGGCTTCTTCGGTTCGGTGGGGATGAATTCCTCGCCCGAGGCCTCCTCGACCTGGAGCTGCTCGATCTTCTGATGACGCAGCGGCTCGGCCAGGGCCGTCTCGTGCAGACATTGGATGAGCCCGGTCGGTGTGGCCAGGTAGATACGATCGGTCCACAGATTGCGGAATTTCAGAGGCAAATCGGCCGCGTAAAGCGTATTGACCACCGCACCGGAACGAGGGTCGAGCACTCGAATCTGGCCGGCCCGATCGGCCACGTAGATTCTCTGCTGGCTGGCGGCGATGAATTGGCCGACGCCGTTGGTCGACCAGTGCTCGTCGCCGGTAAGCGCCCCGAGGCACAAGAGGCTGCCAAGCTCGGTCACCACGTAGGCACGGTCACCGATCGGCACGACGGGCTCGACGATCGGCTGGCCGACGGCATATTGCCATTTTTCCGCACCCCGGGTGGCCGAAATGGCGTGGACTTCACCCGCCTCGGAGGTCGTGAAGATCAGCCCGTCGCGGTTGCCTTTGCTGACATTCGGCGGGAGGTAGGTGGGCTGAGCGACGGTTTGCGAGCGGGTCCGGAGTTGATACTTGACCGCGAATTCGTCCGCTCCGCGGAGAGCCACGTAGCCGACGAACAGCCCCCTGGTGGTGGCCCAGGCCACATACTGACTCTCTCTATCCTCGAGCGTGAAAATCGGTTGGCACGTGATCCGGCCAAACGAGACACACGTCAGAGGCGGGATGAATTCCTGTTTGAGGACCAGCGGCCTTTCCTCTTCCTTTTCCTTCTCGCTGTTTTTCTCCTTGTCCGGCGGTTCTGATTCCGGCGTCGCGGTGGCCTCTTCCTCGGGGCTTTTCTCGGAGGAAACAGGCGGCTTGATCGTTGTTTCGCTCTCCTCCTCAAATTGCTTCTTCTCGATCGGATAGGCGAGAACGTGACCACTGATCATCGGCGCAAAGACGTACTTGCTGCTCAACGCGGGGCCGTCCGCCGGAACGCCGTCGACCCGTCGGCTCCACAAAACCCGCCCATCGGACCGATCGAGCAGGTAGAGTCGCGTGCCGTTGAGCACGCCGACCAGCTTATCGCTGGCGCCGACGGCCATGCTCGGATGCGCCGGGCTGCCGGCGAGTCGTACCCAGAGCGTCCGCCCGGTCTCCGCATCGATGGCGTGGATCATGGCCCGATCGGTCTGCACCAGCAGCGTGTCGGGCAGTTGCCCGGCGCCCTGGACCAGACGTACGTGGCTGATTCGCGATTGACCGGGATCGATGCGAATCTGGCTGAACCAGGCTCGCCGCAGTCCGTGCCGGGCGGCGTCCCTATGCGTGATCAGGCGAGCGGCCGGCGCGGCGACTGCGTCGGCGCAGGCCGGCAAAAGGAGAAATCCAATCAATACGGTGGCAAGGGTGTTTCGCTTCATGGATCTTGCTCGGGGGAAGTGGACGTACCGAAAGAGGACAGTCCCCTGCGGCCGGTTCTGGTTCTATCATAATCGCTCTGACACCGAAAAACACGTGAAAAAACGCCGCCAGCACCGGCCGGGCCGCCGCGTGCTGGGCCGGTGGCCCTGGCTGCGCACCCGGCGTCACCGCTGGACCAAACCGTCCTGTCGGTCTACGATGGGCGTTTCTTTCTTGAATGCCCGAGATAGGATTTACAGGGAGCCTGTTTGAGAACGATGCCACGGCAACATGTCCCAGGTAGGATGCACCCCGATAGAGGTATAGCATGAGACCGGATTCGCGTGGCTCCGATTCCGATCGACGTCTGGAGAAGACTCTCGGGTACCTCAACTTCTCGGCCGGTGCTCCCGATACCGCGTTTCTCAGCGCGCTCAATGCACTTTTCGGCCAGCTCGAGCCTCGCTCCACTCGACGGGCGGCCGGCGCGGCCGAGCAGGGGCGCGAGCCGGTCTGGCGACAATTGGCCGAGCGGCTTCGGGCCGGGGTGCGGCGGCTGCGAGACCGCTCCAAGGCCTTCGAGCAGACCGACCAGGCCGAGGCCGTGCTGCGGCTCGTCTTCGACGAGGCGCTGCCCGCCTATCGGCGTTTTCATGGAGATCTTCTATTCCATCAAACCGAAGCGACCCTGTTTCGGCCTCTGCTGATCGGTCGCGTGTGCGAGGCCGTGTTGGAGGAAGGCAAACCGTGGGACGAGACCGACCGGATCGTCGCCGGCGCCATTGCCCGGCTCAACGATTTCGTCGGCCACCGTCCGGTTGCCGTCTTGCGGAACCAGCGCAAGCTGCAACCCTACGACCACGAGCGGGTGCGTCCGATTCCGTTGTGGATTCGTGACGTGGGTGCCGGTGCGGGGCCTTACCGTGAGCTGATCGAGAAGACGATCGAAGTTCTCCAGCAGTCCGATCCCGACCTTCTGGCCCGGGCGTGGTTCGATCTCGACATGCTCGACGAGTTGGCGGTCGATCCCCGCGCCTACGATTTCGATCATCCGGTGCATCGGCGTCCCAACTATCAATTCGGGCAATGGGATCCCTATCATATCGACCATCGCGGTTACTATCGTCGTTACGTTCTTCAACAGGTGACCCTGGAGGGCATCCTGCGCCGTGTTGCGGATCGCGGCCGGCTGGCGCGCAAGGAGGTGCTTTTCGAAGCGGCCGCCGTGTTGGCCGGCACCCTGTTGATGGGAGTGGGGATCAGCGGTGACGGCCCGGGGCGCCACGATTCCGACACGACCCTTGCCACGTTGCTCTCACACATCGCCCAGTATCGTGACGCATTCTACAAGCAGTTGCTCCCCAAGATCTCCGGCAAGCACCGGCAGCGTCTCGAGGCCGAAACCGAGCGGCTCCGCCAGCCGTTTGGCGGCGCTCGCCAGCATCTGAACCAGTTTCTGGCCGCGCAAAGGGCCAGCCAACTGCAACACGTTCACCTCTCCCAGCTTTATGCCCGAATGGGCTATGCCGAGGCGGCGGTGGCTCAGGCGCGCGTCGTGCCGGTCGCTTCCGCCCGTATGCGATGCGAGATTCAATGCCGGCTGACCGCCGCGCACCAACACCTCGACAAGAGGGAATTCGACGCGGCCGCTGCCCTGCTGGCCGAGATCGAAGACTATCTGCATCGGGCGATCGAGTGCGGCGCGCTAGTGGATCCTTGGAACATCCTCGGACTGGATGCCCAATTCTCTCTTTTTCCCGCGCTGGAGAACAGTTGTCCCGATCATCGGGTCGACGAGTTGCTCGACCTGATGGACGATATCTTCGCCGTCTACGCGCGGTTCGAGAAGGAAGCGGCCGCGGCGGGCCAAAAAGACTTGCAGCGGCGGCTGTCCGACTCGTTGGAGAAGCTCGCCGCGTGGTGGGACCAATTTGCCACGACCGAGGTCAGTGCGGTCGAAGGCATTTCCGGCCGCGAAGCCTGCGAGTCGGCCGCACACGTGGCGACCGTCTTGGGGATGTGGCACGAGGCGGGCACGGCCGCCGGCGACGTTGCCTTCTGGCGCCGGCACGTCGACCATTTCCAGTCGCTCGAGGCCTATTCCCTGGTGGTCGACGCCCTGCTGGACCAGCACGACCTGGTCGCCGCCATGGGACTGCTGATGCAATGGCTCGGCCAGTCCGACGAGATTCCGCTGGTCGAGGGAAAACACTCCTTTCACCAACTGGCCTTGCGCTGGATGCGGTTGCTCTGGACCTCTGCGGAGACCGGCCCACGAGGATCAAAGGCCCAGGTCGCGGAGTGCTGGCAACAGACGCGAAAGTTTATGGATTACCTGGAGGCCGGCGGCGAAGCCTTCTGGGCCGTACCCCGGCTGGCGCTGCTTTCGCAGGCCGGGGTCGACGATCGGCGCGAGGAGGAAGACGACGAAGAGGAGCAGCAGGAGAAAGGACTCTACGGAGCCGCTTACGAGAACGTGGTCTATCGCGATACGACCGATGACGGTTTCGAGGGCGAGGTATTCGAGTGGGGCACCACCGCCGACGATTTCGAACTGACGGCCGAAGCCGAACGGATCTCGAAGCGATTAGCCTTCTTGCGGATGTTGGCCCGGCTCTGGCGCACGGCGGCCCGCGCGGCGGTCGACTTGCGCGCTGGCGACCGAACCGAAGTCCTGCGCGGTTGGTTCGAGCAAGGCAGCCGGAACCGCAAGGATCTGCTCGACTTGCTCGAGGCGGTCCATCGCTATCGGATCCCCGTGCCGTTGGGCTCCGAGGAAGCACTGATCGAGTACGACCAGCGACAATCGGTCAAGGAGATGTTGCTCGAACGGATCGTCGTCACCACCATCGAGACGGCCGACGCCGTACGCCTGATTCGGGCGATCGGCGGAGAAGACCTGGGGGCGGACGGCGGTGAGCCCTGGGAAACATACATTCAACGCATCCTGCATGCCGGTTATGGCGGCCGGACGCATCAGATCAAGGCGATTTGGCCCCGGCTGCTCGACGAACTGGCCGGTCAACCGTTGCTCTATCTGCCGCCTGCCCGAGGCGGAAGTCCTCGAAAGCTGATCGCCACACGCTGCCTGCATCGCGCCTTGCACGACTTGTTCGTCTTGTTGCCGCGAGTGGGTTTGCTCACGGAGACTTGCCAGTTGATCGCGACCGTGCAAGACATGGAGCGTGAGAATCCGGTTGGGCCGGGTGGAATCACCGAGTTCGATCGCATCTTCGCGACCGCCTATAGGGCAATCGTTCGGTGTCTGGTCTCGGCCGCCGACGGCCGACCCGACGACGATCTGATCGACTGCCTCGAGGAGGTGACCGAGCCGCTGATCCGCCTCTGGTCGCGCCATTGCCGCGGCGTGCGTTTCTCGCCCCTGGAGGCCGTCGCCGAGGAAGAACGCTGGGGTGACTTGAAGCGGTTCATCGAGTGCTACGGCCACGACCTGTTTACCCAACATTTCATGAACTTCGGCAACCTTCGGGCGATCATGTACCAGGGCGTCGACGCCTATCTGCGGTGGCTGGAGGGGCACTCGGACGAAGAAGAAAACCGCCGCCTGTTGGCCGATCTCGACGGTCCCTTGCCTCGTGAGCAGGCGGTGGTTCTCATGACGATTGCGATCGAGACCGTGCTGGACAACTACAACGAGTACATGGACTACAACAGCACGACGACCCAGTCCGACCGGGGTGAGATGCTCTACACGCTGTTGGATTTCCTGCGTCTTACGAGCAGCTATGACCGGATCGCCTGGAATCTACAGCCCTTGGTGCTGGCCCACGAGGTTTTGATTCGCTCGGGCCGGATCAAGGCGGCCGAACTCTGGCGGCAAACCTTCGCCGAGCAGACCGGCCCCTGGGCCGACGACCACCTCCAGCGGCTTCGGAGGCTGGTGCGCGAGTACGGTATGCAACTGCGCAGCGTGGCCGACCGCCTGGAGCAACGGTTCGTGCGGCCCTTGGACAACGACCGGCGCCTCGCACTGATCGCCCCGGCGGTCCAGCAAGCTCGTGGCGGCCAGGAGCCGCTTGCGTTCAGGCAACTCGACGTCGAAATGCGACTGTTGACCCGCAAGCCGTCCGGCGCGGGCTTCCTCGTGCCCGAGTGGCTCGAATCGCTCGAAGAGGAGGCCGAACGTCACCGCGCCGACGGGCGGACCGACGAAGACGACGTCGATACGGACGAGCACCAGGAACTCAAAATGCCCCAGGTTGTTCTTGCACTCGACGAGGCGCGCCGGCAGATCCTCGATTGGGCCGGGGAATCGGACATGTTCGACTAGAGGAGCGGATGGCACAGGTTCTTGAACCTGGGTTATTCCGCAATCGCGCGTCAGGCATGGCCTGACCTATTAGTCCGTCTACCCTCAAGTGTCAGGCACGAGTTGGGTGCCATGG
>CAZWWC010000245.1:0-3100 GCA_964637625.1 uncultured Planctomycetaceae bacterium
CTAGTTTTCTGGTTGGGTGCCACTGCTGGCTTGCCCAGCAGTGCTTTGGAACCCGTCGAGCACGGGCCGGAAGTTGCCCGACGTGACTGTGATACCCGGTATTTCTATTCAGAGTTATGTATGGTGTCCGAATTCCGGAATTCCGACCTGCAATTCCGAGAAGCAAGGCTACAGCACACGAGATCTGGAATACGACCTGGTGTACGTCAATGGCGATAACAACCTCGAAAACCTCGGTCGCCCGGACCAAACATGGAAGGTCGGGTTGATTGAGGAGGAATTTCATCGATTCATGTTCAACGTGAAGGATGTGTAATCATGGGAAGGCCAATCGACAAAATTACTCTCAAGGGGTTCAAGTCGATACGATCCCTTGAAGGCTTTGAACTCGAGCCAGTCAATGTCTTGATCGGTGCAAACGGTTGCGGAAAGACGAACTTTGTCAGCTTTTTCAGGCTTCTGCGTGAACTGGTTGATGGCAGGCTGGCGAAGGCTATCAATAGGGCCGGTGGAGCCGACACACACCTATACCTCGGTCCAAAGGTGACGGACCAGATCGAGGCCGATCTCGAATTCGGCGTCAATGGCTACAAAATCGTTCTGGAGCCAACCAACGACAATCGATTCATGTTCGGCAGTGAACGTATCAGGTACGAGGGCACGCCGGGTCGCACTCTGGATGTCAATCGTTCGATTGGATCAGGCCAAAGTGAGTCAATCCTGAAGGAGCAGATCGACAAGGACACTCACAACAAGGCGATCAGCGATCACATCTATTCAGCGGTTTCCAGTTGGGTGGTTTACCACTTCCACGACACAAGCGAGACTGCTGCATTGCGGCGCACATGTTCGATACGTGACACGGATCGACTGCGGCCTGATGGGGCGAATCTCGCACCGTTCTTGTACTGGCTCAAGGAGGAGGAAGAAGACACCTACGACCTGATACGTGAGACAGTGCGGCTTGTGGCCCCATTCTTTGATGACTTCAGGCTGAAGCCGAAAAAACAGAAGGACGACGAAGCGCTGCAACTCGAATGGAATCAGAAGGGGAGTGATTTTCCATTTCTCCCCAGCCAACTGTCAGACGGAACACTGCGATTCATCGCACTCACAACCGCACTTCTTCAGCCCGATCCACCGGCGACGATTCTCATTGATGAGCCAGAACTGGGCCTGCATCCCTATGCCCTTGATGTGCTGGCTAATCTCATTTTACAGGCACAAGAACGAACGCAAGTCATTGTGTCCACTCAGTCGGCCCCATTACTCAACGCCTTTGAGCCGGAACACATAGTTGTCGTCGAGCGTAACGAGGGCGAGTCGCTGTTTCGTAGGCTCAGCGTCGATGAACTCCAAGACTGGATGACGGAAGACTACACCCTCGCCGATCTGTGGCAGAAGAACGTTTACGGTGGAGGCCCTTCGCATGAATAGGGTAATCGCCGTCGTCGAAGGGCAGACCGAGCGGACCTTTGTTCGTGACGTTCTGGCACCATGGCTCGGATTGAAAGGCGTCATGCTGTCAGCCCGGCTTGTCGGGAAGCCGGGACACAAAGGTGGTGCCACTTCATTCGGAAAAGCCCAAAACGACATCTTGAGCCTGCTCAAACAGGAATCTGATACCTATGTGACGACGATGTTTGATTTCTACGGGATGCCAGAAGCATGGCCGGGCAGAAGAAGAGCAGGACAGTTAGAGCATGACAAGAAGGCCCTGTGTGTTGAGCGAGCGATCAAGAAGGAGGTTTTGGTCACTCTCGATGATGTCGATGAGCGGAGACTGTTCCCCTATGTGCAAATGCACGAATTCGAAGCATTGCTCTTCTCGGAGCCGTCAGCTTTGAGCCAAGTAATGCGTGACCGACGCTCTGAAAGGGATTTGCGTTCCATCCGTGAAGAGTTCAACACACCCGAAGAAATCAACGATGACCCAACGACCGCTCCATCGAAACGAATCGGCGGCCTTTACCCTGGGTATCGCAAACCATTCCATGGAATACTGGCGTCGAAGAAAATCACGATTGAACTGATGCGAGACGAGTGCCCACACTTCAACGAGTGGCTGACATTCATGGAGGAACTCGGGGAACACCATGCATAATTATCTCATTGAGACTCGTTTTGGTCTCGGTTTCTGTCGTCTCAGGATACGGGCAGGCTTCTTTTCCGAGTGCGGGTACCATGGCCACGCTCGTCGTCCCGGCGCGCCGGGATGAGCATGGCACCCGGTGCTGGTGCGGCTATGCGGAATGGCTCCAACCCGGGTCATTTCGTGCTTTCGTTCTTTCGACATTTCGTGATGATCTTTCTTTTTTATCACGAAAGCACGAAAGGTCGAAAACACGAAAGAGGTTTTCTTGACCCATCCGTTTGACGCGGGCGACGGCGGTTTCTGGAGGAGTTCCGGAGCTCGGCAACTCTGATGGTGTGCCCGGAACTTTGATTGCGTTGCCCACGCCCTTCGTCCCGGCGCGCCGGGACTCGGGGCGTGCCACCCGAACGTGCGAAACACTGCTGGGCGAGCCAGCAGTGGCACCCGCGCGTTGGAATGGCTTTCGACCTGCTCTGTCGAAAACCCCGTTGCATCCCAGGGGTGCCCGGGAACGAGTCCCGGCGCGCCGGGAAGGGCCCGGTTTTCGGCCATCTGGGCCACCGCTTCGCTATGGCCCAGGCACCCGATGGGCAGGTTTTCTACAAAGCACTTTCGACCGGTTTGCTATCACTTGTCGGCCGCCGTCTTGAACTTGAAGTTTCTCGCCGACGCCTGGGCGCGAATCGCCTCGCCGAGCGCCTGATCGAGAGTTCTCTTGCCGGAACCGGTGGTCGTCTCCTTGCGTTTGGCCGCGACGTACTTGGTCCGCGCGGTGTTCAGGTCGTTGATCTGCTTTTGGACTTGTTTGCGTTTCGCGGCCTGCTGCTTGACGTATTCCTGCCTTTGCTTGGGACTCATTTGTCGCATGTTTTCAGGCAGATCCTTGTCCTTGATCTTGGACAATGCGGCCGTACCGTCGCTGACGGCGTCGACCAGATCCCATCGGCTGTTTCGATAATAGGCATTGGCCTTGGAGACGGCCCGTTGGACGGCGCTGCTTGCCGA
>CAZWWC010000245.1:3200-6951 GCA_964637625.1 uncultured Planctomycetaceae bacterium
GGCGATGGCCTTCTTGCAGGCCTCGCGATAGTCGACCGGCCCTTGGCTGAACGGTTCGTTGCCCGCGATGAAGATCAACTTCAGATCGTTCGGGTCGGTGCTCCACGCCAGTTTTTGGGTTGCCGTTTGGATGACCTGCCCACAATGCTCGCTGCCGCCGTAGATCGAGACGGCGAAAAGCGCCTCGGAGACTTTGTCCAAGTCGTCGGTCAGCGGGCAGAGTTGCTTGGGCGGAGGATCGCCGTAGGTGTAAAGCGCCACCTGAAGCCGAGGTTGCTTGCCGCTGTGCCTGGCCGTGGTCAATTCGTTCACGACCCGCCACAGCTCGCTCTTGGCCTGCTCGATCAATCCGCTCATGGACCCGGAGTTGTCCAGCAGGATGGCGATCTGGATTCGTGGCCGGTCGGTTTCCGCCACGGGCCGCTCGGGCGCGGCAGCCGGCGCCGAGGGCAACTCGCCGGCACTTGGTCGTGTCTTGGCTTGGACGCTAGCGCCGATGGCAATCATCGAGACAATGACGATGATTCGGAGGATGTAGTGTAACATGATCGAAGCTCCTTGTGAAAGTGGTGATGGACGTAGTGAAGGGTGGCTGGGGCATAGCGCAGCGCTGCCCCAGATGAATCAAGCCGGTGCTTCTCCTTTATTGTGAACGGGTTGTTGGTATCCATGAGATCAATCGTGGTTCCGCACAAGCACGCGCTGGCCGTCGACCACGAGCATGATCTCGCCTTGCATCATGATGGACCCTTGCCGATTTTCGCCGGCCAGCCGTTGGGCCAGTTGCATGAACGCCTCGGAGCCGAACTCGACCACGCGCTGTGGTCGGGCCTGCTCGGAGTGGTCGACGATACGGCTGTCGACCCATCGGTTGCCCTTGCGGTAGAAGGCGCGGTCGGCCACTTGTTGGACCGTGGCGATTTGCACGCGATTCATGTTGGCATCCAAGTAGCGGTTGTGATGGTTCAGGTGGCTGGCCGCCTTCTGGCTTGCCGAATTCATCTCTTGGTTGACCGACCCCAGGCCGGATCGGGTCAGTTGCGCGCGGGTGTTGAAGTTGTGCCAGGCCGTCTCGGCCACTTCCTCGCGCCGGGTCAGGTTGGTTCCTTCACGGGCCAAAAACGCGGTGTACTCGGTCAAGATGCCGAACTCGGTCGACAGGCGCACGACCTCGTCGATGAGTTCTTTGACCTTGGGATCGGCGCGGCCGGCCGCGACCACCCTCGGGTCGGCGCCGCTGGAGCGGATGGCGTCGATCAGCACGGCGATCTTGCGTTGTGCCCAGAGCCGCCGCACGAAGCTGTTTCGCGACGTGGACTTGTCGAGGTTGAAATGAAACCGGAACGTACGTGGTTGACCCAGGTAATTGCCGGTCAACTGAAACGTGATCGGGCTTCGGCCCAGGTATTGGCCGACGACGATGAATTGATCGCCGTCGAAGACGTCGCGCAGGTGTGCCGGCACCAGGTCGCGGACCCGCCGGGTGGCCGGCTCTCCATCGGCGTCGAGCACCGTCAACTCCGGATCGGCGAAAATCGGCCCGGTAAGACGCCTGAAAACGCCGGCGACCTTCGGTTCGACGTCTTCGGTGGGCAAGACGAACGTGGCCGTGGCACGGGTCTGATAGGCAAGGTTTTCCAGCAGGGGCGAATTGACGTCCAGACCGACGCCAAACGTGAACACCCGCTTGTGATAGTGATTCGCGGCCTCGGCCGCTTCGCGAATGGTCTTCTCGTCGGTTTGGCCGATCGTGGGCCGTCCGTCGGTCAGAAACAGGACCAGGGGGAGCGCAGCGCGGGTCGGCTTCTGGGTGAGGGCCTCGACCAGTGCGTCGTGAATGTTCGTCCCGCCTCGCGCCAGGATGCTTTGAAGATACTCCCCGGCCGCGATCGCGTTCGATTCGTTCTTGACCACGGGCCGCGACGAAAACAGATCGACCGACTCGTTGTAGACGATGATGTTGAACGATTCGCCCGGCTCAAGACCCGCGATGATTTGCATGGCCGCGCGGCGGACCTGCCGGAGCTTCTCGCCGGCCATCGAACCGGATCGATCGAGCACGAGCGTGACCTCGCGTTTGATCTTGGGCGCGTTGCCGGGGGTTCGATTGGGCACACCGCCCAGCAGCAGAAAGTAGCCGCCGCCGATCTTGGGATCGGGATAGGCCAAGAGCGTCGCCGCGACGTTCTGGTCTTGGGCACGCAACAACGAAAGGCGGAAGGAGCCCGGCTCCACGTCGACGCCCTTGCGAAGCGTGACTCGGCCGCGCCGCCCTTTCTCGACAAACCGGACGTCGATCGGGTGGCTGGGCGAGTAGACGGTGGCCAGGGTCCGCTTCGATCGAATCACGACGCGGATGTCCCACGGCACCCGGTAGTCGAGCGATTCGCTCCGCGGTAAGACGTAGTCGATGCGATGCCCATCCGCCGGACAGATGTGCTCGTAGGTCAGGCGGAGTTTTTGCGTGCCGCCCGCTTCGACCGGAAACACGCTGGAGCGAATCAGGTTGTAGCCGATGAATTCCAACAGCGCCGGATCGCGAATCTTCGCCACGATCGAATCGTAGATCCGTCGGGCTTCGTCCTTGGGCAACAGTTGGGCGCTGGGTTCGGGGCCGTTGCCCTGGAAGTCGAATCCGCGGACGGTCGCGCCGTCGGGTACCGGCAGAATGACCTCGGCTTCGAGCCGGCGGTTGGTTGGGTTGCGCAAGTCAATGTCGAGCGTCGTGGTCGCAACCCCCTCGATGATCGAGACCGTCGCCGTTACGCGCTCGATCCGGACCACCGCCGACGTGCGAGCGCCGCTGGACGTGAACGCTCGGCTCTGGGGAATAACCAGGTTGGCCGCCAGCGGCCGAGCAGGGTGATAATGATGATGCACGTGCATCGTGGACTGAGCCAGGCCGGCGGCGGGCAGGGCTGCCCAAACCAGAACACACATCCGCCCAATGAGTCCGTGACGTCTCATGACAGGTCCTCCAATTGCCAAAAGAAGATGTTGGATGGTTCGTTACTCATTAGACACCGAAAGACCCCTTTGGTTTGTAACGGGCTTGTAACACGTAGGTCAGGCTGTGCCTGACACACCGTTGAGTCAGTCTCTGTCAGGCAGAGCCTGACCTACGGCCGGGTAGCACCGATGATTCCGCGGAATGGGTCCAGAGAGCATTTCAAAACTAGAGGATATTGCTGGGTGCCCGGGAATGAGCGAAGCGAAGGCCCGGCTTTTCAGAGTCTGGGCCACCGCTTCGCTATGGCCCAGGCACCCCCGGTTTCAAATTTGAGATGGCTTCTCTAGCCTCTTGTGCCTTTGCCAAGGCTACGGCACACCGACGATTTTCCGAACATGCCCAACGGCAGAGACAGCGTCATTGGCGGAAAATCATCGGTGCTACCCGCTGACCTACGGCTGACCGGCGGCTCAGCGGGAGCTTCGCCCTCCCGAGTCTCGACCAACCCCGGCCGGCAAGGGGGATTCCTTGACGGTGGGAGATGGGCCTGTTAGATTCGTATGTTTCGTCTCTGCCAACTCCGCCGGACAGACAGACTAGGGTATCTTCTGCCGCGGCGTGCCTGCGGTGCCGAGCCCCGGCAGCCGGCGAGTTTTCAATGAAGTGCCCCATTTTTTGAAAGATTATGAAGGAACTAGACATGGCGAAGTACGTTTATCTTTTTGGCCCCGGTGGAACCGATGGCAACGCGCAGGAGCGCAATCTGCTGGGCGGCAAGGGCGCAAACCTGGCCGAGATGTG